>JBCCRT010000018.1:0-33955 GCA_039201235.1 Planctomycetota bacterium
CCTCCACGTGAGCCAGGCCGACCGCGACCACATCAAGATCTTCACCGGCCGCGCGTCCCGCGCCCTGGCCGAGGCGATGTGCCGCCACCTCGAGCTGCCCATCGGCCAGGGCCACACCGACATCTTCCCCGACGGCGAGGTGCTGGTGAAGATCGAGGAGGACGTCCGCGGCCGCGACTGCTTCGTCGTCCAGTCGACCCACCACCCGGTCAACGCCCACCTGATGGAGCTGCTGATCTACATCGACTGCCTCAAGCGCGCCTCGGCCGAGCGGATCACCGCGGTGATCCCCTACTTCGGCTACGCCCGGCAGGACCGCAAGGACGAGGGCCGCACCCCCATCACCGCCAAACTCGTCGCCAACCTCATCACCGCCGCCGGGGCCGACCGCGTCCTGGCACTCGACCTCCACGCGGCGCAGATCCAGGGCTTTTTCGACATCCCGGTCGACCACATGTCCGCCTCGCCCGTACTGCTCAAACACATCGCCGAGACCCGCGACGAGCTCGATCCGCTCTGCGTCGTCAGCCCCGACCCGGGCAACGTCAAGGTCGCCGGCGTGGTCGCCAACGCCCTCGACGCCGACTTCGCCATCATCGACAAACGACGAAAGTCCGGCACCGACGTCGAGTCGGCCAACATCATCGGCGACGTGGCGGGCAAGAACGTGCTCATGGTCGACGACATGATCTCGACCGCCGGCACCATCTGCGAGGCCGCCAAGTTGGTGAAAAAGCACGGCGCGAAAGACATCGTCGTCGCCGCGACCCACGCCGTGCTCGTCGGCCTCGCCATGGAGCGCATCGCCGACTCGCCGATCAACCGCGTCATCGTGACCGACACGATCCCCTGCGCGAACCGCTGCGAAGCCATCGCCGACAAGCTCACCGAGCTCACCGTCGCCGAGCTGCTCGGCCAGGCGGTCCACAACATCCACCACAACCTGTCCGTGTCGAGCCTGTTCCGCAAGGGCATCGACGGGGCGAAACGCTAAACCCGTCATCCGAACCACGAAAACAACCCAACCAGAAGGAAACACCATGTCCACCGACACCCCCACCCTCGCCGCCGAGACCCGCACCAAGCTCGGCTCCCGCTACGCCGCCCGCCTCCGCGACGCCGGCCGGCTCCCGGCCGTGGTCTACGGCCACGAGCAAGACCCCGCCCACGTCTCGGTCGACCGCAAGGCGCTGCTCGCCGTCCTGCACGAGGGCGCCCACGTCATCCGCGTCGAGGTCGACGGCAACGCCGAGCCCTGCCTCATCAAGGACGTGCAGTACGACTACCTCGACACCACCCCGGTCCACGTCGACCTGGCCCGCGTCGACCTCAACGAAGAGGTCGAGATCGAGCTCGAGGTCGAGTTCAAGGGCACGCCCGCCGCGCTGCAGGAGGCCGGCGCGATGCTCAGCACGCCGCACACCAGCGTGACCGTCAGCTGCAAAGCCAACGCCATCCCCGACGAACTGATCTGCGACGTCAGCCAGCTCGACCTCGAGGACGCGATCTACGTCAACGACCTACCCCTGCCCGACGGCGTCAAGCTCGCCACCGACGCCAACTACCTGCTGGCCCAGATCACGATCCAGGAAGCGGTCGCCGACGACGAGGACACCGCCACGGCCGGCGACGGCGAGCCCGAGGTCATCGGGGCCAAGGCCGACGAAGAGAAGAACGAAGACGAGTGATCTGCCTTCCCCCCCTCCCTCAGGGAGGGGGATGAAAACCCCCGCCATGAAACTCATCGTCGGCCTCGGCAACCCCGGCGCGGAGTACGCCCGGACCCGGCACAACGCCGGGTTCATGGCCCTCGACCGCCTCGCGCAACGCCACGGGCTCGACCGGCCCCGACATAAGTTCCACGCCGGGGTCATCGAGGGCCGTATCACCCTGCACAAGGTGATGCTGATGCAGCCGACCACGTTCATGAACCGCTCGGGCCTCGCGGTCGGCGAAGCGACGGCCTTCTTCAAGCTCCTCCCGGAAGATGTCCTGGTGGTCGTGGACGACTTCGCGTTGGACGTCGGTCAGCTCCGCCTCCGCGCGACCGGCTCGGCCGGCGGGCACAACGGGCTCAAGGACATCGAGCGGGCCCTGGGCACCCGCGACTACCCCCGCCTCCGCCTGGGCGTGGGCCCGAAGCCGGCCCGCGTCCCGCAGGTCGATTTCGTCCTCGGCCGGTTCCACCCCGAACAGCTCGACGAACTGGACCCCGCCCTGAGCCGGGCCGGCGACTGCGTCGAGGCCTGGCTGAACGACGGGATCGACCGGGCGATGACGAAGTTCAACGGGTGAGGGCCAAGCAGCCTTTCAGCCCGCCGTCTCGATCGCCGCGATGCGTTCGTACAGCGACGCCGCGTCGGGCAGGGCCTTCATCTCGGCGCGGGTGTCGGCGTCGATGAGCATCCGGCTGATGCGCGACAGCGCTTCGATGTGCGGGCCGGTCTGATCGATGGGCGAGGCGAGCAGGATGATCAGCTCGACGGGGTTGCGGTCGATCGCGCCGAACTCGAGGGGCGCGGCGGTGCGGCCGATGGCCATGCGGAGGCTCGGCACGTGCTCGGTCTTGCCGTGGGGCACGGCCACGCCGCCGCCGATGCCGGTGGTGCGGACGGTCTCACGTTTCCAGATGGCTTCTTTCAGCGCGGCGGGGTCGGCGATGCCGGTGTTGGCGCACAGGACGTCGGCGAGCGCGAAGATGGCGGCCTGTTTGTCGTCGGCCTCGAGCGGGACGATCACACAGTCGGGCTGGAGGATGTCGGTCAGGCGCATAAGCGGGTCAAGCTAACGATGTGGAAGATCAGCGGCAAGGTTGTGAAGCGGCGGAGCGTCTGGGTTGGCCGTCGCCTGCGCGGCGGGCGGCAGAGGGTGTCCCCCTGCACCCCCTCACGACTTCTTGCGGTAGACGCGGACCGTGAGCAGTTGATACGGGGTGACGTCGAGGATGAGCCTCGGCTTGGCGTCGGCGGTGGGCTCACCGGGGAGCGTGGCGGGGGCGATAGATGTTCCGGGGGCGGCGTCGAGGCGGAGCCGGCCGCGGCGGCCGAGGGTTTCGTGGAACCGCAGCAGGCAGCCGTCGCCGGTGGGCTTGACCCAGGCGGGCACGAGCGACGCCGGCGTGTCGCCCATCGTCGGCAGCAGCGCATCCGTCGGCTTCGCATCGACCTTGATCGGCTCGGTGAAGAGGGTGTCCGCGAGCGCGGCGGGTTGTTCCTTCCGGGGGGCGTCGGCGGTGTAACGGCCCAGGGCGAGGCGGACGCGGTGGCGGCCGAGGTCGGAGAAGTCGGCGTCGGGGGCGGCGTCGAGGGTGTCGACGGTCGCGCCGCGGTTGGCGGGGGTGACCTTGGCGGAGCGGACGACCGAGAGGTGCAGCGTGCCGTCGTGGCTGCCGAAGCCGTACTTATCGCGGGTGACGAGCATGAGGCCGTCGGCCTCGGTGTCGTCGGCGACGGCGGCCCAGCGGGAGCCGGGGACCTCGAACGCGGCGTCGGCGGCAAGTCCCCCCGGAAGTTGCGGCCGGGGGGCCGAGCCGAAGGGCGCGCCGTAGCGGGCGTGGGCCCCGCGGTAGTCGGTTGGGCAGACCAGCTTGAGCAGCCGGCCCGCGGCTTGCCAGTCGAGCTCCAAGTCGATGCGGAGGACCGGGGCATCGGCTTCGAGGGTGTAGCGCACGGTGACCTCGCCCGCGTCGCCGAGCGACCGGCGGAACGCGACGCCGGCAATGGAAGTGTTGTCGCCGAACGCTTGCGCATCGGCGGGCGTGGCGACGCGGCGGCCGTTGGACAGCACGTGGCGGTCGAGGTCCCAGGCCTCGTGCAGCATCGGCACGTCGTGGTAGGTCCAGAGCTGCGCGATCGGCTCGCGCAGGGCGACGGCGTGGCCGTCCACGATCAGCCGGGTGACCTCGCCGGACTTGTTGAAGCGGGCCTGCAGGCGTGGGCCCCGGATCGATTTTTCGTCGGCCGCGATCTCGGCGGGGGTCGGCTTCGTGTCGCGGGGCGTCACGCTCAGCGGTGGCAACTCGACGACGCCGCGCTTCGTGGTGACGCGCACCGGCAGCGGCAGCGGGTTGAACCACGAGGCGGCGGCGTTCTTGCGCGACAAGGCCGAAGCCGCGGCGGCGGTCGCGTCCGAGGCGATCGATTCGAGCTCGGGCACGCCCTCGTCGTAGACCCGCTGGATCGACGAGCCGGGGATGTGGTCGTGGAACTGGGCGTAGACCAGGCGTTTCCACGGCCCGCGGTCGATGGGCCCGCGGCCGAGCAGGGCGTGGGCGGCCTCGTGGGTCTGGAGGCCGCGTTCGGCGGCGCGGAAGGCGGCCTTGAGATTGCCGTGGGTGGTCTGGACGCCGCGGTGTCCTTCCATGTAGATCTCGCCGGTGTGGACCGGCAGGTCGTCGCGGCGGTCGGCCATGCGGTCGAAGAACTCGTCGATGCGTCCCCAGCGGGACCGGGGCAGGCCGGCGAGGTCGGCGGTGCGGCGGGCGCGTTCGATCATCTCGGCGTTGGGCCCGCCGCCGCCGTCGCCGTAGCCGATGGGCACGAGCGCCTCGTCGTGGACGCCGGCCTGTCGGTGGAAGTCGGCGGCGCGGCGGTGGTCGGTGGGCGTGCCCTCCTGGTTGTAGTAGTAGAACGAGACGTGGCTGAGCACCTCGGTGCCGTCGCGGCCGCGCCAGCGGAAGCTGGAGTAGGGGAAGGGGGTCGAGCGGGACCAGTGCTGCTTGGTGGTGTAGAAGTAGTCGGTGCCGAAGCCGGCCATGAGCTGCGGCACGCACGCCGAGTAGCCGAACACGTCGGGGATCCACAGCACGTTGGACGGCTGGCCGAAGCGGTCGACGAGGTCGGCCTGCCCGAGCTCGAAGGCGCGGAGCAGGTTCTCGCCGCAGGGCAGCTGCGTGTCCGACTCGACGTAGGTCGCCCCGGCGTGTTCCCAGCGGCCCTCCTTCACCCGCGATTTGATCGCCGGGATGATCTTGGGCGTGCGGCGGTCGAGCGCTTCGTAGCTCATCGGCTGGCTGTAGCCGAAGACGAACTCGGGGTAGCGGTCCATGAGCGACAGGGCGTTGGCGAAGCTGTGGGTGGCCTTGAACTCGCCGCAGTTCTCGGGCCAGAGCCAGACGAGGTCGAGGTGGGCGTGGCCGGTCATGACGTTGGTGACCGTGGGGTCGCCCTGTCCGGCGAGGGATTTCATGAGCTTGCCGCAGAGCCTGCGGGCGCCCGTCAGGTCGCCGGCGTCGAGGCGGTCGGCGACGGGGTCGAGTTCGGCGAGGATGCGCTTGGCCTGGGGGTGGGCGGTGTCGAAGCCGGCGCGGTAGCCGCCGGGGTGTTCGGGGCTGGGGGCGTGGGTGTCGCGTCGGATGAGCGCGAAGGCGTGGTCGAGCAGCACCTCAAGGTCCAATGACAAGTGGTACGCGCCGTCGTCGCGCTGCGCCAGGTACGCGCCGTCGAACCGGCTGCCTTCCGGGGCGATGCCCTGCGTTTCGCCCGTGACCCAGATACCCGACCGGCAGCAGATCGACTCGACGGTCAGCGTCGTGGCCCGCGGCGGCAGCGGCTGGAAGACGTGCCCCGGGTCGACGCCGAACAGCGGGGTCTGGTCGCGGTAGACCGTCGCCTCGCCGCGGTCGCGCCACAGCAGGAACTTCCCGGCCGTCGGCCGGCCGCGCAGGTCGATCCGGAAGAAGCACTGATCGAACAGCTCGCCCCAGTGGTAAGGCGTCTTCTTGACCGCCCGGTACTTCAGCTTCGAGGCGTCGCGGATCGGGCGGTGCGCCCGCGTCGCCGCGGTGGCGGCGACCGGCAGCGGCGTGGGGTCGATCCGCCAAGTCTGTTCCCGCAGCCGCTTGAGGGCGAGCGGGAAACGCGGGGCGACGAGTTGCAGGAAGGGGGTGCGGGGCAACATGGCGGCGGAGTGTACCGAACCCCCGGAACCTGCACCGTCGGACGCATAGCACCGCTCATTTCGGGGGGCCGACTTGCCTTTGCGAAACTCTCTCAATAGGTTTGAAGCATGACGTATCTCCCCCCTTATCGTGCCGGCTCTTCCGTGGTGCTCGGTGGCTTACGCGGCGGACTGCTCACGGCGGCGTTCGTCGTGACCCTGTGCTTGCCCGTCGTCGTCTTGGCCGACGAACAACCGTTCACCCCCGTCCCGGCCGAGCAGCTCTTGCCGGCCCTGCTCGAGGGCGGGCACGTGATCTATTTCCGCCACGCCCAGACCGAGAAGGACTACGCCGACCAGGTCACCGCCGACCCCAACGACGGCTCGACCCAGCGCGTCCTCAGCGAAGAGGGCTGGAACCAGTCCAAGGCCATCGGCGAAGCGTTCCGCGAGCTGGCGATCCCCGTCGGCGACGTGATCAGCAGCGAGTACTTCCGGGCGTGGCAGACCGCGGACCTGGCGTTCGGCCGGTACGAAAAGAACGCGATGCTCAACTTCCTGCCCTTCGAAGACTACACCCCCGAGCAGGTCGAAGAGATGCGGGAGCGGGTGATGCCGCTGGTCGTGGCCGTGCCGGACGAGGGCGTCAACACGGTGATCGTCGCGCACGACGACCCGTTCGAGGCGGTCACCGGGATCTACCCCGAGCCGCAGGGCGTCGCCTACGTCCTGAAACCCGACGGCGAGAACTTCACCATCCTCGCCCGGCTGGAGTTCGACGAGTGGGCCGAGCTGGACGACTGACGCGCACAAAAAAGCCGCTTGCGGCTTAGCGAGGGTCGGCTAAGCCGCAAGCAGCGGGGCTGGATCATTTGCCCAGACCCTGCAGCGCCCCGCCGAGGCTCTTGGCCTGTTCGAGCATGCCCTTGATCTGGTCGAGCTGGGCGCCGTAGCCGGCGGGCAGCTCGACGCTTTCGAGCTTGCCGATCCACTGGGCAGCGAGGTCGTAGTTCTCCTCGCCGATGAGGCTCTTGACCTTGGCGATCGCGGCGTCGGCGGTGCCGGCGTCGAGTTTCATGCCGGCCGTGAGGTCGCTGAGCGACAGGCTGGACGCGTCCACCTCACCCGCGGTTTCTTCCCCCGCCGACTCGGCCGCACCGGTCAGCTCGTCCAACTTCTGCTCCCCGGCCGTGACCGCTTCATCCACTTTCTGCTTCGTCGTCTCGACCACCTGCTCGACGGTCTCCTCGCCGCTGCGCAGGGCCTCGCCGGCGGCCTCCTCGACCTTTTGACCCGCCTCGGACGCCTGCTGCTTCACCGAGTCCACCGCGTCGGACACGGTGTTGCCGGTTTTCTCGGCCGCCTCCTGCGTCGCTTCGCCCACCGACTCGGCGGCGTTCTCCGCCTCCTCGCAGCCGCCGACCCACAAAGCCGCCAGCACCAATACCGCACCTGTCCACATCTTCATCGTTGGTTCCTTTCCAGAAAAGTCATCGGGCGGCCGGTCAGCCGGCGTCGGCCACGTCTTGCGCTATCGTAACGTCCACATGCCTGACCACGAACTGAAACGCCGCCGCGTCCGGATAACGAGCTTCGGTAAATCACAACCCGGAATTTCCGGGTTAGGGTGATCCGAACGCGGCACCCGGCCGATGGTGCCGCGGGGGGTCACCGGCCCGGTTGGGGCATTTTGGGGAAAGCGGCGACGAGATGTCTGCTTCCGGTTCGATCCTGATCGTGGACCCCGCGCCGATCGTGCGCGAGCCGCTCGCCGCGGCGATCCGGGCCGCGGGCTTCCTGACCCTCACGGCCGCCGACGGCGAAGAAGCGCTCGAGGTCGCCGGCTTCTGCCCGACCTCCATGATCCTGCTGGACCTCGAACTGCCCAGGCTCGACGGCGTCGAGCTGCTCCGCCGGCTGCGCGAAGACCCGAACCACGCCGAGACTCCGGCCGTGCTGCTGATCGAGGGCACCGACCTGTCCCGCGTCCAGCAGGCCGTCGCCCTCGGGGCCCGCGACTACCTGATCAAGTCACGCTTTACGATGGCGGCCCTCCAAAAACTCATCGACAAACATTGCCCACCCCCGCAAGCGGTCGAGACGCCCGCGGGAACCGCCACGGACACGAGCACCAAGAACACTCCGATCCCGGAGGTCAAGGTTCCGGGGGCGGCCCGGGTCGTCCACGCCCCGATCGTGGACGACGCGGTGCTCAAGACCCTTAAGCCGTTGGTGGACCGCCCGCAGATCGACGACGTGATCGAACGGGGCCACGACCTGCCGGTGCTCGCCTGGAGCAAGCTGCGGCTGACCGAGGTGCTGGGCGACGACGACGCCACCGTCGCCGACGTGGTCGAGGTCGCCCGTCAGGACCCGACGCTGACGCTGCACCTGCTGCGTGAGGCGAACCGGTCCGAGCGCTTCGGCGACGTGCCGCCGGCCGCGTCGCTTGAAGCCGCGGCGGCCCGGCTCGGGCTCGATGCGGTCGGCGAGCTGATCGGACCGCTCGAGACGTGGCAAGTCCCGGGCGACGGGGGCGCGGCCGACTTCGACGGGGCCGGGTTCTGGCAGCACGCCGTGGCGGTGTCCCTGCTGGCCGCCGACCTGACTCGCCTCGCCGGGGGGAAGCCCGAAGAAGCCGAGACCGCCGCGACCGTGGGGCTGATCCACGACGCAGGCCGGCTGCTCATGGTCCGCCACCTCGGGCCGCGCTACGCCGAGGTGCTCGAGACGGCCGAGGGGCTGCAGACGTCGCTGCTCGACACCGAGTCGCACCTGCTGCTCGAGACGCACGCCACGCTGCTGGACAAGACGCTGCGGTCCTGGAACGCCGGGCCCGAACTGGCCAACCCCGTCGGCCTGCACCACCACGACGTGAAGTCGTCCCGCCACCTGGCCGGCGCGGCGGTCGGGCTGCTGCGGGCGCTCAAACTCGCCGACGCGCTGGCCCACGCGCTGCTGCTGGGCCACGGCGGCGACGACGCGGTCGAGGCGACCGACGGGCTGGTCTCGGCGATGGGGCTCGAAACCGCCGCGCTGGGCCGAGCGCTCGAAACGCTGCCCGACCGGGTCGACCGGGCCCGCGGGCTCGTGCTGCCCGCCGCGGCCACTTCCGGGCTCGGCCGCGCCGCCTCCAGCGGGAGGCGTCTGTTGCAAGACCTCGACCCGACCCCCCGCCCGCTTTTCGTCGGTCTCGATCCCGCCTCCGACGCCCTGGCTTACCTGGTCGCAACGCTGAACCCCACCGCCGCCCCGCCCAACCTCGCCGTGGTTCACGTCCGCACCGTCCGCGAGCGCGACGCGGTGACCCGCCAGCTCCAGACCGCCGAGATGAAGGCCGGCCTGGGCAAGCTGCCCCTCGTGCTCATCTCACCGAGGGGCAACCTCGAGCTCGACGCCTCGGCCAGCCCGGGCCGGTCGATCCGCCTGCTCGCCACCCCGCTGCCGCCCCGCCGGCTTGTCACGGCCATGGCCCGCCTCCTGCCGCGGGCCGAGGCCGCGGCCTGAAGTCGCTTGCGGCCGGGTTGCCAGAATTGACTTGAGATAACGTCTCATCTTTCTTGACCGTCCGCCCCGGACGCGCTATCTTTGTTGGTTCTCATAGCAACGCGACACCCCGGCCGACCCGAGTCACCATTTCGTGAAAACTCGCCGTATCAAACCCGCCACGGACCAACTACCTATACCTGTAAAGTAAAGCTCGTCGGCGCGAACCGCCGCGCCGGCGTTTTCTCCCGAAGGATTTCGAGGTACAGATGATGATCACCCTTCTCCGACGCCCCGCGACGCTGCTGCTGCCCGTCCTCCTGTGGTCGCTGGCCGGGTGCGGCACTTCGGCCGACCTCGGCTTCGCCGGCGACCGCTCGCCGTCCCCCGACGCGAAGTTCCAGAAGGATCGCGAGGCCATCCTTGCGATGGTCGGCGAGTATCGCGTCAAGTTCCAGTTCCAGGAGACCGTGGCGATTGAGCCGGGCTACGAGCTGAAAGAGCCCTACTTCTCGGGTGCATCCGAGTTCGTCGAAGTCGCCGAGGACCGTGGCGACACCATCGTCCTGCAACACATCCTGGTCATGCACCCGCAGAACGACGACGGCAGCCTCAACCAGGACGTCGAGCCCGTGGTCATCAAGCACTGGCGGCAGGACTGGGTCTACGAAGACACCGAGATGCTGGAGTACCGCAGCGCCAACACCTGGGAACGCGTCGAGCTCAACCCGAAACAAGTGGCCGGTACCTGGAGCCAGGCCGTGTACCAGGTCGACGACTCGCCACGGTACGAGTCCTACGGCCGATGGAGCCACACCGGTGACCACTCGACCTGGCTGTCCGAAGAGACCTGGCGGCCGCTGCCCCGGCGCGAGCATTCGAAGCGCGACGATTACCAAGTCCTGCTCGCCCGCAACCGCCACACCATTACCCCCGCCGGCTGGGTCCACGAGCAGGAAAACCAGAAACTTGTGCTCGACGACGCCGGCCGACCCGACCGCGTCATCGCGCACGAATCGGGCCTCAACGTCTACGACCGCACGGATGAGGTCGACTTCACCGCCGGCCGACGCTATTGGGAAGAAACCGCGGCCTACTGGCAGGACGTCCGCGAGATGTGGGCCGAAACCTTCGCCCAGAGCGACACGCTCGAACTCGCCGGCTCGGTCGGGGGCATGAAACTCTACGAACGCATGTTCCTGCTCGCCCAGGACGTCCGCACCAACGGCTACGACGACACCAAACGCCAGACCGCCGGCCGCACGGTGCGGCGCTACGTCGTCTCGCCGTAACCAGCCAACCTCTTGAACCAGTGAGAGGGAAACGGAGGAGGAGCCGGAGGGGAGCGGCGGCGGCCGGAGCCGGCCCGCCGCCGTTTTTTTATGGACGCCCCCCCAGCGTCCGTCTTGCCCAGCACGCGCGATCCGCACGACCCGGTTAAGTGTCGCCCCGATCCCGTCGATGACTCCGGCATGGGTCTCCGCCCCCCGCAAGACGTATCCGCGTGGCTGCTGACCGCGGTCGTCGTGGTCGCCGCGGTGCTGACCGGCTGCCAACACGCCGCGGTCTACGACGACTACGCCGCGTTTGTCCGCGAGCCCGCCCCCGACCCGAGCGGGGCCGGCTACCGCCTCGGGGTGCCCGACACCGTCGAGCTTACGCTGTACGACGCCGACGTCACGCGGACCCTGACCCAGACCCTGGGCCCCGACGGGAAGTTGCGCGTCGCGGGCCTCGACCCGGTCGATGTCGCCGGTCGGACCGCCGCCGAGGCCGCCGCCGCCCTCGAGGCCGCCGCCGCTGACGCGGGGCACGAGTTGCGGGTAACGCTGCGGGTCCACGCCTTCGCCAGCCAGTGCGTCTACGTCTTCGGCCAGGTCGAGCGGCCCGGCGCCCAGCCTTACCGCGGCACCAACCGCCTGCTCGACACGCTGGCCTACGCCGGGCCCACCGTCCGCGCCGACACCCGCCGCGTTCAGGTCCTGCGGCCCAGCCCCGACAGCGAGGCCCGCCGACGCCTCACCGTCGACCTCGACGCGATCGTGCGGCACGGCGACAGCACCCTCAACATCACCCTCGCCGCCGGCGACGTCGTGTATCTGCCGCCCACCGCTCTCGGCGAGGCCGGCCTCGCCTGGGCCAAACTCTTCGGACCCACCCCCGCCAACGCGGCCCCGACCGAGGACGTCGCGCCCCGTCCCGCAATCTCGGCACCCCGCCTCACGGTCAAGCCCCGCCTCGTCCTCCCGCCCCCGCCGCCGCCCGCGGACGTCACCGCTACGCTCGCCCCCGGCAGCCTCGACGAGCTGCACGCCGGCCTCGCCGCGCTCACCGACCAGGTCCGCCAACTCCGCACAGACGCCACCTTCGCCGCGGCCCCCGGTGTCCGGTGGCAACCCCACCCGGCCCCCGACACCGCGACCGTGCCCGTCACCGCCGATTCACCCACGATCACCCCCGGAACCACCCCCGGAACCAACCCCGGAATCGATCCCGAACCCGACCCCGGACCCGACCGCCGGGAGGTCCGCTTCTGGGCCCCCTGATAAATCACCCGACCACGCAACCGACGGGGCGGAGGGGCGGGGAAAGAGAACCATCGGCCACGCCCGCGTCGCCGGTGACGAGAGAGGGACGCCGACGGTTGAGAGGCCGTCGGCGTTTTTTTGCGCCCCGCCGGGTCAGGTATCATCCGGTGATGAGCGACCCGATCCCGACCGACCTGGTGATGCGTCACGTCATCGCCGCCCTGGTGACCAACGAGCCCGGCGTCCTCGCCCAGGTTGCCGGCATGTTCGCCGCCCGCGGCTTCAACATCGACTCCCTCGTCGTCGGCCGCACCGAGAACCCCGAGCTCTCCCGCATGACCATCGTCGTCACCGGCGACGACGCCACCCTCGAACAGGTCCGCAAGCAGCTACAGAAGCTCGTGCCCGTCGTCAAGGTCGTCGACTACCAGGACGTCGCTTACGTCGAACGCGACCTCGTGCTCGTCCAGGTCTCGACCAAGGGCACCGTCAATTCCGGGGGTAGCGCATCCGGGGGGGGCGACGCCGACAAGCGAGAAGAGATCATCACGCTGGCCAACCTCTTCCGCGCCCGCATCGTCGACGTGGCGAGCGACCAGGTCATGATCGAGGTCGCCGGCGACGAGGAGAAGCTCGCCGCGTTCCTCGCGCTGCTCGAGCCCTATGGCGTGATCGAGCTGGCCCGCACCGGCGTGATCGCCATGCGTCGCGGCGGCCAGAGCGCCTTCCGCCGCGTCGCCCTGGCCCGCGCCGCCGCCGCCGAGCCCGACGGCCCGGGCATCGACGCCGCCGACCTCCCGCCGGGGTGACGGGCATGGGCCGACGCGTAAGGTCCGTTTGCTGCTGGGGCACCTTCGAGCGGGACTACCCCCGAAACCGAACCCTTATCGCCGCGCTCGAACGGGCGGGGTTCGAAGTCACGACGGTCAACCACAGCGTTTGGGAACGCGACCAGGATAAACCCGGAGCGTATGCCGGGCTTACGAGCAAACTCAAGCTCGGCCTGAGGCTGGCCGGGGCATATGCCCTGCTCTCATGGCGGCTGTTGCGCGTGGGGCGGTGTGACCTGATGTTGGTGATGTACCCGGGGCACTTCGACATGCCGCTCGCCCGGGTGCTGAGTCGACTCAAGCGTAGCCGGCTGGTCTTCGACGTCTTTATCTCCCTCTACGACTACGCCGTGACAGACCGGGGCCTCTACCGCGACGGCTCCCGGCCGGCCCGGCTGCTGCGGTGGATCGACCGGCGTGCCTGTCGCTTAGCGGACGAAGTTCTGATCGACACGCAGGCGCACCTCCGGTTCTTCGTTGAGAAGCTCGGCGTATCGCCGGAACGGATACACGTCGTCCCGGTCGGCGCGGACGAGCCCTACTTCGGGACCGATCGGTCCGAAGAAGACGACACGGACGACGACCCGCGGCTCGTCTTGTTTTGGGGCAAGTACGCGCCGCTGCACGGCGTCGAGGTGATCGTCCGCTGCGCCGCGCGGCTGCGCCGACGCGGCGACGTGCGGTTCCTGATGGTGGGCGAGGGCCAGACCAAACCTCTTGCAACTCGGCTCGCGGAGGAATCCGGACTCACCAACGTGGAGTTCATCGGGTCGGTGCCCCCCGAGGAGCTGGCGATCTTGACCCGCCGAGCGACCGTCTGCCTGGGCATCTTCGGGACCACACCGAAGGCCGGCCGCGTGATCCCGAACAAGGTGTACTCCGCCCTCGCCGCGGGGCGGGCGGTCGTCACCGCCGACTCGCCGGCGATGAACCGCGGCTTAGTCGCCGACCGGGAAGTCGTTCTTGTGCCCCCCGGCCGAGACGACCTCTTAGCGGAAGCCGTCACCCGGCTGATCGACGACCGCGAACGGCGGCGGGCGATCGCCTCGGCCGGCCGGCGGGCCTACTTCGCAAGGTTCAGCACCGGCGTAATCGCAGAGCAACTCCGGCAGATCATCGACACGCCCCGCGATCGCCCCGGCCCACCCGAAGACCGGTGACGCGACGCGGTCACGATCGCACGAAAAACAGCTCGTAGGTGCCGCGGTCGCCCGCCGCGATCCGGTCGAGGTGCGCCGCATCGTGCAGCTTGATCATGCCCGGCCGGTCGTATTGGGCGACCAGGCTAGGACTCAGGCCCGATCGCGCGATGATGCCCAGCAGCTCCCGAACCTCGGCCCGGCTGAGCATGTCGCCGTGGAACTCGAGGAACAGCACCCGGCACTTCGGCAGGGTTTCGGTGGCACCACGCAGCACCTCAAGCTCGAAGCCCTCGACATCCATCTTGATCACCGTCGGCGTCTCGTACTCCGACGCGAAGCGGTCGATCGTCTCGCAGGGCACCTCGATCGTTTCGCCGCCCCGCCCGCGGTCGCTCTCCCGGCAGCTGTGCCAGTTCGACAACGAGGAGACAAACATCGGGACCGTACCCGGGGCCGAGCCCAGGGCCAGGTGGTGCGTGTCGATGTTGTCCCGCCCGTTGAGCCGGACGTGCTCTTCCAGTCGGGAGAGGTTCTCAGGGTGGGGTTCGACGGCGAAGACCTTGCGGCAGACCCGCGCCTCCATCAGCGCGTAGTAGCCGATGTTGGCGCCGACCTCAAGCACGACGTCCTCGGCGTCGAGCAGGCCCAGCAGGTGGCCGGTGGCCGCGGGCTCGCGGATGCCGTCGAGCAGCAGGTCGCGGTCCAGACCGGCCTTCCCCGGGTCCAGCGTCATCCGGCTGCCGAGGATGGTTCGCGGCGTCGGGCCGTCGAGTTTCATCCGCCGGAATTGCCGCACCCGGCGTCTTTCTAGGAGGCGGGCCCGCGCGTAGTTGCACACCAGCTTGGCCGTCGGAAACAGTCCGACGTCGCGGACCATTTCGCCGGCGACGCCGATGCGGGACTTCAACGTGGGCATGGGTTAGGCTTCTCGCGGGGGCGGCGGTTGGGCTTCGCGACGCTTCGGCGGCCAACGCGGAAGCAGCCAAGTGCCGATCAGGCCCATGCCGATCGTACCGGCAAGCGCGACGCCGCGGTCGCCCACCGCCGCGACGGCGGCCTGCTCCGGGTCCAGCGCGGCGAGCGTCGCGCCGTAGATCAGGATGCCTTCACGCACCCCGAGCCCGCCGGGCACCAGCGAGACCACGCTCGCCACCTGCGCCAGGGCCGTCAGCAACACCAGCCCGACGAAGACGGGGTACGCCCCCAAGGCGTCCGCCACGACGTGCAGACGCACCGCCTGCAGCAGCGTACAGACGGCGAACACCACGCCGCACGCCAGGACGGACCGCGGCGGGAAGTACCGCAGACTCCGGGCAACCCGTTGGGCGACCGACCCGGCCCCGCCCGGGATCCGCCGGACGATTTTGGCGACCCCGAAGAGGCCGAGACCGGACATAAAAACGGCCGCCACGGCCCACCGGCCGACCGCCGGGTCGAGCCACCAAAACAACGCCGCGCCCAGGACCACCAGCGCAGCCAGCTGAACGACCGGCAGCGCAACCAGCACATGCATATGAACCAGGACGGGCAGGCGGTAGGTCTGGCGGGCGTACGCCAGCGTGGCCACGCCGCCGGCCTTGGGCACGACCAGGCTCAGGTACGAGGCGACCGACTGCAGCACGGTGGCCTCGGCCAAAGGCATCGGGCAGCCCGTGCGACGCAGCAGGCAGAGGTAAGCGCCGGCCGAAGCGACGCGGAACACGACGAAGAGCCCGAGCACCAGCAAGACGTCCCCCGCCGTCAGATGCCGGAGCTGCGCGAGGTGCTCCCGGTAAAGCCACAACAGCACCAGCAGCAACGCGAACCCCAGCACGCCGGCCAGCCGCCGCACCCAACGCCGCCCGCTCGGCCGCCCCTTCGCACGGGCCGTGACCGCTCCGCTCATCTTCGTGTCCTCGGCTGCCACGGTGGGTCTGCGGCCCCCTCAAAGATCGGTGGGTTCGCCGTCGCCCGGGTCGTCCGAGCGCGGCGTGGCTTCGATCGTATCGAGCACCGAGGCCACGTCGCCGAGGTAGGCCAGGGCCGTGGTCGCGCGGTCGTAGAAATAGACGTGTCGCCCCGGCTGGGTCTGGCGGTAGTAGCGCAGCAACACCGCGGTTTCTTCGGCGCCGCGGTTGTGTGCCCGGATGACCCGAGCGTCGTCGGGGTGGGCCGTGGTGATGTTGTAGACCGGCTCGAAGTGCGCGTTAACGGTGCCCTTGACGAAGTTGAAAAACACGATCGCGGGTGTTTTCTCCAGGTTGTCGATCACCGAAGCCACCACCGCGGCTTCCGGCGGCTGGTAAACCGCATCGTAAAGGCGGCGGTTGACTTCGGGCAGCAACGTGACGCACGCCGACACGACGGCGACCCAGGCCGCCGCGTACACCGCCGCCGGCTTCCGCGGCACCAGGACCGCCAGCGCCCGCAGCCCCGCGCCCACCGCCACCGCCGCCGCGGGCAGCAGCACCAGGATGTACTGCTGGCGGTAGCCGACCCGAAACCCGTACGTCAACAAAAAAAGCGGGACCATCGCCGCCAGCACCCACGCGGCGTCCACACGCGTCAGGTTCAAAACGAGCCCGGCCACCATCACCGCCACCACGATGAACGAGCACCCGGTCAGCACCCACAACGTCAGCGACAGCCGCTTCTCGCGCATGATCGTGACGTAGCTGTTGCTAGCGTAGTACGCTCGGGTTTCCGCGCCGCTTTCGATCAGGGCCTCTTCCTGCGGGGTCTGCAGGTTGCGGGCGATGTCGCCGGACCGCGAGGGCGTCCGGATCAACAGCCCGCCGAAGCGGTCTTCGTAGACCTGGTAGTGCGTGCGGAACGCCGAGCCCGAAACGTTGTGGTTGATCACGGCCTGCAGCGACAGAAAAGGCAGCGTCGCCAGCACACACACGGCCAGGTTCGCCGCCACACGCCCCGGCGTGTCCCGCCCCCTCTTGATACGAAGGGCCTGCCCGGCGAGGACGGCCAGGCCCATCGGCAAGCCCAGCAGCAGGGCGTCCAGCGGCCGCACGAGCGCGGCGAACCCGAGGCACGAGCCCAACGCCGCGAAACGCCCCGGCGTCGGCCGATCGCGGCAACGCAGGTACAACAGCATCGCCAGCAGGACGCAGCACACGATCGGGACGTGCGACATCGCCATCGTCGAGAACAAACGCAACGGGCTCGCCGCCAGCAGCATCGCCACGCCCACCAATCCGGCGCGGTCGTCGAACAACCGGGCCAGCAACAGGTAGGTCATGGACACGGCCGCCCCCGCGATCGCGAGCATCGTGACCCCGTGCGGCAGACCCATCCACACCCCCGGCGTCAGCAGCAGCGCCGTGCCGGGGAAGTACTTCGAGAGGTACAGCGGCTCGACCAGCAGGTGGAACGAGTTGAAGAACTCGGGGTGGGTGTGCGGCGGCAGCCACAGCCGGCCGGCGGCGAAGATCTGGGCCTGCGTGAGGTACGAAAACTCGTCGGACCACATCGGCGCCAGCGTCCGGTCCTGCAGCCAGGCGCTCAGGCCGAAGTACGCCGGCGAGACAACGAAAAAGACGGAAGCCACGAGCCCCCGCCGCGCGGGCCGCAGCCGGCGGGGCGGACGCCAACCCGAGGCCCACACCGAAACCGCGGCGACGAGGCCGGCGATCGGGGGTACAGCCACCAACGCCGGATGGCGGAAGCCGGCGCGGCCGTAAGCCCAGGCGACCAGCACCCCAAACCCCAGCGACACCAGAATCATGACGCGGCCACGCGTCGTTACCGTCTTCATCGGTCGGCCGGCTCCAGCGCGGCGGCTTCCAACTCGACCGCGGACCCCCGACGCTCGGTAGGCTCGCTCGAGCCGAGCCCGCGTACCGAAGCGTCCCCGGAGGCCGCCGGGGCCAGTTCCACGCGCAAACGATCCAAGAGCCGGCGGTTCACGCTGATCAGGTCCGCCAGGACACCGAGGACACACGTCTGGAAACCGATCGCCGCCAGGATCGAGGCCAGGATCAACGACTGGACCTTACCCGACCCCTCGCCCGTTACGTAGTACCAGAGGAACCGCAAACCCAGCGCCGTCGCCGCCAACAGCAACACGCCTCCGAAGCCCAAGAGGATCCGCAGCGGCCGGTAGATCAGCACCACCCGGCCCATCGTCAGCACCGACATCAGCACGTAGTGCGCGTTGTTACGCATCAGCCGCGACCGCCGGCGGCTGGGGTTCACCCGGACCGGCACCGACACGACTTTCAGCCCCAACTGCCCGGCCTGGATCAGGGTTTCCAGCGTGTAGGTGTACGACGTGAACACGTTCAGCCGCACTGCGGCGAACCGCGAGAACGCCCGGAACCCGCTGGGCGCATCGCGCACCTGCGTGCCGCTGAGCCGGCGGACCGCCGTGCTACCCCAGACCTGCAGCCAACGCTTGGTCCCGCTGAACGAACGCAGCGACTTGACCTGGCGGTCGCCGACGACGATGTCCGCCTCCCGGCGTAAGACGGGCGCGGTGAGCTTGACGATGTCGTCCGCGCAATACTGATTGTCCGCGTCGGTGTTCACGACGACGTCGGCCCCCCGCCGGACCGCCTCCTGCAGGCCGGCCGAAAACGCCGCGGCCAGCCCGCGGTTGGTTGAGAACCGCACGACGTGATCGGCCCCGTGCGTCGCCGCGACCTCGCCGGTACGGTCGCGCGACCCGTCGTCGATGATCAACCACTCGACCTCGTCGAAGCCCTCGACCGATCGCGGCAGATCGCCGAGCGTCGCCGGCAGGTTCTCGGCCTCGTTCAGGCACGGGATTTGGATCACGAGCTTCAAGAGGTCTCCGTGACCCGCACCGCGGCGGGCAAGATGAGGGCGGGCGGCGGCGTAACCCGCGGATTACGGCCACTACGCAGCGTTCTATGGTACCGATCCGGACGCGCCACGATCAAGCCATCGGCCCCGCGTCCCGCGGCCGGACGCCGACCCCTCAGCCGATACAATCGGGCCATGCTCCGCGGCGTCCGCATCAGTCTGGCGAACAAGTGCCAACTGCTGTTCGGCCTCGCGGTCGTGCTGGTGATGACCGCGGCGCTCACCGTGGTCGGCTGGCGGATGCAGACGCTGGTCGAGCGGTCGCCGCAGCGCCGCGCCCAGGACCTCGCCGAGATGTGGCTCGCCGGGCAGATCGACCTGGGCGAGCCGGCCCGCCGCATCGACGCCGAGGATGCCCCGACGTTCACCACCGGCGTCGTGCTGGGCCGCGTGACCGAAGACGAGTTGGAGCCCGCCGCCGCGGCCGACCCGTTCCTCGCCCGGGCGGTGGCGGCCTTCGACCGCGCCCCGGGCCGGGCCGACTACTTCGAGCCGACCCGCGACGGGGAGGGCCAGCTCACCTTCCGCTACGCCCGCGCCGTCCGCGCCTCGGACGCCGCCCGGCTCGAAGGCACCTACGCCGCCGGGGTCGACGCCGCCGGCGTGGCCGACCCGCTGCAACAGGTCCTGCTCGTCGAGCTCCGCGACCAGGAGGCCGCGCTGCAGCAGACGCTCAACCGCGTCTACATCGTCGCCGCCGGGCTCTTCGCCGGGCTCCTCGCCATCGCCGTCTTCTACTACATCACCACCCGCATCATCCTCTCGCCGGTGCGTGTGCTCCGCGGCTACGCCGAGCGCGTCTCCGAGGGCGACCTGCTGATCCGCAGCGACATCAACACCGGCGACGAGTTCGAGCAGCTCTCGGACATGTTCAACACCATGCTCGCCAACCTCAAGCACAACCAGGACGAGCTCGAGTCCGCCAACAAGACCCTCGACCTCAAGCTCATGGAGATGGCCGAGTCCAACGTCGCGCTCTACGAGGCCAACCAGCTCAAGGGCGAGTTCCTCGCCAACGTCTCCCACGAGCTCCGCACCCCGCTCAACTCGATCATCGGCTTCGCCGAGGTGCTCCAGGAGACCCTCGCCGACCGCCACGGCCCGCTCGACGACAAACGCAAACGCTACGCCGCCAATATCATCCTCAGCAGCCGACGCCTGCTCGAACTCATCAACGACCTGCTCGACCTCGCGAAGATCGAGGCGGGCAAGATGACCATCCGCGTCGCGCCGACGTCCGTGACCGACACGCTCGAGGGGCTCATCACCCTGATCCGGCCGCAGGCGGAGAAGAACCGCGTCCGGCTGTTTGTCGAGGTCTCGCCCCGCCTGCCCGTGCTGCACACCGACGCCGGCAAGCTGCAGCAGATCGTGTTCAACTTCCTGGCCAACGCGGTGAAGTTTACCCCGCCGGGCGGCACCGTGACCCTCCGGGCCGAGCTGCTGCCCCCGGAAACGACCGCGGCCGGTCCGTCGCACGACGACAGTTCCGGGGGATGCGTCCGCATCGCCGTCGCCGACACCGGCCCCGGCATCGCCCCCGACGACCAGGAACGCGTCTTCGAGAAATTCACCCAGCTCGACCCCGGCGTCACGAAGGCCCACGGCGGCACCGGCCTCGGGCTCACCATCGCCAAGGAACTCACCGCCATGCTCGGCGGCCGGATCGACATCGACTCCCGGCCCGGCCGCGGCGC
Source organism: Planctomycetota bacterium (assembly GCA_039201235.1). Taxonomy (GTDB): domain Bacteria; phylum Planctomycetota; class Phycisphaerae; order Phycisphaerales; family Phycisphaeraceae; genus Algisphaera. The sequence goes on from JBCCRT010000018.1 coordinate 20,379, forward strand.
GACCTTCAGCCTCGTCCTCCCGCTCACGCCCCCCGCCCCGCCGCCCGAAGACGACCCGGACGAGGAACCCCAAGACACGACCGAGACGGCTCCGGCCGCGACCGCCTAAACTGTTAAGCGTTCTACGAATGACGAACCCCGCCTCTAACCCCTAAGGCCGACATGGGCATCGAAGCCGCGTTCCCCGCCGAGGGCGTCCTGACCACGCAGCTGCAGAAGGTCATCAACTGGTCCCGCCGCGCGTCGATCTGGCCCATGCCGTTCGCCACCGCCTGCTGCGGCATTGAGCTGATGGCCACCGCGTCGTCGCGCTTCGACCTCGCCCGCTTCGGTGCCGAGGTCATGCGCTTCAGCCCCCGCCAGGCCGACCTCATGATCGTCGCCGGCCGGGTCAGCGTGAAGATGCTGCCCGTGCTCCAACGCATCTACCAGCAGATGGCCGAGCCCAAGTGGGTCATCTCCATGGGTGCCTGCGCCAGCACCGGCGGGGTCTTCGACACCTACGCCACCGTCCAGGGCGTCGACCAGTTCATCCCCGTCGACGTCTACGTCCCCGGCTGCCCCCCCCGCCCCGAGACCCTGATCGAGGGTGTCATGGCCATCCAACGCATCATCGACCAGGACGGCCTGCCCCCCACCGGCCCCGACGGCCTCCGCCGCCCGCTGGACCTCGTCGTCGAGCCGACCCACACCGTCAACCACCAGCCAACGCCGCTGACGGTCGGCGGGGTGTAAGCGGATCGCTTCTAACCTGCTTGGGCGAGCAACTCTTCGGCCTGCTTTCGGCTGGTCGAGGTGGCCCTGCTGCCGGCCATCATCTCGGCGAGTTCGGTGACGCGGGCGTCGCCTTCGAGGGTGCCGACGGTGGTCTTGGTCTGTTTGGTTTTACCCTTGCCGACGACGGTCTTGACGATGTGGAAGTGGCGGTCGGCGAAGGCGGCGATCTGCGGGAGGTGGGTGATGACCAGGATTTGGTGATGGGGTGATTTCGTGATGGGGCGATTGTTCCGGGGGGCCGCTTGCGGCTTAGCGGGTTGGGCGAGAGCGCGGAGTTTTTGGCCGATCACGCCGCCCAAACGCCCGCCGATGTTGGCGTCGATCTCGTCGAAGACCAGGACGCTGATGCGCTGGCCCTCGGCGCTGCTCGCCAACACCGACTTGATCGCCAGCATCGTGCGGGACAGCTCGCCGCCGGAAGCGATCTTGCGCAGCGGTCGGGCGTCCTGGCCCGGGTTGGTCTGGACGACGAACTCGACGGCGTCGAAGCCGGTCGGCGCGTCGTCGGCCCGGCCGAGCTCGACGGTGAGTTTTGCCTCGGCCATGCCCAGCTCGGCGAGCTGCGCCTCGATCAGCGGGCTGAGCTTCTTCGCCGCCTTGCGGCGGGCGAGCGTGAGCTTCTCGCCGAGCTCATTTAGTAAAGCATCGAGCTCGGCGAGGCGAGCGTCGATCCGGCCGGCGTCTTCGCCTTGGCCGCGGAGCGTCTCGATCTGCCGGCCCAGCTCGTCGCGCTTACTCAGCACGGCCGCAGCGGGGTCGCCCCCCGGAAGACCGTCGCCGTACTTCTGGACCAGGCGGTTGATCACGTTCAGCCGCTCGGCGACCTCGGCCGCCTCGGCGGGGTCGTGTTCGAGCCGGTCCACATACCGCCACAGCTCGAAGCTCGCCTCCTGCAAGGACAGCGTCGCGGCGCGGGTCTGCTCGGTCACATCGGCCAGCGCCGGGTCCAGCTCGGCGAGGTCGATCAAGAGGTGGGTGATCGCCTGCAGCCGTTCGGTCACCGATCCCTCGGCCTCGTAGAGCGCGGCGTGGGCGGCGCCGGCCTCGGCCTTGAGCTTCTGCACGTTGCCCAGCACCGACTCGCGGGCCCGCAGCTCGGCGAACTCGTCGGGCTGCAGCTGCCCGGTATCAATCTCGGCGGCCTGGAACTCGTAGAGCTCGAGCTGCTGGCGGCGCAGCTCGGCCGAGGCGCTTAGCTCGTCGCGCTGTCGGAGCAGGTCACGCCGCTCGCCAAACGCTTCGGCGAAGCGTTCCCGCGGCTCGCCGCAGCCGGCGTAGGCGTCGAGGACGGCGAGCTGCTGCGACGGGCGGAGCAGGACCTGGTGGTCGTGCTGGCCGTGGATGTCGACCAGAAGGTCCGCGGCGCGGCGGAGCATCGCGGCGGTCGCGGGCTGGCCGTTGACCGACAGCGACGAGCGGCCGGAGGCAAACAGCTTGCGGGTGATCAGCAGCTCGTCGTCGGTTTCGACGGTCTGGTCGAGGGCCTCGGACAGCCCGGCGGCGAGGGCGGGCCGGTCGACGACGAAGAGTCCGGACACGCGGGCCTCGTCCGCGCCGGGGCGGATCATGTCGTGGGCCTTGCGCAGCCCCAGCAGCGCCTCGAACGCCCCGAGCACCAGCGACTTGCCCGCGCCGGTCTGCCCGGTGAACACGTTGAGCCCGGCGGCGAACTCGACGGCGGCGTCTTCGATGACGGCCAGGTTCGAGATGTGCAGTTCGCGGAGCATCCGTGCGCCTCGGTCGGTTGAAAGCGGATCGTATCACGGCGGCCTGCCGGGGGCCGGCAGCGGCCGCGGCGGTGCGTTACTGTGGTTGGCCCATGATTCTTCTTGGTATCGACCTTGGGAGTTCGTCAGTCAAGGCGTCGCTGCTGGACACCGCCGTCGGCGGCGTGATCGGCTCGGGGCAGTTCCCCGAGACGGAGATGGCGATCGACGCGCCGCGGCCGGGCTGGGCGGAGCAGGACCCATCGGCCTGGGAGGACGCGATGGCCCGGGCCGTGGCGGCGGCGCTCGCGCAGGCCGGCCGGGACGCGGGCGACGTCGGGGCGGTCGGGATCGGCTACCAGATGCACGGGCTGGTGTGCCTGGACGCGGACCACCAAGCCCTACGGCCGTCGATCATCTGGTGCGACAGCCGGGCGGTGGAGATCGGCAAGTCCGCCTTCGACGCGATCGGCCACGACGCCTGCCTGTCGCGGATGCTCAACTCGCCGGGCAACTTCACCGCGAGCAAGCTCGCCTGGGTCAAACGGAACGAGCCCGAGGTGTTCTCGCGGATCGACAAGATCGGCCTGCCGGGCGACTACCTCGCCGCCCGCCTCACCGGCGAGCTGGTCACGACGGCGAGCGGGCTGTCCGAGGGCGTCCTCTGGGACTTCCGCGACGACGGGCCGGCCGAGTTGATGCTTGATCACTTCGATATCCCGGGGGCGATGCTGCCGCCGGTCGTGCCGACGTTCGGACCGCAGGGCGAACTCTCGGACCGAGGCGCGGCGGCGCTCGGCCTCCGCCCCGGCACGCCCGTAACCTACCGCGCCGGCGATCAGCCCAACAACGCGTTGTCGCTCAACGTGCTGCAACCCGGTGAGGTCGCGGCGACGGCCGGCACCTCCGGCGTGGTCTACGGCGTGTCGGGCGGTGTCGCCTACGACCCGCGGTCCCGCATCAACAGCTTCGCCCACGTGAACCACACGGCCGACGACCCGCGGCTCGGGCTGCTGCTCTGCGTCAACGGCACGGGCATCGCCAACGCCTGGGCCCGACGCACCCTCGGCGGCGACCTCGACTACCCCGCCCTCAACGACCTCGCCGAGCAGGCGCCCCCCGGAAGCGATGGCCTGTGCGTCCTTCCGTTCGGCAACGGAGCGGAGCGCATGCTCGGCAACGCCGACGTCGGCGCACACCTCGCCAACGCCGACTTCAACCGCCACGGCCGGGCCCACGTCGCGCGGGCTACGCAGGAGGGCATCGCCTTCGCATTGGCCCACGGCATGGATGTGCTGCGCGAGACGGGCGTGGACCTCAGCGTGATCCGGGCCGGGCGGGCGAACCTGTTTCTCAGCCCGCTGTTCCGCCGGACGCTGGCGACGCTGACCGGGGCGCGGATCGAGCTCTACGACACCGACGGCGCGGCCGGCGCGGCCCGCGGCGCGGGGATCGGGGCGGGCGTCTACACCGAGCCGGCCGAGGCGTTCGCATCGCTGACCTGCCTCGAAACGATCGAGCCCGACACCGAAGACCGCCCGGCGTTGGAAGACGCCTTCGCCCGCTGGACCGAAGCCCTCGACCGGCAGCTCACCGCGTACGAATCCGACTGATCTCTTTTCCCACCCGCTGACCCGCAGGACAGGACCCCGCCATGCCCGTGACCCTCGGCCCCACCGAATACTTCCCCACCGTCGGCGAGATCTCGTTCGGCGGCCCCGCCTCGCGCGACCCGCTCGCCTTCCGCTGGTACGACCCCGAGCGGACCGTCATGGGCAAGCCGATGCGTGACCTGTTCAAGTTCGCGGTGGCGTACTGGCACAGCTTCTGCGGCACCGGGGCCGACCCGTTCGGCCCGGGCACGAAGACGTTCCCTTGGGACGCCCCGGCCGACCCGGTCGAGGCCGCCGAGGCCAAGGCCGACGCCGCCTTCGAGTTCATCACCAAGCTCGGCGTGGGCTACTACTGCTTCCACGACTTCGACCTCGTCGCCGAGGCCGACACGTTCGACGAGTCGCAAAGCCGGCTCAAGACGATCGTCGAATACCTCAAAGAAAAACAGACCAAGTCCGGCGTCAAGCTGCTGTGGGGCACGGCCAACCTGTTCAGCCACCCGCGGTACATGAACGGGGCGTCGACCAACCCCGACTTCGCCGTCGTCGCCCACGCCGGGGCCCAGCTCAAGGGCGCGATCGACGCGACCATCGCGCTCGGCGGCGAGAACTACGTGTTCTGGGGCGGGCGCGAGGGCTACCTGTCACTGCTCAACACCGACCTGTCCCGCGAGCGCGAGCACCTCGGCCGGTTCCTGACGATGGCCCGCGACTACGCCCGGGCCAAGGGCTTCACCGGCAACTTCTTCATCGAGCCCAAGCCCTGCGAGCCCACCAAGCACCAGTACGACTTCGACTCGGCGACGGTGATCGGCTTCCTGCGTGAGTTCGACCTGATCGAGGACTTCAAGCTCAACCTCGAGTTCAACCACGCCACCCTCGCCGGCCACACGATGCAGCACGAGATGGCCGTCGCCGCGGGGACGAAGAACACTTCCGGGGGACACCTGCTGGGCAGCCTCGACGCCAACCGCGGGGACTACCAAAACGGCTGGGACACCGACCAGTTCCCGGTCGACCTGTACGAGCTGACCGAGTGCATGCTGGTGCTGCTCGAGGCCGGCGGCCTCACCGGCGGCGGGATCAACTTCGACGCCAAGACCCGGCGGAACTCGACCGACCTCGAGGACTTGTTCATCGCGCACGTCGCGGGCATCGACGCCTTCGCCCGCGCCGCGCTGATCGCCGAGGACATCCTCGAGAGTTCGGACTACCGGGAGCTGCGGCGGAAGCGCTACGCCTCGTTCGACGCCGGCGACGGCGCGACCTACGAGGCGGGCGGGCTGACGCTGCAGCAGCTGGCCGAACTGGGCGCGGCCGGCGGCGAGCCGGCGCAGACCAGCGGCAAGCAGGAGCTGTACGAGGCGATCTTACTGCGGCACCAGTGAGGGATCGGCTTTTCGGGAGGGCGAGGCTCCCGCCCACGCGTTTCACTCCACGTCGTACAGCCCGACGGTCTTGTTCAGCACCGCCGGGCCGTTGGTCTCGCGGACGTTCAGCCGGATGTCCCCCCCGCGCAGCGCCGCGGCGGCGTCGGCGAAGCGAAACTGACGGATCACCGCCTGCCCCGGATCGAGCCGGGGGATCAGGCGTTCGCGGCGCGGGTGACCGGCGAGCTTGGCGGCGAGGTTGAGCGAGATCGGCGCGTCGCCCGTGTTGGTCAGGATGCACGTCACCGCCGCGTCGGTCGTGCCCGCCGCCCGGCCCGGCTCGACCGCCAGCGACGCCTCGAGCCGCACGCCCTCGAGCCCCAGCCGCATCGGCGCGGCCAGCTCGACCTCGTACCGACGGTCGGCCGTGAACTCCATGTCCACCGTCAGCCGCTTCTCCCCCGCCACCTCCTGCACCGGGAACCGCAGCACGACCGGCAGCTCCAGCGACCGGCCCGGCCCGATCGAGAACGCGTGGCGGAACGGCTTGACCGACCACGTCTCGGGCCCGGTGATTGTGAACCGGCCGCTGATCGTCACCGGCCAGGGGTTGGTCAGCCGCAGCGTCCGCAGGTGCGGCGTCTGGGTCGAGACGACGAACGGCTCGTCGAGCACAAAGCCCGCGCGGAACAGCGCGAGCTGCGGGTCGATCCCGGTCACGAACACCGGCGTGTCGGTCAGCGGCACGACGTGCTTGCCGTCGGCGTCGGGCTCCAGCGGCGTGGCGTTGCCCCAGACGTCGTGCAGCACCGGGGCGCGGCCGAGGAACATCCGCAGCTCGGAGCGGGCCGAGCCCGCGTTGACGTTCCAGGCCACGAGCATGCCGGGGGTGGCCTGCGTCGGTCCCTGCGGACCGCCCTCGCCGGCTTCGGCCGTTTCCGTGAGCGGTCGGTGGCGGCGCAAGATGACGGCCGCGCGGTCGTCGCCGAGGTTCAGCCGGCCCGCCGCGCGTTGGCCCGCCAATCGCGTCGCCACGTTCGCCATCACCCCCAGCAGCGGGTCGGGCAGCAGCGCGTCCCGCCGCTCGAGGGCGGGCGTCCAGAGGTCGGGCATCGCGACGCCCGTGGCGTCCTGCTCCCAGGCGTGCACCATCCGCAGCGCCAGGTCCGCCACCCGCGCCGGGTGCGGCACCGCGTCCGCCGAGGCCGGGCGCAGGTGCAGCCGCCGCGGCGTGTCGCCCGCCGCCCAGCCCGACCCCCGCAGGTGGTCCACCAGCCGCTCGGGCAGCACGCCCGCCGGCCAGTGCACCGCGTAACCCACGCCGCCGGTCGGCATGTTCTGCCGCGCCGGCTGATCGAGCCGCCACGGCAGGGTGACCACCGGGGCCGGGGTCCAGTGGCGAAACTCGTCGTAGACCGTCGCCGCCACGTCGCCGAGATCGGGCAGGTACGCCGCCGCGGGCCGGTCGGTGCCGCCGAGCTGCCAGGTGTTCACCCGCTGGCCCTGCCGCACGAGGACCGGCTGGACGTACGGCATCCACACCTCGGGCGACGCCGCGAACGCTTTCACCGGCAGCCGGCTGTTCACCCCGCGGGTGTGTTCCAATTCCTCGGGCAGCGGGGAGAACGACACCTCGACCCGCCGCCCGCCGTTCTTCAGCGGCGCGATCACCGACTGCAGCGTGTCGAGCCGCAGGTCCAGCGCCCCGAGCGTCGTCTCGCGGTCCCAGGCCGAGACGATCACCGCCCCCAGCCCGGCAACCCGCGACAGTTCCGGCAGCAGCTTCAGGTGACGCGCCCCCAGGCCCTCGGCCGACAACGCGAACCGCTCGGCGTCCGGCCCGACCGGGCCCGTCCCCGGCGGCAGCCACAACGCCGCGTTGTACGTCCGCGCGATCACCCGGTCCGGCTCGGCCGAGGGTGCCCCGGCTTGTGTAGCGCCGCCGCTCGCGGGGTCTTCTTTCTGCTCGACGTCCGCCCCCGACCCGCCGATCGTCAGCCGCGGCGTCGACTGGCCCAGCGTCAACACGCGACCCTCCCCCGGCCCATCCCCGCTACGGGCCAGGGTTCTTCGCCCCCCCGAACGCTCGATCACCGCCAGCTCCGCCAAATACCAGCCGTACGCCGGCAGCTCCGGCTCCCACCGCCACCGGCTCGGCGCCCCCCAGCCCATGGGCCGGCGTTCCTGCGCGACCCGCCGGCGGGCGTGGTCGTACAGCGTCAGCCGCGCCTCCAGCCGACCCCCCACCAGGTCCCGGACCGACACGTCCCACGCCGGCCCCCGCCCGCCGCGGGTGATGTTCACCGCGCTGCCCGTGCCGATCTGTACGTGCGGCAGCTGCCACACCGTGATGTCGTCGAACCACGCGTCGCCCCGCACGTCGCTGAGCACCACTTGCTGGTTGCCCAGGACGTTCCGCGGGTCCGGGCTCGGCTGCACCAGCTCCGCCTCGATGCCCAGGTACGCCGCCTTGCCGAACTCGCCCGGCAGCGTCAACGCGACCTCGGCCCAGCCCTTCTCGCTCCGCAGCCGCTCGCTCACCCGCACGCTCTCTTCGATCCGCCGGCCCCGGGCGTCGACGAAGTACGCCCGCAGCCGCGCCGCCGACCGCTCCAGCCCCGCGGTCTTGATCATTGCCGTCACCCGGTAGTCGCTGCCCGGTACGGCCGGCAGCCGCCCCACCTCCAGGTACGCCCCGCTGCTGCCGCCGTCGATCCCCAGGTGCAGGCTGTACGCGCCCGACGCCGCGTCGCCCCGCTCGGCGTAACGCACCACGTTATGCCCCGGGAACCCCGGCCGACGCGACAGCCGGTCGTGCAGCGGCAGCCGCCCGAAGTTCGGGTCACGTGCCTGCGGGGCCCGCCCCATCGGGTACCAGCCCGGCGGCATCGCCAACCCACGCCCCAGCTTCACGCCCTGCGCATTGGTCTCCTCGAAATCGAAGACCTGCACCAGCCGCTTCGGCGTCGTCGAAGCGGGCTGACCCACGGCCGACAACGCGGCGATCACCGACGCAACCACCGCCACGAGCGAGAAGATCCGCATCCCGTTTTATCGGCCCCAATGCCCGCCACGGTGCAATCGCCGTCGGCGACGCGTTGCGTCGCAGCTGGGGTGATCCGTTTTCAAGACACCGTCAGCGTCGGCCCCGCCGCCGCCCCGCTCATCACGTGGACCCCCACCTGCCGCACCAGCGCCCGCGTCACCGCCTCCAGCTCCGCCGCCAGCGTGTCGTCGCCCGTGAAGTTCGCCGTCGGGTCCCCCGCGTCCGCGTTCCGCCGCAGGTTCGTGTTGATCGGCACCGCCCCCAGGAACGGCACCCCCGCCGACCGCGCCAGCATCTCCGCGCCCCCCCGCCCGAACAGGTCGTACTCCTTCCCGTCGTCCCCGATGAAGTAGCTCATGTTCTCCACCAGCCCCAGCACCTCGATCCGCAGCTGCCGGAACATCGAGATCGCCCGCCGCGCGTCGTCCTGCGCCACCTTCTGCGGCGTACACACCACCACCGCCCCCGTCAGCGGCAAGATCTGCGACATGGTCAGCGGCACGTCCCCCGTCCCGGGCGGCAGGTCGATGATCAGGTAGTCCAGCTCGCCCCAATCCGTCTGCGTCGCCAGCTGCTGAAACGCCCCGTGCGCCATCGGCCCCCGCCAGATCAACGGCTTGTCGTCCTCGACCAACGCCCCGATCGTCATCGATTTCACCCCGTGCACCTCGAACGGCACGATCATCTTCCCCACCGTCCGCGGCTCGAACCGGTCCGTCCCCAACATCGTCGGCAGCGACGGCCCGTAGATGTCCCCGTCCATCAGCCCCACCTTCGAGCCCGTCCGCGCCAGCCCCACCGCCAGGTTCACCGCCACCGTCGACTTGCCCACCCCCCCCTTCCCCGCCCCCACCGCCACGATGTGCTTGACCCCCGGCAGCGGGCCCCCGGAAGCTTCCGCGCCGCTGTCGGGAGCTTGCTGCGGCTTGCTGGGCGCGGACTCGGTAAGCTCGAAACTGAACCGCACGTCCGGCGTCAGCCCCAACGCCTCGATCCCCGCCGACGCCTCGGCCCGGAACCGCTCCTTGAACTGCCGCGCCCGCGCCGGCAGTTTCACCTCCACCAGCGCCCGCCTGTCCGCCGACTCGATCTCGACGTGCTGGACCATGTTGAGCGTGACGATGTCCCGCTTCAGCTCCGGGTCCTGCACCCCCCGCAGAACGTCCACCACCTGGTCTTTCGTTGCGGCCATGCCGAGATGATAGAGGCCCCACGCCCCGGGGTAGCGGCGGGACTCGTCCCGCCGTTCGACGCGTCGTGCCCCCCCCGCAATAAACCGCCGCCGGGGACGTTCTGCCGGCTGAAGACCCCGCGCACCCCACAGGAACCACCCATGAAACCCGCCATCACCCCGCCCCGCTCCGCCGCGACCGGCGCCCTGCGTACCTCCCTGCTGGCCCTGCTGGCCGTCCTGCTCTGCTTCGGCCTGGCGACCACCTCACTGGCCGCCCCGGGCGAGGCAAAAGCAGTTTCCGCCGGCGGCGACGAACGCAGCGAGCGACGCGAGGGTCGCCGGGCCGGCATGCGTCAGCTCATCGACGAGCTCGGGCTCACCGAGACCCAGCGGACCACCGTGAGCGGGATCGTCGAGGGTCAACGCGACGAGATGCGTGCCCTCCGCGAGCAGATGCGCGAGGCCCGCCGCAGCGAAGACCGCGAAGCCTTCGTCGAGCTCGGCGAGCAGATGCGGGCCCTGATGGATCAGACCCGCGAATCGATCCGCGCCGAGCTGACCCCCGAACAGCTGACGACGTTCGACGCCCAGGTCGAGCAGATGCAGACCCGGGCCCGCGCGATGCGGGAGCAACGCGGCGAGCGGGGCGAGGGCGAGCGGCAGGGACGCGGCCAACGCCGCGGCCCGCTGGCGGACCTCGACCTGACCGAAGCGCAAGAGCAGGCCATCGGCGAAGCCATGCGTTCGAGCCGCGAAGCGGTCCGCGACCTACGGGAGCAGCTCACGACCGCCCGCGAGTCGGGCGACGAAGAGGCGATGCAAACGATCGGCCAGCAGCTCCGCGACACGATGGACCAGGCCGCCGAGGCCGTTCGGGCCGAGCTGACCCCCGAGCAGCAGACCCGGTACGACGCCAACCTCGAACAGGCCCGCGAGCAGCGCGAGCAACGCCGCGCTCAACGCGGCGACGGCAACGAACAACGCCAGGCCCGCGGCGACGGCGAGCGGCGACGCGACCGCGGCCGTGATACCCCGGCCGAGTGACGCCAAGCCGCCGAACTCCCCCGCGCGTCAGACGTATTCCACGAACCGTTGCGTGATCAGTCCGAGATACTCGGACTGATCTTGAGACCAATATGCCTCGCTGAACACCTCGACCTCGCAGAAGCCGTCGAAGCCCGCCGCCTCGACCAGCCGGCGGATGCCGCGGACATCGATGCACCCGTCGCCCATCAGCCCCCGGTCGGTCAGCAGGTGCCGCGTGTCGGGCCGCCAGTCGCAGACGTGAAACCCAAACAGCGTCCCCCGCTCCCCGGCCAGCGCGACCTCCCGCTCCAGGTCCGGGTCCCACCAGACGTGGTACACGTCGCAGGCGATCCCCACCACGCCCCGGCCCACCTCGCCGATCGTCTCGCAGATCACCCGCGCCTCGGCCATCCGGTTCACGCACGACTTGTCCGCCGCATACATCGGGTGCAGCGGCTCGATGCTTAGCCTCACGTTGACCCCCTTCGCGTGGTTCACGCACGCCGCGATCCCGTCCGCGACCTGCTTCCTCGCTTCAACCAACGGCATCCCCGGTACCGCGCCGACCACCAGCACGATCTGGTCCGCGCCGAGGGCCGCCGCTTCGTCCAGCATCACCTTGTTGTGATCGATCGCGGCTTGCCGCTGCTCGCCTCCGGCGGCCGGAAAGAAACCGCCCCGCACGTACGCCGGCACCGCCAACCCCGAGTCTTTCACGACCCGCACCGCCTCGTCGAGACCGACCCCCCCCTCGTCCGGTACGACCGTGTTCCGCCACACCGCGATCCCGCCGACCCCCGCCGCGGCGTAGCGGTCGCAGCACTCGGCCAGCGTCCAGGGCTTGTTCGTCATCGTGTGGATCGCGCAGCGGGTCAGGTCGTTCACGGGGTTCGGTCTCCAGAAGTTTCGGGTCGCGGTCGGGCTCACGCCGGCAGCAGCTCGGGGAACTCGTCCCACGCCGCCGGGCGGAACGGGTGCAACGCCGGACGCAGGTACACGCCCCACGGGTTCTCACGCACCGCGGGCGACAGGCGATGCGACACCCGCTCCAGCGGATAGCGTCGACGCAGCGCTTCGGGCAACGTGCCCCAGACCACGGCCAGCCGGTCCCACTGCACGCCCTGCACCTCTTCGTACGGCCACGCCCCCGGACCCGACGCCACGCCCCACAACCAATCGACCGCCCGCGCGACGCTCCGGCCGTCCGCGTCGCTCCGCCCGAACAGCGTGTCGCCCTCCGGGTCGAGCACGCGGCACAGCTCGCAGAACCCCAGCACGTTCATCAGGCAGTAGCCGAACGAACGCGTCCGCCGCAGCTCGTGCGGCAGCCGGCCGTCGGGCTCGATCTGTCTCCGCACCCGCCGCGGCATCAACCCTTCGGCCCGGTCCGCCGCGACCGCCTCACGGCCCAGCCGCCGCGCCAGAAACGCGACCGCCCGGTCGTAATACACCCCCAGGTTGTTCTCCGCCCGGTCGTGCCATCTCCGCACCGGGTCGGACCACAACCAGTCGAGCATGTCCGACCACCACCGCGTCAGGCCGGCCCGCTCCTCTCCGGTCAGGACTCCGGGGAAGCCGTTGAGCAGTAGGTCGATCGTCTCGAGGTAGGCCGGCAGCCGGATGGTCAGGTCGATACCGCCGACGAACGTGCCGGTGTTCTGCCCGGGCAGGAACTGGGCGTGACGCAGGTGCGGCGCCATCCGCGTCGCCGGATCGAGGAACCAGGCCCGCAACCACCGCGCCGCGGTTTCGGCGGAAGCGGCCGCGGACGCGCCGTCGGCCAGCAGCGCGGCGAGCGTCAGCGTGCGCACCCCGTCCGCGTGCAGGTCCAGACGCGGCCGGTCGAACCGGATCACGTCCGGGCCGATCCGACCGTCGCGGTGGACGTACGGCAGGCCGTCCGGGGTGTCGGGGTTCGGCCACCAGTACGTCTGCATCGACACGTAGTCGTGCCGCCCCGGCGTGAACCCGACCGGCGCGGCGCGACGCGACGTGACCGCCGGCGGTTCGATCTCCCCCAAACGCTCCGCCAGACCCCGCAGGCGGCCCACGGCTTCGGCGTCCGCCGCCGCCGCCCGCCGCAGCGTCTCGATCCCCGGGTAAAGCTTCGTCGGTGGGGCGAGCGTCACGCCTCAGAGCTCCGGCACGTCCACCCAGCGACGCTCCCGCCAGCTGGTCATCCCCAGCTCCGCCATCTGCACGCCCCGCGCCCCGGCCCGCAGGTCGTAGCGGAACGGCTCGTCCAACGCCACGTGACGCAGGAACAGCTCCCACTGGATCTTGAACGCGTTGTCGTACTCGATGTTGTTCGGCACCAGCTCCCAGCCGTCGTAGAAGTCGATCGGCTGCGGCACGTCGGGGTTCCACACCGGCTTCGGCGTGTTCGCCGCCGACTGGGTGTAGACCTCCCGCAGGCCCGCGACGGCCGAGCCCTTGGTGCCGTCGACGTGGACGGTCAGCAGGTCGTCCCGCCGGACCCGCGTCGCCCACGACGAGTTGAACTGGCACATCGTCCCGTCCTCCAACAGGAACATCGCGTAGGCCGAGTCGTCGGCGGTGCACGTGAACGGCGTGCCGTCCTCGGCCCGGCGCTCGTCGAGGTCGATCGCGCCGTGGGCGACCAGCGACTTGATCGGGCCGAAGAGATTCGTGATGACGTATTCCCAGTGGCAGAACATGTCGATCATGATCCCCCCGCCGTCCTCGGCCCGGTAGTTCCAGCTGGGCCGCTGCATCGGCTGATCGACGTCCATACCCGAGAAGACCCAGTAGCCGAAGTCGCCCTTGACCGACAGGATGTCGCCGAAGAAGCCGAGCTCCTTGAGCATGGCGAGCTTGCGGAAGCTGCTGAGCCAGAGCTTGTCC
>JBCCRT010000019.1:0-33518 GCA_039201235.1 Planctomycetota bacterium
CGTACATGTTGACGGTGGCGACGGTGGACTGCTTGCCGCCGCCGGGGGTGTCGAGGGTGATGGGGTAGCGGATGTCCTTGACGCCGACCTTGTCGATGGGGACGTGGCGGAGGTCGTCGGAGCCCTGGACGTCGGGCATCGGGTTGGCGGGGGCGGGGACGGTGGGTTGAGGGTCGGACATCTCAGGCTCGAGGAAGGAGGGGAGCGTAGGGATTGTCGGGTTCGCGAATCGAGAAGGGGTGATCCGGCCGTATCCCGGCGGAACGAGTTTAGGCGGGGGTTAGGTAGGGGGCAAAAAACGGACCGGTCGGCCGGCTCTATCATCCGGCGATGAAGCTCTATACCAAACGCGGCGACCGCGGCGAGACGGACCTGTTCGGCGGTCGGCGGGTGCGCAAGGACGACCTGCGGGTCGAGGCGTACGGCACGGCCGACGAGCTGAACAGCCACGTCGGGCTGGCGCTGTGCGGCGCGTTGCCGGAGGCGATCGCCGGGCCGCTGCGGTCGATCCAGAGCCGGCTGTTCGAGATCGGCGCGGACCTGGCGACGCCGGAAGACGGCAAGGCGGGGTCGATGGTGCCGCGGGTGACGGACCGCCACGTCGCGGAGCTCGAAGCATGGATCGACGACGCGGACGGGGCGGTGGCGGCGATGCGTCACTTCGTGCTGCCGGGCGGGACGGAGGCGGCGGCGCGGCTGCACGTGGCCCGGACCGTGTGCCGGCGGGCCGAGCGGCTGTGCGTGTCCCTCGCTGAGCACGAGGCGGTCGGCGACGGGGTCATTGTTTATCTGAACCGGCTGAGCGACCTGCTGTTCGCCCTGGCCCGGCGGGCCAACCACGAGGCGGGCGTCGACGACGTGCCGTGGATCGCCCCGCCCCCGCCCCCGGAAGCTACCCCCGAAGCTGCCGCCGGGGCGGGCGATGGCTGACGCGGCTCCGCTACGCAAGCCACGTAAGGGGCGCCTCCGCCGCGTCGCGTTGCTCTTGTTGCTCCTGGGCGTCGCGCTGTTGCCCGCCTGCGGTCACCTGCAGGTCGCGCTGCTGCCCGTCGCCGAGTGGATCGGGCCCGAGGGCGTGTACCGCTTCGACGTCGGCGACCGCCGGGTAATGGCGCTGACCATCGACGACGGCCCGTCGGCCCACACCGACGCGATCCTCGACCTGCTCGCCGAGCACGGCCACACCGCGACGTTTTTCGTCCACCCCGACCACACCGACGCTCTCGGCCCCGCCGGGCGCGCCGCCCTGCAACGCATCCTCGACGAGGGCCACGAGCTGGGCAACCACACCGCGGCGGACGTCCCCAGCGTCCGCCTGCCCCCGGAAGCGTTCGCCGCCAGTTTCAAACGGGCCGACGAGGCGTTGCGTGAGTTCGGCGTCACGCCGCGCTGGTTCCGCACGGCCGGGGGCAACTTCAACCCCGACACCATGTCGCCGCTGCTGCACCGATACGGCTACGACCCGCGTTTCGCGATGGCGTCGTTCGTGCCTTGGGATACGTTTCTCCACCTGCCGGCGACCTACGGCCGGCAGCTCGGGGCCCGTGGCTACCCCGGCGCGATCCTCGTGCTGCACGAGGGCATCGGCGAACAGGCCGGCCGGGGCGAGCGCACGATGACCACCCTCCGCCGCCTGCTCGAAGAGACCGACCGCCGCGGCTACCGGCTCCGCACGCTGTCCGAGGTCGAGGCGATGTCACGGGAGTGAGGCCTACAGGTGGTGGCGGGTCAGGTACGCCACCGCCCCAGCGACGTCGACGTGGTTGACGTCGAACACGACGTCGGCGACCTGCCGGTAGACCGGGTCGCGCTCGGCGAGCACGGCGGCGACTTCCTCGGGCCCGCCGCCGAGGCCGGTGAGGGCGGGGCGGGTCCGGCCGGTCGCGGCGTCGTCGGCGATGCGTCGTGCCAGAACTTCGGCCGAGGCGGCGAGGTAGATCCGCTTGGCGTCCGGGGCGTCGATCACGGCCTGCCGGGACCCGTCTTGCATGAGCGTCCCGCCGCCCAGGGCGACCACGAGGTTGTCGCGGCCCAGCAGCTGCCGGGTCACCTCGACCTCGGCGGCGCGGAACGCCGGCTCGCCCTCGGTGTCCCAGATCTCGGCGATCGAGCGGTTGCCGAACCGCTTGCGGACCTCGGCGTCGGTATCGGCGAAGTCTTTCCAGGTCTGGTCGGCGACCTTGCGGCCGATGGTGGTCTTGCCGCTGCCGCGGTAGCCGAGGAAGATGACGTTCATGGCGACCCTATCGGCAGGGCGGCGGGCGGGCGTGAAACCGGGATCGGCCGGCGGGGACGGTGAGGTGCCCGCGTGAACGACGATGCCGAGGCGTCGGCCAACTTCCGCCCGGCGGTCGTGCTGCCGAGTTACCAGAGCGGCAAGCATCTGCCGGGGGTGCTCGGCGCCGCGGCGGGGTGGGGCCTGCCGCTGATCGTCGTCGACGACGGCAGCACGGACGACACCCCGGAAGTGCTCGACGCCTGGGCCGCGGTTCACCCCGAAGCCGAGCTGCACCGCGTGACGCACCCGACCAACCGCGGCAAGGGGGAGGCGCTGCGCAGCGGCTTCGCCGAGGCCACACGGCTGGGGCGGACCCACGCGTTGACGATGGACACCGACGGTCAGCACGACCCGGCCGACGCCGCGGCGCTGCTGGCCGCGGCGGCGGCGGCGCCGGGGACGCTGGTGCTGGGCCACCGCACGACCGACGACCCGAACTACCCGGCCGGGAGCCGGCTGGGGCGGTCGCTGTCGAACCTCGCGATCCTCATGGCGTGTGGCCTCCGGGCGGGCGACAGCCAGTGCGGCTACCGCGTGGTACCGCTGGGGCTGATCGAGGCGGTGCGCTGCCGGGCGGGTCGGTACGGGTACGAGGCCGAGCTGCTCGTGCGGGCCGGCTGGGCGGGCGTGGAACTGACGCAGGTGTCGGTGCGGACGATCTACCCGCCGCGCGGCCAACACGTCAGCCACTTCCGGCCCCTGCGCGACACGCTCCACGGGCTGACGCTGCACCTGCGTCTGCTGAATCGGGCCATGCTCCCCCTCCCCCACCCCCGGTGGCCCCCCCCGGAAAGTGGCCGCGGCGCGGCGGCGAGTCGCAGAGAACCGTGGTGGGAACGGGTCCTGCGCTGGGTCGATCCGCGGGAGCTGGTACGGGCGGCGCGGCGGGACCGGGTCGGGCAGATGAGCGTCGCGGTCGGGCTGGGCCTCGGCGTGTTCGTCGCCAACCTGCCGCTGTACCCGGTGCAGACGCTGATCGCGTTGTACGTCGCCCGCCGGCTGCACCTGCACCCGGTCTCGACGGTGGTCGGGTCGCAGGCGGCGTTCCCGCCGTTCGGGCTCATGCTGATCTTCGCGGCGGTCTACCTTGGCCGGCTGACGCTCACCGGCGCGCCGCCGGCGTGGTCCGATTTCGCGGGCCTCGGCTCGCTGGGCTTCGCCGAGCTGCGGCGGCTGCTGCACGGCTACTTCCTGGCGTGGTGGATCGGCGGAGTAGTGATCGGCGCGGCGATGGGGCTCATCGCCTTCGGCGTTGCGTTGCTGCTGCTGCGGTTTGTGCCGGTCGACGACGAGCTTACGACGCCGGCCACGTCCCCGTGACGCGGTAGCCCGGCAGCCCGAGCAGCTCGTCGAGCCGGACGATCTCGACGCCGCGGTCACGCAGCTGGTTGACCAGCGGTACCACCGCGTTGGCCGTCGGTCGCCGCGACGCGGGCCGGTCGGGCTCGTGGCCGTCGTGCAGCAGCAGCACTTCGCCGGCTTTCGCCCGCCGCAGCCGGCGGACGATCTTCGCCGCCCGCGGCGGACGCTTCCCGCCGTCGCGGGCCCGCCGGCTCCAGGTCACCACCGCGTGCCCGCCGAAGGCCGCCTCCTTCATGAGGTGCCAATGCTTCAGGCCCATCGGCGGGCGGAACATCGCGGGCCGTTTGCCGATGACGTCGAACACCGCGTCGTCGCCGCGGTCCAGCTGCCGCCGCCAGAACGCGTTGAGCCCCCACAGGCCCTGGCGGTCGTGGTCGAAGCTGTGGTTCGCCACGAGGTGCCCCTCGTCGCCCATCCGCCGCACGAGGTGAGGGTGTGCCAGCACGTTGCGGCCGATGACGAAGAACGCCGCCGGGGCGTCGACGGTCCGCAGGGCGTCCAGCACCGCCGGCGTCGCGTCGGGCGTCGGCCCGTCGTCGAACGTCAGCGCCACCCGCGGCGGCAACGCCTCGCCGTATTCGTCAACCTCCGGCCCGCGGAAGGACAGCGGCCCCATGATCCGGCTGCGCGGGTGCACCATCCCCCAGCCCAGCAGCCCGCCGCCCACCATCGCCGTCGGCGCGATCACCGTCAGCCACGTCGAGACGATCAGCATGGCCCGAGTCTACTCCCCGGCCCCGCGCACCACCGGCGGCACATATCCCGGCTGGATCGCATCAAACACCTCGGCGCTGCGTAACGGGCCGTCGATCGGCCGGCCCGTCGTCATCACGAACGCCGCCGAGTTGACCTGATTCAGCCCGCCGTGCGTCGACCGCGGGTCGACGAACCAGCGGAACCAGCCGATGCCGGCGCAGTAGCCGTCCTTCACCGTGACCATGACCTGCGGCACGTTGACGGTGCCGAGGTGGAACGCGTCCCACAGCCGGGCCGGGGCGTCGGGGAACGTGTGGTCCGCCGTCGCGTCGAACCATTCGTCGCGTGACATCGCCACGTCGGATAGCCGGTCACCGTAGTCCAGCACGTCGGCCGTCTCCGGCGTGTAAACGAGTCGCTTGTCGTCCATCGTGATGCGGGCCGCGCCGCGGTGGCCCTGCACCACGACGCTGTCGCCGTGCAGGTACGCCACTGTCTCGATCTCGTCGTGCCCGGCCAGCAGCGTGTCGGCTACCACCGCGGGCCGGGGCGTGTGCACGCCGAACCACGTCATCAGCCCGTCCATCTCGACGAAAACGTCGTCGGGCCGCCGCGGCCGATCGGTCACGCGGAACCCCGCGTCGCGCAGCGTCCGTTCGACGTCGATCCACTCGGTGTCCCTCAGGTTGTGCCCGTGGTCCGACGCGACGCTGATCCGCACCGCGCCGCGGCGTTCGTAGAGAACCTGCAGCAGGAACTTTTCCAACTCGTCGATCGTTTCGTCGAGCCCTTCCTGTCCGTGTTTCATGATCATCGCGGCCGACGACGAGACGTAGACGATCGTGGTGCGGTGCGGGCTGGCATCGAAGGCTTGCCGGGCCCGCTCGAACTCGGCCCGCAGGTACGGCCGGGGGTTGAGCCAGGCCCGTCCGTTCTCGTCGTAGTCGATGTGGTAGTGCAGCCGGCGGTGCCAGGGGTTGCGGTATCCGCCGAGGCGTTTGGTGATGAGGTTTGTGACGCCGCGGTGCTGCGGCCGGGGGTCGTAGTGGCGGTTGATCGCTCCGGGCATCGGCGGGGCGTGGAGGATCGCGCCGAAGCAGAGGGCCGACATGCTCGGGTACGGCGCGATCACCTTGGCCGGCTCGTAAAACGCGCCCCACGGCCCCGGGGCCCGCTCGGCCAGCGAAGCCCGAAGCGCCGGGTACGACACCGAGTCGATCAGCACCACCAGGTGCGGCAACGCCTCGGGATCGAAGTCTTGCAAGTGATACCGCCGGTCGGCCCCGCCGTCCGCGTCGTCGTCGTAGCCCAGCGTGATCATCCGACCGTCGTCGGCGTGGGTTAGCGCGAAGTCGGGCTTGCCGTCGCGATCGGTGTCGTACCACGTCTCGCGGCCGGCGACGTGCGTCGGCGTGTCCGGGAAGCTCAGCCGGTCGGTCGGGGCGCAGGCGGCGAGGCCGGACGCGAACAACCAGCAGGCGAAGACGCGGCGTTTCATACGGCCCTCGGCTCGGCGCGGGTCGGGACCCCCGACGCCACGCCCCGGTGGCGGATCACCAGCGCCGGCAGGAGCACGATCAGCGAAGCGAGCCACGCCGCGCCGACGCCCACGGCCGTGAACCCGCCCAGCGTGCGGATCGCCGGCACGCTGGTGAACGCCAGCGACCCGAACGCCAGCCCCGTGGTGACGCTCGTCATCGTCACCGCGTGGGCGCTGGCGGCGAGGTGTCCGGTCAGCGTCGTACGGTCGAGCCCGCGTCGCCGGGCGTGGCGGGCCAGGGCGGTGAGCATCACGCCGTCGTCCACGCCGATGCCCACGACCAGCGGCAGGGCGATCAGGTTGATCGCGTTGAGGCTCCACCCGAACGCCGCCGCCCCGGCCACGAGCGCCAGCAGCCCCGCCCCTGCCGGCAGCAACGCCAGCAGCAGGTCGCTCGGCCGGCGGAAGAACACCGCGAGCCACACCAGCACCAGCCCGCCGGCGATCAGCAGGAGCCGCGACAGCCGCCCGCCGATCGCCCGCTGCGTGTCGTAGCCGACCACCGAGATACCGGTCAGCGTCGCCCCTTGTACCCCGGCCAACTCGGTCCGGACCGCGTCGAGGGTGTCGTTGCGCTGCGGCGTCGTCGTCCACGGCCGGGCCAGCGTCGCCAGCACCAGGCCCTGGGTCGGCTCCGCCTCGCCCCGCGGCAGCACCAAGCCCGCCAATTCGTCGAACGCCCGCACCTCGGCCCACGTCGGCCGCTCAGCGGTCAGCAACGCCCGCAGAAACGTCTCGTACTCGTCAAAAGCCGCAACGGCAAACCCCTCCGCCTTGGCTGCCGCGCGGAAGTCTTCGAGCACCCGGCCAACTTCGGGTCGTGGGACGACAACTTCCGGGGGCGGGGGGGGCATGAGGCTGGCCGGGCCGAAGACGCCGGCGAGCCCGAGGCTTTGTGTCGTGTCGTCAAGGTTCAGCCGCCGCTGCGTCGCCGCCGCGGCCCGCAGCATGTCGTCCGGCGTGCCGCCCTCGACGAGGATGGGCAGCGAGTTTGGCGCGGCCCCGAACACCTCGGCCAGCGTGTCCTGGGTTTCCAAAGGCGGGTGCGGCTGGGGGTGCAGGGCGTAGAGATCGTCGTCGAAGCCGACGGGGGCCGACCAGCCCTCGCCGCCGCGGGCCGTGGACACGACGACGACGCCCAGCAGCGTCATCACGCACACCCCGCCGCCCAGCCACGCCCCCGGCGTCGCCGCGATGCGCCGGACCACCGGCCCGAGGTCGAACCGCGCCGCCGACAGCGACCGCTCGCCCCGACGCCCCCGGCCGAACTTCGCCAGCAGCGCCGGCAGCACCGTGAACGCCGCCAGCCACGCCAGCCCCAGCCCGAGCATGCCGAGTACCGCGAACTCCCGCAGCGACTGTACCCCCGACGCGAGCACCGCCGCGAAGCCGATCAGCGACGTGACGCAGGCCGCCCCGACCGCCGGCCCGACCGCCGCGGCCGTCCGCCGCGCCGCGGCGCGGTCGTCCGCCCCGGCCCGCCGCTGCGTCTCGTGGTGCGACAACACGTGCACCGCGTAGTCGATCCCCAGCCCCGCCAGCACCGCGCCCGCCACCGCCGTCACCGGCGTCAGCCGGCCCGATAGCAGGGCGTACACCCCGAACGCCCCGACGATCGCCGCGTACACCGGCAGCTTCAACAACCAGAACGCCAGCGGGTGGCGGTACACAACGAGAAATACCGCCACCAGCAGCAGCACCGAGCCCGTGCAGGCGCGGATCATGTCGGAGCGGGTGCGGGACGCGCTGAGCTCGGCGATGGCGTACGCCCCGGTGAAGTCCACCCGCAACACATTGTCGGCGTTGACCCGCCCGACCGCGTCACGCACCGCCGGCATGAACGCCTTGGTGAAGTCCAGGTCGTTGGCCGACTCCGCCCCCGCGACCCGCACCAGGATCGCCCGGCCGTCTGGACTCACCATTGCCGCGCCGCCGGGCGTCTGGTCCGCGTCGAGGAACCGCTTCGCCGTGTCACCGCCGCGCAGCCCCGCCCCGGCCCCGGCCAAAAACTCGCGCAGCCGCAGCGGGTCACGCACCAATCGCTTGGCGAGCTGGCCCGCCGCCGCGCCGGGTGCCGCCAGCATCGCCGCGTTCTGCCGGAACTGCGCCCGCATCGCCTGGGGTTCGAGCCGCTCAACCACCGCCGTTTGCTGCCCCGCATCGAGGTAGTGCCAACCCCGCGGCACCAGGAGTTCTTCGACGAACGCCGACGCCTGCGCCGTCGGCCGGTAACGCAGGTCCGCCACCATTGGCTCGTCGGCCAGCTCGGCTTGCAGCCGCTCGGCAAACGCGATCAGCCGGGCCGGGTCGGCCTCTTCGACGTCTTCCGGCAGCCGGGCTAGCACCACCAGGTCGTCGACCAACGCGTAACGCCCCACGATCTTCGCCAGGGCGACCGACGACGGCTGATCGTCCGCCAGCATGTCCGCCACCCCCGTCGCCGGCTCGATCCGCAGCGCCGCCAGCAGCGCGGCCCCGCACAGCACCAGCACCACCAGCAGCGTCACCCCCGGCCGGGCCGTCACCCGACCGACCCACCACGGCAGCACGCCGCCGGTCACGTCGGGGCCCGCCGCGTTCACGGCGTCGCCGCCTGCGTGGTGTCGACCCGCACCGCCCGCCGCGGCGGCACGAACGCCCGCGGGTTCAGCGCCCCGCCCAGCGTCACGCCCGTGAAGTCCAGCTCCGCCTCCCCGAACGGGCCCAACGCCGCGATCGTGCGGTACCACGGCCCGGTGGCGTAGGCCGACCACGTTGTGTCCACTGTGATCGATTCGCCGTCGTCTGTGGTCACCACGAACCGACGGGGCGTCAGCGTCCGCCCGTCGACCTCGGCCCGCAGCCCGTCCGGCCAGGCGGCCTGCAGGTCGCCGCCAACCCGCGACAGCGTCGCCGTCTGCCAGTCCGGCCCGGACAGCAGCTCGCCCAGCCGCCCGGTGAGCCCGCTCAGCCCCCGCTGCGGGTCGTCGCCCGACCCGCGCATCTCGTCCCGTGCCGCGACAAACACGCCGTCGGGTGTCGCGGTGAGGTCGAACATGCTCTGGCCGAGCTTCCACGCCCGCAGCCGCAGCCGGCCGTCGCCGTCACCCGCCAGCGCCGCGTCGAGCCGCGGCGACGCCTCGCCGTCGGGGCCCGTGAACCGCAGCGTCAGCCGCGCTTGCACCGTGCCGCGTGATGCCTGCCGTTCGGTGAGGATTTGCCGGGCGTCTTCAACGTCGGTCCAGGCGACCGTCGGCAGCGGTTCAACACCGCCGGGAACCAGCGCACACCCGCTCGCCAGCACGAGCAGAACCCCGAGCCCGACGATGCCTTGCCCCCTCTCCCCCCGGGAGAGGGCGGGGGTGAGGGCGAGCGCTCTCAAACTTACTCTCTCAATCCTCTGGCCAAGCCGAGACCGGCCGCCCTCACCCCAACCCTCTCCCGGGGGGAGAGGGAGTCGATCCGCAGACCTCCAAAACCTCGCCCGCTTCACGCCGACACCCGCAGCCGACGCCGCAGCACCTTGCCCGTCGCGCTCTTGGGCAGCGTCGCCCGCAGCTCGAACCGCCGCGGCACCTTATGCGCCGCCAGCCGCTGACGCAGGAACGAACGCAACGCCGCCTCGTCCACCCCGTCGCCGTGGGCGGTCACGATCGCCTTGACCCGGTTCACCGTCGGCGTCACCGGGTCGGGCACGACGACACACTCGTCCACCTGCGGGTGCCCGCCCAGCACCGCCTCGACCTCGATCGGGTTGACCTTCACCCCGCCGACGTCGATCAGCAGCTTGAGCCGACCGGTGACTTCCAGGTCGCCCGCCGCGGACATCCGCCCCAGGTCGCCGGTGAGGAAGTAGCCCGCAACGACCGCCTCGGCCGTGGCGTCGGCGTCGAGGTAGCGGTCGAACATCGAGGGTGCCCGCACCGCGACGTGCCCGACCTCGCCGGGCGGCAGGGGGGTGCCGGGGTTGGGTTGGTCGGGGTTGAGGATCAGCACCGACACGCCGCGCATCGCCCGCCCGACGCCCTCCGGCGGGGCCCCGGGCAGATGCGGCGTGAACGTGACCGACCCGATCTCGGTGCTGCCGTAGAGCTGGCCCAGCCGCAGGCCCGTCCGCTCGTGGAGCCGCCGCGCCAGCGCCGCGGGCATCGGGCCACCGGCCGAGTACGCCGCCCGCAGCTCGCCGCGGCCCAACCCCAACCGGTCGATCATCTCGAACATCGCCGGCACCCCCGGAAGCACGGTCGCGCCGCTGTCGAGGACCGCGGTGGGGTCGAAGCCGCGTCCCTGCGTAGCGCCCGACGGAGTGACGTGGTGCAACGCCGCGGCCCCGGCCCAGAGCGGGGCGAGCATCCCGTTCTCGATGCCGTAGGAGTGCGACAGCGGCACCGCCGTCGCCACCCGGTCGTCGGCCGTCAGCCCCACCGCCTCGGCCACGTTTCGTGCCACCGCGTCGAGCGACCGGCCCGACCGCACCACGACCTTCGGCCCGCCGGTGGTCCCCGAGCTCTGCAGCCGCAGCCCGCCGCGGTGGCCGAAATCGGCCGTGTCGAGCGTCGCCCGCATCGCGGGTTCGGCCGTCAACGCATCGAGCTCAAGACACGCCACGTCGAGCCCGGCGAAGTCGTCGAAGCGCTGCGGGTCGGTGATCACGGCGACCACGCCGACCCGTTTCACCAGCGGCCGCAGCTCGGCCCGCGTCAGGTGCGGGTCGACCGGGAACACGACCCGCCCCGCGGCCAGCGTCCCGAGAAACGCCGGCACGACGGCGGGGCGGTTCGGGCTTAGCAGCATCACCACCGCCCCCGGAAGCGCCGCGGCGTCGAGGCGCTGGGCCGCCGCAAAAGTCCGGGCATGCAACTGCGACCAGGTCACCGCCGGGTGCCGATCGGCCTCGGGCCCGATCACGCGGACCGCGTCACCGCCGGGGCGGTCGGCGGCGTGGCGTCGGAGCCGGTCGAAGAGGTCGAGGCCCATCGGGCGGTCTTCTCGTAAAGGCGGTTCGGGCGAGCCGGGTCTTACACGCACGCCGGGACGGGCTCGGGCGGGGTCGAGACCCGAAGCAGATCGACCGCATCTTCCGGGACGGCCCAAGACAACGCCTCCGGTTCCGCGGCGAGCAGCGAATACCCGCCACGCCGCGGCACGAGCGGCACCCGCTCCTGCAGCGCCGCGCAGGCGTGGAACAGCCGCATCCGCCACCGCACCGCCCACGCCGGCCGGGGGAACACCTGGCCGGCCAGTACCGCGATCACGGCCCGGTGCATCGCCAGCGGCCCGCTGCCGTTCAGCAACAAGTCGCGGAAGCCCGAGCGGTAGTAGCCGCGGATCATCCGGAAGAACGGCGCGGTGCCGCGTAGCAAGAAACGCCGGTGGTCACGCTGCGCGGCTTCCGGGGTGGACCGGCCGCGTAGCACGTGGTCGACGCGCTCCGCGGCGTGCCGGCCGCCCTCCATCCCGAGGTACAGCCCGGTCGAGAACACCGGGTCGAGGAACGTCGCGGCGTCGCCGGCGAGGAAGTAGCCCGGCCCGGCGTAGGGGGCGCACGAATACGAGTAGTCGCTGATCGACCCGTTGCCGTGGGCCGGGGGCGTGGCGTGCCGCAGCCGGTCGCGGACCAGCGGGCAGCGTTCGATGCCCCAGCGCAGCATCCGGTTCGCGGGCAGGCGCAGCCGGCGGGCGACCGCGGCGTCGAGCACCATGCCGACGCTGACCCGCCGCGTGTCGATCGGGATCATCCAGAACCAGCCCTCGTCGCAGAGCACCATCGTGATCTGGTCGTCGCCCAGCGCGTTGTCGAGGTCGACGTTCTCGAAGTGGCCGAAGTAGGCGATCTTTTGCAGGGCGGGCGTGGCCTCGTTCCGCCGGGTCTTGAGGTGCCGGCCGAGGACGGAAGCCTGACCCGATGCGTCAATCACATAACGGCCGCGGACCTCGCCGGCGTCGGTGAGCAGGCGGGTGTCGCCGTCTTCGAGCTTCAGCACGCGTTGGACCCTGGCGGATAACACCTCGGCCCCGGCCCGCTTCGCCGCGCCGAGCAAGGCGTCGTCCAGCACGGCCCGCTCGACGTTAAACGTCTCGCGGACCCCCGGGATCAGCGACTCGTCGAAGCGGATCGCGTGGCCGGCCGTCGCGTCGCCGAGCGCGAACTCGACGCCGGTCTTCTTCACCTGCGGGAGCTGTGCCAGCTCCTCGAGCAGGCCCAGGTCGGCGAAGAGCTCCATGTCCTGCGGGATCAGCGACTCGCCGACGTGGAACCGGGGGAAATCGTCTTTCTCGACGACCAGCACCCGGCGGTTGGCGCGGGCGAGGGTTAGCGCGGCCACGGCCCCGGTCGGCCCGCCGCCGATGATCAGGGCGTCGTACATGATCTCAGGGGTGGCGTTATCCGACACGCGCCAGCCCCTCGATCTCGACGCCCAGGTCCCGGCGGCACAGCGGCGCGAGCACCAGGTCGGGTTGCTGGGCGAGGTGCTTCAGCCGGTCGTCGATCACCCGCGTCACGGTATCGAGGTAGGCCGGATCGACGACGTAGACGCGGACGGCCTTGAGCGTGGCGACGCCGTGGGCCCCGGCGTGACGCAGCAGGGCGTCGATGTTGTCCAGGGTCTCGTGGGTCTGGGCCGCGACGTCGCCGGCGTGGACCGACGACTCGCCGACGATGCTCGACGTGCCGCCGACCAGCACGCACCGTCCGCCGTGATCGGCCCGGCCCGGCCCGAGGTCCAGCGGCGGGAACGCGTCGAGGTCGACCACCGTGGCACGCGCGAAGCAGGGCGGCAGCGGGCCGTAGGCCTTGGAGTAGCGGTAGGCGGCGCGTTGGCGGGGGTTTTCGACCGGCGTGCCGGGGTGGCGGTCCGCCAGGGCGTGGACGACCAGGTCGGCGTCGGGGTGGCCGACGCCGGTGGCGGTGGCGATGTGTGGCGCGAGCTGCTCGCGGTCGCCGGCGTGGAACCAGTCGGCCAGGGCGGCGTAGCGGCCGGCGTTGAACACCATGTATCGGTCGAGGCGGGCGTCGGCGGCGGCGTCGACGATGCCGGGGATGAAGTTCCAGAAGCGGACCGGATGTTGCGCGGGGCCGTCCTGCAGGGCCCGGCGGATCAGGCGGTAGGCCTCGGCGGCGGCGTGCTGCAGCTGCAGGTCGTCGAGCCGGTCGGCCCCGGCGACACGGGCTTCCGCGTGGGCGAAGCGGCTGCCGTAGGCGGTGCGACAGGTCGCACGGATCACGCCGTCGCGTTCCTCGGCGGTCGCGGTGCGGCGGGGCGGGCCCACCCAGGCGGCGAGCCAGGACGGGGCGGTCGGGTGCGGTCGGGCTGGGGTCGTGGCGACGATCAGGAGACGCGTCCTTGGTCTCGGGGGTGGTCGGGAGGCGTAGCGGGCCGGCCTCGATCACGTTCGCTGTATCTTAATGGTTAGCAGGCCGGACGCGAACCCCCGTCGCGGTGCCGTGAAAATCCGCGGCGACCACCAGCGTCATCTCAGACCCGCCGAGTGCCGCGGCCACCGCGGCCAGCGGTGTCGTGCTGAACCCTTCGGCCATCCCGGCGAACCGGCTTGAAGGGACGCCCGCCCGCCGCAGCCCCGCCGCCTCGAACCGCCCCAGCCAGCCCGGGCCGCCGCAGCCGATGACCCGGGCACGTCCCTTCGCCACGTTGCGGGCCACGATCAGGTCGATGCCCCGCACGCCGGCCCGCAGGTCCCGCCCGAAGTTCGCGCCCGATCCCATCCCGACCACGCCCCGGCAGCGTGCCCCCCGCGCCTCGGCCGCCGGCCGCGCTTCCAGCACCAACGCCACCGCTCCGGCCGCGGTCGGCGTGGGCAGCCCCAGTTCGGCGTAGCACCGCTCGACCAACGGGTCGTGTTCTTCGCCCGCACAGACCACGGCCCGGTCGCCTTCACCCAGGACCAGTCGGATCGTGGCCAGCCGCAACGCGTCCAGCCCCGCCGTCCGGCTGCCGATGATCGACTGGCACCCGCCCCGCAGGTTCAGCCCCATGCTCAGGTGCGCCGCCCCCGCGTTCGGCACGCCCTCGGCGAACAGCATCGGGTTCGCCGCGGCGTAGCCCTCATCGACCAAGCCGCGGTAGTAGGCGTAGCTGTGCTTCGTCGAGCCGTGGGCCGTGCCGAGGACCGCGGCGCAGTCGGCGGTGAAGGCGTCGCGCTGAGCCTCGTCGAGCGTGTCAAGCCCGGCATCGTCGGCCGCGAGGCGGGCGGCGGCGAGGCTGAGCTTGACGTAGTTACTTAGCCGGCGGACGCGGCGGGCTTGCAAGAGGTGCAGGTACGCGTCGTCGGACACCGGCCCGGGCGTCGGCTCGCGGCCGGATCGCGCGTGTTTGACGAAGGCGTCGCAGCCTACGGCGTCGGGCGTCACGACGCCGACACCGGTGACCCAGACCTCGCGTGGTTCGGTGGCCGTGCGTCGGTTATTTCCCGGGGCAAGGGACGTGACGACGCACGTGTTCGCCCCGCCGAAGCCCAGCGACGTGTTCACCGCCGTCCGCAGTGATTCGGGCCGGGCGTCGCCGGTCACAATGCGGACGCCCTCGAAATCGGTGCCGTCGTCGGTCGTCGTCGCCGTGGTCGGCAGCGTGCCGTCACGCAGCGCCAGCCCCGCAAGGATCAACTCGGCCGAGCCCGCGGCCCCGAGGGTGTGGCCCAGCCGGCTCTTGAGCCCGACCACCGGCGTGTCGGCCAGCGCTGCGCCGAACACGCCGCGGTAGGCCGCGACCTCGGCCGCGTCGTTGTCCGGCGTGCCCGTGGCGTGGGCGACGATCAGGTCGACGTCTCTCGTGTCAATCGCGGCTTCATCGAGTGCTACGGCGATCGCCCGCGCCGCGCCGCCGCCGTCGGGCCGCGGCTGTGTCAGGTGGTGTGCATCGGCCGACTCGCCGCCGCCCCGCAGCCACAGGAACGGCGAGACGCCACGCCGCGCCGCGGTTGCCGCCCGCTCCATCACCACGATCCCGTAGCCCTCCGACACCTTCATCCCCGCCCGGTCCCGCGCGAACGGCCGCGGCGGCCGCTCGTCCACCAGCCGCAGCGCGTTGAAACCCGCGTAGGCGTACTCGCTGATCGGGTCGTACCCCCCGGCCACCACGAGGTCGAGTTCGCCGGCCCGCAGCAACGTCGCTGCCAGCAGCAGGCTGCCCAGCCCCGACGAGCAGGCCGAGCACGTCGTCGCCGAGAACCCCGCCAGCGGCAGGTGCCCCGTCGCCCGTGCCGCCACCGCCGGGGCGAGGAAGTCCCGCAGCGGCTCTGCCGATCCGCGGCGCACCATCCGCCCGGCGGCGCCCATGCCGTGCAATGTCGTGCCCAGCATCAGCCCGCACCGCTCGGGCGGGTACGCCCAGGACTCGCCTACGACCAGACCCGCGTGCCGCAACGCCTCCTCGACCGCGAACCGCAGGTACGCCGACGTCCGCGGCCCGCCGTCGAGGTCGATCCCCGCGGCCGCCGGCACCTCCCCGCCCCCACGCTCCGCCTGCGCCGGGTCTTCGATCGCACGGTACGGCCCCAGCCCGACCCCGCCCCCGCGCACCGCCGACCACACCGCCTCCCGCCCGACGCCCAGGCTCGTCGCCAGCCCCGCCCCCGTCACCACGATCCCGGCCGAAGCGTTCGCCAAACCCAGTCCTCACGTGCACATGACTTACCAAGTTATGCTAACGCAACGCGGATCAATCAAACACCCGGTGCAGCACGTGCCACTGCGCGGGGTGCCGACGCACCGCCGACTCGATCGCCACCCCTACCGCCCGCGTCGCCGACTCCACCGCCGCCGCGTCCGGCACCGCGATCGGCACGCCCAGCTCGATCGTCACCCGCCCATCGTTCTCACGCGCCGCGAACACCGGCACCAGCGGCGCCCCGGTCATCAGAGCCAGCTTCGCCGGCCCCACCGGCACGTCCAACGTCGTGCCGAACATCCCGACCGCCAACCCCCGCTGCCCCGGCATCACGCGGTCACCCTGAAGCACCACCACCGCGTTGTCCCGCAGCGCATCGCGC
Organism: Planctomycetota bacterium; assembly: GCA_039201235.1. Taxonomy (GTDB): domain Bacteria; phylum Planctomycetota; class Phycisphaerae; order Phycisphaerales; family Phycisphaeraceae; genus Algisphaera. The sequence goes on from JBCCRT010000019.1 coordinate 15,864, forward strand.
AACGCCAACCAGCTCGCGGGCCCGTCGTCGATCGGCGTCTCGATCACGCCCAGCGCCTCGTGCAGCGATCGCCGCATCCGCTCGAACCCGCCCATCGCGTCTCGCCGGAATACCACGTGGACCCACGGCTCGATCCGCCGCACCGCCGCGAGCCCGACCTCGAAGCTCCCGAAGTGGGCCGTCACCAGCACCGCCCCCCGGAAGTTGGCCCTCGCGCTTTCGTACGCCTCGGTCCCGTGGATCGCCGCGATCCGCTTATCCAACTCCTCGGCCGACGAATCGCCCGCCGCCGCGATGTCCACGACGAAGTCGTAGAAGTCGCCCACCACCGCCCGCCCGACCCGGTCGGTCGTCCGCGCGTCCGCGTCCGGCCCGAGCACCTGCCGCAGGTTCGAACGCACCGCCTCCCGCGTCGGCCGGTGAAACGACCACACCCCCCACACCGCCGCGGGCCGCAGGCCCTTGGCCAGCCAGCCGGCCCGACGAGACAAGCCGAAGAACAGTCGCAGCCAACGCTCCCCCGATGCCGTCGTCTCCGCCCCGTGGGCCGCCGGCGGCTTCATCCCGCCCCGACCCCCGCCAGCGGCCGCACCACCCGCGTCCCCGCCGGCAGCTCAAGTTCCAGTTCAGCCCGCTCGATCCCCGGATTCAGCTCGACGTTGTCAAACACCGTCGCCGTCGTCTCGCCGTCCGCGTCGGTGATCGTCATCGACCGCAGCCCGCCGCCGGCCGCCAGCTCCACCACCACCTCTTCGACCGCCTCGGCCAACGAGCCGCCCCGCGGCAACAGAATCAGCCTTAACACATCGCCGTCGCCCGGTTGCAACTGTGTCAACTCGAACCGCTCCCGCAGCGTCGCGACGTCCGGCGACGCCGCGGCCGACAACGCCATCACCCCGTCGTCCAACGCGTAGACCTCCAGCGTCTGTGCCTCGGGGTAGTACAGCCGCAGTTCGCCGTCGCCCATCAGCATCACCGACGCGTGCGGCGTTTCGGTGTCCCACCGCGACAGGCCGTCGGCCGACCGCACCACCCCCGTCGAGCGGATCGGCTCGGCCAGCAGCGGCGTGAACTTCTCCTGCACGAAACGCGCCCGCAGCGACGTCGCCTCCGGCCGCTCCGCCAGCCGTGCGGCGACCGCGTCCCAGCGGGCCGCCTCGTCGGCCGCCGCCAACCCGGCCACAAAACTCAGGCCGACCGCGAGCAGCAACGTCCTCATGATTCCTCCCGCGCGACGCTGGCGATCGTCAGCGAACCCTTGGCCACCAGCTTGTCGTCCCACCGCGCGACCACGTCGAACTGCGTCAGCTTCCGCAGGTCCCGCGTCAGCGTCGCCGACAGCTCGATCTCCGCCGGCGGCGCGACCGGACGCTTCAGCCGCAGGTCGATCTGCGCCAACTGACCGCCGACCCGGTTCTCCGACCCGGCGTGCGACAGCCCCACCAGCCCCGACATCTGCGCGAGCGCCTCGCCGATCAGCACCCCCGGCACGATCGGCTGGCCCGGGAAGTGCCCCGCGAAGAACGACTCGTCGCCCCGCACCCGCCACACGCCCCGCCCCGACACGCCCGGCTCGACTTCGAGCACCTCGTCGACGAAGCGGAACCCCTCGCCGTGGGGAAGCAGGTCGAGCAGGGGCTTGGGGGCTTGGGGCCTTGGGGGCTTGGATTCAGCGGCGTTAAGCATCAAATTCGTTCACGGCAAAAAGTGGACACGGGCGAAGAAATTCGGTCTCGGCATAAGCTCCCCTAGCCCCTAAGCCCCCACCCTCGGCTCCAGGTACCGGGCCAGCGTGTCGACGCTGGTGAAGATCGTCTCGCCGATGTCCTCGTTGGGGATCTTGTAGCCCAGTTCCTTCTCGACGCTGGTGACCACCATCAGGAAGTCCAGCGAATCGAGGTCCAGGTCCGAGCCGACCAGCGGCATGTCGTCGGCGATCTCGAAGGTGTCGCCGAGCTTCAGGTCGCGGCGGAGGATGCCCTTGATGCGGTCGAGGGTGGGGCGGGACGGCGCGGCGGGGTCGGGGCTCAAGACGTGGTTCCTGCGTGCGAGAAATGAGGGCGGCGAGGGAGTATATCTCCCGCACGGTCGGCGGACGCCCATCGCACCAACCGTTGCCGGCTCTCACCGCATCGGCAGATAGTCCAGCTCGCGCAGCGCCCGCTCGGCCTGCTGGGCCGGCGTCTCGTAAGGCGCCTCGAAGGCGAGCCGCAAGCCGACGTCGGCGTAGCCGCGGGCACCGGCGAAGACGTTGAACGCCCGGGCCGACTCGGGCCGGCGGGAAGCGGGCGACAGCGCCGAGCCGCCGACCACGGCGAAGCCGTCCTTGTGTTGCCGGCGGAAGGCGTCGCGGCGCTGCGCGATCGGGACGCCGTCGTCGAGCAGCGGGGCGGGGTCGACCGGGCCGAGGGTGACCAGCTCGGCGACGTTGCCGATGAGGTGGACCGGCCGAGCCGGCGCGGGGGCCGCGCCGTCGGTCGGGTCGACGGGCTTGAACCAGAGCGTGCCGTCGTTGATCGGGTGGTGGTCGGCGGCGGGGTCATCGGCGTCTTCGTCCGGCAGGGCGTGGAAGGTGTCGGCGTGCGCCCAGGCGACGTCGGTGCGGCCCGCGGCGATCAGCGCAGCGGTGTGCTCGGCGTGGCGGGCCCAGGTCGTGTCGCGGAGGTTCGGCAGCTCGCCGGGGGCCACCGGGTAGCGCGACAACGCGGCGGTCCACTGCGCGACGGTGGGCAGCCGGCAGCCCAGCAGCGCCGCGGCGTAGGCGGCGCCCTCGGCCGAGACGTAGTTGAGCGGGTGCTTGCCGGCCGGCGGCGAGGGGGGCGCCGCGGCGTAGGCGTCGCGGGTCAGCCAGCCGCCGGGGTTGAGTTGCAGCGTCGCCCCGCCCCGGGCGTCGCGGTCTAGCGTCCAGCTCCGCGGGCCCTTCCGCGGGTCCTCACGGCGGTAGCCCGGCATCGTGGCCGCCCACGCCGCCTCGCGGTCGGCCCACGCCGCGCTCGCCACCGCCAGGCCCGCCGGCAGCTCGCTCACGCTCAGGTAGAACGGCCCGCCGAGCTCCGGCCCCGGATCGATCCGCACGAAACGCAGCGCCCAGCCGCCGCGTGTAAACGCCACGGCCCGGCCGTCGGCCTCGCGTCGCCACGCCCAGCCTGCCGCGGCGGGCCCGGCGGCGTCGAGCTGCTCGCGGTCCGCCGCACCGGGGCGCAGGTATCCCGCCAGCGCGGCCAGGGTCGGCGCCAGTTGTGGGTGATGCGCTACCGCGCTCGCCGACGCCTGGGTGTGCCAGACCCGCGCGAGCGCCAGCAATTCGTCCTCGTGGATCGCGCCCGGCGGCAGCGCGTCGAGCGTCGCTCTCAGCCGGTGCAGCCGCAGGTTGAACCCCGCCGCCGCCGGCAGGTCGGCGTCGTCGACGCCGTGGGCCTCGGCCCGCACGGCGATCGCGTCGATCCGCGACGCGTCCGCCGCGCGGGTCATCGCGTATTCCCACCGCACGGGTCCCGCCGCCGCCAGCTCGTCGCGCAGCGCCGCGGACCGGGTCGGGTCCGCCACCAAACGGCTCAGGCGAATCAGGTGCTTGCGTGTCGTCAGCTCGACATCGAGCGCCTCGGCCGTGGCCGGCGCGTCGATCTCGCCCACGCGTCGCCACGCCGCGAAGCCGGTGGCCGGGTCGTCGGCTTGCAGCGCGATCTGGCTCAGCACGTCCCAGCGGTCCAGCGCGGCGATCAGCCGCAGGGCCACGACGCGGTCGGCCACCGCCGTCGCCGCCGCGGCCACCGGCGGGTCGCGCCATACCGCGGTCTTTTCCCACGGCGCTACGCCGTCGGCCAGCACGTCGCCGGGCAGCGGCGTGACGCCGCGGATCGCGGCCTCGGCCGTCCGCGCCTCGGCGGCCAGCGCGTCCGCCGCGTTTGCCGCGGCCCGCCACGCCGCTTGCCGGGCCGACCACGCGCGGCCGTCCCGCGGCACGCCGTGCTCCACGGCCCGGGCCAGCGTCGCCTCACGGTGGCGGGGCAGGAACGCGTTGAGGGCCCCGAGCAGCGCGGCGGTGGGCCCGTCGTGCTCGGCGGTGTCGTACGCCGCCGCCGGGGCCAGCGCGGAAGGGAGGTCCGGGTCGATCAGCCCCAGCAGGGCGGAGCGGGCCGCGTCGAGGTCGGCCTCGGCCGCGGCGGAATCCGCGTCGCGGCGCAGCCGCTCGGCGAGGCGTTGGCGTTCGGCCTGCCACCGCCGCTCGACCGCCGGCGACGCGAAACCGGCCGTGGTCAGCGGCGTCGGCCGGGCCATCGCGTCGGCGGCGTCCTGCACCGCGATGCGTCGCGCCAGGGCGTCGCCCGCCCGCGTGAGTTCGTCGATCTGGCGGGCCAACTCGCGGCGGTGCAGTTCGTCTTCGGCGCGAGTGTATTCGTGGGCCGGGGCGTCGAGCTGGGCGTCGAGGGCGGCCCCGAGGCGGGCGCGCCGCTTGGCGAACGCGTCGGTCGAGAGGTGCGCCGCGTCGCGCATGGCCTGCACGTGGCGGTCGACCTCGGCCAGCCGGCCACGCTGGATCGCCGCCCAGTCCCCGGCCGGGGCGTCGTCGAGCCGGACGTACCCGTTGGCTTCCTCGAGCCACCGCCGCATCGCCTCGGTCGGCAGCCGGCCGGCGGGGGTATCGGCGAGCATGGCGTACGACCGGCCACGCTGGCGCAGTGCCGCGTGGTCGAGCTCGGCGTAGCGGCCCGACTCGACCATCTCGACCATCCGCGCGGCGAAGGCCTCGAGCGACTGCAACTGGTTGCGCAACCGTTCGAGCGGGTCGCCGTCGGGCCGGTTCATGTCGGCGTCGTCGAGCGCGGCGTAGGCGGCGGCCACGGCGTCGAACATCGGCTCGTCGTGGCCCGCCAGCCGGTCCAGCTCGTCGCGCAGCGCCGCGCAGGCCTCGTCGATCGCGGTCGTCTGGATCTCGGTGAGCCGCATCGCGTGCAGCGCCGCGCCCACCGGGGCCCGGCCGCGCGGCGGGGCGTCGGCCAGCACGCGGCACGCCGCCTCGGCCGCCGCGGTCCAGCCGCGGTCGGCCAGCAGGGCGTGGTGCGCCCGCAGGTCGGCGGCGACCGGCCAGCGCGTGAACGCCAGCTCGACCCGCCGCAGCGCCGCCGCCGCCCGCCGGGTCGCCTCGATCGCCGCGGGGCTCTGGGCCGACGCCGGCGGGTGGTCGCGCAACTGCTCGAGCGTGGCGTCAGGCCGGCCGGCGATCACGCGGGGGTCGAAGGCCTCGCCCGCCACGAGTTCGGCGATCACCCCGTCGAAGCCCAGCTCGGCCAGCACCAGGCGGTCTTCGTGCTGCACCGACGCCCGCAGCGGCCCGAACCACGCGGCCGTGTCGTCGCAGAGCCGCTCCCACCGCTGGCGGTCTTCAGCGTTCAGCCCGGGGCTGGGCCACAACGCCCACGCCGCCACCGCGAGCAGCGCCACGCCGGCCACGGCCGCGGCCCGCCGCAGCCGCGGACGCCGCACCCGCACCCTGGGCAGCGCGGGCATAGCCGGCCGCCGCGGCTCGAGCTGTTTGGAGATGCGGTCGGGGATCGGCGGGGGGTCCGGCGCGACCCACGAGGTGTCCACGCCGGGCCGGGCCCGCCGGCGGCGGGCCGCGGGCGGGGGGTCGGGCTCGGGTCGCGGGGGGTCGGGTCGGATCATCGCGGCGGTCAACGGGGTGGCCGGAGCGGGTGCCGACCGTCCGCCGCGACGCCGCGACGGATTGGCCTTCGGCCAAGTCTGGGTCCCGCCTCAACTACGGATAGGTCGGCCAGATCGTGCCCCCGAACGAGCCGCGATCATACCCCCGCCCCGCGGCGGGCGTGACGGGCTCGCCCGGGTTATCGGCCAGGGGTCGGGCCCAACTCGACGGGCCGTCGATCCGATGGGAGGGGGAACGACCCGACCGATCCGGAGACCCGCCATGAAAGCCGCCCTCGCCTATGTCCTCGCCGCCGCGCTCGGCGGCTGTCAGGCCTATACCTCGACCCCCCGGGCCACGCTCGATGCGCCGCTGCCCCCGCAGGTCGCCGCGGCCCACGCTGCGCCGGCCTTCGGCGTGGGCGACGAGCTCGGCTGGCTCGCCTTCGGCGACCTCGCCCTCGCGCCCCTGCCCGGCGAGCCCCGCGACGTGCTGGTCATCGCCGCCGCTGAGCCAAACGCACCCGACTTCGACTGGCTGGGGCGATACTTGGCGCTGGCGTACTGAGCTGTCTGGTTCAGTTCCCTCTCCCTCCGGGAGAGGGTTAGGGTGAGGGCGGCCGCACCGCGGCTTGCGGTCGCTCGTTGCGGTCGTTCATCTGTCACACCGCCCTCACCCCGGCCCTCTCGCGGGGGGAGAGGGAGCTAAGGCAGCAACCCGTTACGACCGGCCGGCGGCGGCGACGAGTTCGTCGAGGGTCCGCAGGCTCACGCCCTGTGGGGCGATCTTGCCGTAGGTCCAGCGGCGGAAGCGATCCAGCTCCGTCGCGCTGAGCCCGAGGCTCGGCATCGCGTCGTTGACCAGCTCGTCGAGGCCCGCTAACGCCTCGAGCGCTTCGCGGTCCTGCTCTTCGAGCCAGGCGAGGAACGCGCTGGGCTCGATCTCGGTCGTCTCGGCGTCGGCCATGTACCGGTCGGCGGCCGCCTGCAGCGTCATCCGCACCCGGTGGGTCTGGTCGGCGGCGGTCAACTCATCGGGCGTCGGGTCGGACGCGGCCACGTCGTCCCGTGGGGCGTTGACGTAGAACACCCGGCCGTAGGCGTCGATCGCGTCCTGCGCCGCGGTGTACCCCAAACGCCCCGCGCTGACCCGGCTGGTGTCCCCACCGCCGGAGGTGAAACTTCCGGGGGTCAGGTCGTTGAGCACAGCGGCGGCCAGCAGCGACTCGAGCAGTGGCTGCTCTTCGAAGCGCTTGACGTCGACGCCCAGGTCGCGGCGCATCGCCGCGGACTGACCCGGGTCGATCTGGACCACGGCGGCGGGCGCGACCGCCAGCGGTTCGACCGGCAGGAAGCGGGCGTAGGCGTCGACGAACGTAGCACCCCCGGAAGCGGGGTCGCCGAGGCCGGGGTCGCCGGTTCCGGGGGTGCCGGTTCCGGGGGTGGGGGGGAAGGGGTTACCGTTGACGATGGAGGGGCCGAGGCCGGAGTTACTGCGGTCGCTGAAGCCGCCGGGGGCGTTGAGCACGAGGCGGTCGTTGGGGGCGACGTCGGCGAAGTAGTGCAGCTCGGCGGTGTTGACGGTGATCGTGGCGGTGTCGGACAGCGTGGGGAAGCGGGAGCTGTTGCGGGAGAGGTTCAGGGGCGCGTCGCCGGTCTCGAGGGTGATGTCGGCGGCCTCGACGCGTCCGCTGGAGAGGACCGAGAGCCCGAGCAGGTCGCCGGCGCCGAGGACGACCGCGCCGCCGGGGCCGGCGTCGACGGTGCCGCGGTTGTTCAGCCGGCTGTCGGCCGAGCCGGGCGGGCCGCCGAACCCGGTGAGCTTGACCATGAGCCGACCGTCGGGCCCGTCGGTGATCAGCACGTCGTCGCCGACGGCCAGGACGATCTGGCCGTCTTCGCTGCGGACGGCGGCACCGGGCTGGTTGTTGACGTTGCGGCCGACGAGCACGACACCTTGGCGGCCGAAGAGATCGGGGCTGCCGTTACTGACCTGGCCCTGGGCGTCGGTGAAACGGTCCAGGCCCGCGAGGAAGTCGCTGTCGCTGAGGTTGGCCGCCGCGGCGACGAGCCGGCCGACGTCGACGACCGCCGAGTTGGCGAAGAAAACGCCGGCGGGGTTGACGACGTAGACCTGTCCGTTGCTGGTGAGTTGACCCTGGATGAAGGTGGGCGTGCCGGAGACGATGCGGTTGAGCACGGCCGAGTTGCTGGTGGGCTGGTCGAAGACGACGGCCCCGGTGTTGGTGATGTCGAAGCCCTGGTACTCGATGATGGTGCGGGGCGTGGCGGTGGTGACGGTGGTGGTCTTGCCGGCCTGGCTGAACGTGGCCGAGCCGGCGACGACCTCGGCGCCTTGCGGCGCGGCGGCGGCGGAGGCGGTGAGCGCCAGCGACAACGCGGCGGCGGTAGCGGTGGCGGGGTGTCTCATGGTCTCTCTTCTCGATCGTAGCGGCGGTGCGTCGCGTTGGTTCAGTACAGCAGCGTGAAGCTGAAGTGCCACTGCTGCGAGCCGTCGGTGGTGCCGGCGGCGTCGTTGAGGGCGACGCCCCAGTCGATGGTGAAGTTGGCGTTGCGTTTGAACAGGAAATCGACGCCCAGGCCGACGCCGACGAGGGTCTCGTTCTGTTCGAAGGCCCGGCGGTCGTGGTTGAGGCTGCGGCCCACGTCGAGGAACGCCTTGCCGACCAGGTCCCAGTCGGCGGTGCCGTAGGGCTGCTGCGGGAAGGTGCGGAACGGCTCGCCGAACAGTTGGGCCACGGGGCGCTGACTTCCGGGGGTCGGGGTGAAGAGCCGGGGCACGTGGAGGCGGTACTCGGCGGTGGCGATGACGACGGTGTCGCCGGCGGTGATCGCCTCGTCGTAGCCGCGGACGGTGTAGAGCCCGCCGAGGGTCTGCTGCGCCTGCGGGTTGAGCCGGCTGGACGGGGCCCACTGCCCGCGGAGGGCGAGGAAGACCTCGTGCGCCAGCGTCGAGCCGGGCGTCTGGATGTCGAGCCAGTCGTCGCGGTTGAGGATCGGCTCGAGGTAGAACGAGTGGGCGAGGCGGAAGGGCAGCTTGACCCAGTTCGCGTCGGTGTCGAAGCGGCCGAGGCCGTCGACGTCGGGCTCGTCGGTGTCGGCGATGTTGAACTCGACGCCGAGGTACGCGGTGGTGGTGTTGACCTGGGTGGTGTTCTCGAAGCCGACGCCGACGTAGGGCACGAAGAACGGCTCGGTCTCTTCGATGGCGGCGAAGGAGTTCTCGACGTTGACCGATTCCCAGCGGGCGCCGGTGACCAGGTCGAGGAAGCTGGGGCCGGACTGCCAGAAGTTCCAGATCAGCTCACCGCCGACGCCGAACTCGGTGCCGGAGAAGTCGGCCCCGGGGAAGCCGACGTCGGAGGCCTCGAAGTCCTGGAAGGTGCCGTAGGCGCGCCAGTGCAGGCGGTCGTCGTGGTCGAAGGGGCGTTCGTAGCTGGCGAAGACGGCGTGGGACTCGTCGAAGCCGGCGGTGACGTACTCGAGGCTCAGGACGTCGTCGTTCCCGGTGAGCTGGGTCTTGAGGTAGCCGAAGCGTTGCCGCCACTGCCGGGTGTCGCGGGTGCCGGTGTTGGAGAGGTTGAAGAACGCGGTCCAGGGTTTCGCTTCGGCGACGAGGAAGTCGAGGGTGGTGTCGCCCGCGGCGGGGTCGCGGCCGGCGGCGACGGAGACGGCGACGCTGCGGCCCGGGTGGCGGTTGAGGTCGAAGAGGTAGCGGTCGATGCGGTTGCGGTCGATCGGGTCGCCAACGGACAGGGGCGAGCGTTCGAGGATGCGGCGGTGGACCGGGTGGTTGATCGGGTCGGCGTCCTCGGCCAGGCGGTCGCCGCGGGCGACGGTGCGCTGCTCGCCGACGACGTTGGTGCGGACCAGGAGTCGCAGCACGCTGTTACCGGGGGCCCGCAGGTCGTCGCCAAAGCGGGGGGTGCCGGCGTCGTCGAAGGCGACCTCGATTTGGTCGGGATCGGGGGACACGAGTACGCCGATGAGGCCACGGTCGTTGAAATTACGGACGACGGTGGCGGCGGCGGCGTTGACCGCACTGGCGTGCAGCATGACGCCCGGCGTGTCGGTGGCGTCTGGCGGTCCGGTGGGTGGCAGGCTGCCAACGCCGCCGAGGGTGGTCATCACGCTGGGGGCGTCGGCCGGCAGGTCGGCGGGCGGGGCGATGTAGCCGGTGGGCGTGGCGACGAGTGGCAGCGGCAGGTCGAGCAGCGCCTCGGTCGTGGGCAGGGCGGGGTCGCGGCGGAGGAAGGCGAAGTCGAAGCCGGTGACGCGGTAGGCCGGGCCGTCGGCTTCGGTGGCGGTGACGATATCGGGGTCGGGGTCGGGGTCGGGAGCAGATTCGACCTCGACGCTCGGCCCGGAGGGTTCGGTCGTTCCGGGGGCTTCGGTCATTCCGGGTGCGGCGACGGCCCACAAGACCAGCAGGGCGGACGCGAGCGCGGCCGAAGCCTGGAGGACGAGCTGACGCAGCGGCGGGGCGGTCATGATCGGGTCTCGAGGGGGCGGGCGGGCGACGCGGCCCTATGGCGTTATACCCCGCGGTTGGCGGGCCGCCATTTTTATTGAACCCTCAACGGGATATCCCCCGGCGGCGGCGGCAACGGGCCTTGCCCCGTTTACCCAGGCCCGAAAACCGGTGGTGCTCCGGCACCGCGGTAGCATGAGCATGTGCCCGACCGCCCCACGATCACCAGCCCGGCCAACCCGCGGGTGAAGTGGGCGGCGCGGCTGCGGGCCAAGGCGCGGGAGCGGCGGCGGCAAGGCGTCCTGCTGGCCGAGGGGGCCCGCGAAGTCGACCGGGCGATGGCGGCGGGGCTGCGGCCCGTGGCGTGGTTCGGCTGTGGCGAGTTGCTGGGTGACAGCCGAGGCCCATTTCCGGGGGTTGCGGGGGTCGAGCCGACTTGGGTGTCGGCCGCGGTGCTGCGGAAGCTGGCGTTTCACGACCGGCCCGAGGGCCAGGTCGCGGTGTTCGAAACGCCGTCGTGGTCGCTCGAGGGTCTGGAACTGGCCGACGACAAGTTGCTGCTGGTCGCGGTGGGCACGGAGAAGCCGGGCAACCTCGGGGCGATGGCGCGGACGGCGGCGGCGGCGGGCTGCGCTGCGGTGATCGCGGTCGGCCCGGCGGTCGACGTGTTCGGGCCTTCGGCGGTCCGCAACAGCACCGGCGCGGTCTTCACGCTGCCGGTCGTGGTCGTGGAAGACGCCGCGGCGGCGATCGCGTGGCTGAAGGCTCGCCGGGTGCGGGTTGTCGCGGCACTCGCGGACGGCCCCGGAAGCGACGCGGACGACTGCTTCACACGGCCGGGCTGGGCGGCGGGGCGGTGCGCCGTGGTGGTCGGGCCGGAACACGCGGGGCTGGACGACGACTGGCGGGCCGCGGCCGACGTCGCGCTGCGCATCCCGCAGGCCACCGGTCCCGGTGTGGCGGCGGTCGATTCGCTCAACGCGGCCAACGCCGCGGCCGTCCTTTTGTTCGAGGCGGTTCGGCGGCGGCGGGTCTCGGGGTAGACTCACACGTCCCGCCTGTCTGTCCGTGCCGTCGCTCGAAGCCTACCCATGCCCGGCGACCCCACCCCCGCCCCCGGAAGTCCCGCCCCCGAGACGCCGACGCCGCAGCCCGCCGCGAACCGGTGGCAGGGCAAGCGGCTAGGCAAGTTCCGGCTGCTGAGCCTGCTCGGCCGCGGCGCGATGGCCAAGGTCTTCCTCGCCGAGGACACGACGCTGAAGCGTCAGGTCGCGCTGAAGGTCTTGCCCGTCGACGAGGCCGACGAGGCGCAGAAGGCCAAGGCCCGGCTGTTCATCCGCGAGGCCCGCGCCGCGGCCAGGCTCGTTCACCCGCACATCGTCAACGTGCTGGAGATCGACCGGACCAACGGCATCGTGTTCATCGCGATGGACCTCGCGGAGGGCGGCGACGCCAAGACGCTGATCCAGACCGCCGGGGCGCTGCCGCCGGGGCGGGCCTGCGGCCTCGCGGCCGACGCGGCCGAGGCGCTGGCCTTCGCCCACCGCGCCGGCGTGGTCCACCGCGACGTGAAGCCCGGCAACCTGATGCTCACCCGCGCCGGCCGCGGCAAGCTCGTGGACTTCGGCCTCGCCGACGCCGGCGACCCCAACGACCCGCACCGCCTGCCCGACGGCGTCATCGGCACGCCCGCCTACATGGCCCCCGAGGTCGCCCGCGGCGAAACCGCCACCGCCGCCTCCGACCAGTACTCGCTCGGGGCCACTCTCTTCCACCTGCTCACCGGCCAACCCTTGTTCCGCGGGCCCAACATACGCGCGGTCCTGCAACAGCAGGTCCGCGACGAGCCGCCGGAACTGGACGCGCTGTCCCCCGGCCTACCGCCCGCGCTGGTCGACCTGGTCGACACCGCGCTCGCCAAAGACCCCGCCGACCGCCACCCCGGCCTCGACGACGTCGCCCGGCAGCTCCGCGCCTTCGCCGTCGCCCTCGGCCCGGGGGTCTCCGCTTCCTCTGGTTCGCTCGTGGCCGGGGTGCCTGCCGCACCGAAGCCCCGCCGGCCGGTCGGGGGCGTTGCGTGGATGGCGGCCGGCGCGGGCGTGCTGGCTTTGGGCATCGGCGCCGGCGTGGTGGTCCTCGGGCCCGGCGATCCGCCAGCCCCGAAACCTCCAACCCCCCACGCCGACGCTGAGCCGCAAAGCGGCGAAGCGTCTGGTACCGCGACCCAAACCCGACCGCCCGCCCCAACACTCGAAGCCCCCGCCACGCTCACCCCCGCCGACACCGAGGCCCTCCTCGACCTCGCCGTCGCCGAAGGCGAGGCCGTCGTCGTCGGCACCGTCGGACGCGCCCACCTCTCGGGCAGCGGCAAGACCTTCATGCTCAAGTTCGACGGCCACCAGCGCGATCACCTCCAGGCCGTTTGGCGCCCCGAGCATTTCGACGCCATGGCCGACGCCTTCGGCGGCACCCACGGCGAGACGCTCGAGGGCCGAACCGTTCGCGTCACCGGCCCCGTCACCCGCTTCTTCGGCAACCCCCAGATCGTCGTCACCGACCCCGCCCAGGTCCAAATCCTCGACGACTGACCACCCCACGCCGACGCCGAGCCGCTCAGCAACGAAGCGTCTGGTACCCACACACTCACCTCAACCCCGCCGCGTACCGCCGCATCGCCAGCACGCTCAGCACCCACGCCAACGTCGACTCCGCCCCCTGGTTCTGGTTCACGCCACCCGGCTGCAGCCCGTCCCGCCCCCCGCCGGTCTCGTCGTCGACCAGCGACGCGCCCAGGTCGTTACGCCCGAGAAACCAGTCGAGGCTCATCCGTGCCGACCGCTCCCAGTCGGTCCGTTCGTCGTCGCCCTCCGCCATCCGGGCCGCGACCAGACACGCCTCGACCAGCGCGTACGCCTCCAGCGGCTGCTGGTCGAACGCGGCCCGCGGTCCGCCGCGGCGCAGCCAGCCGTCGTTGCCGATCACCGACAGCCGCGGCTTGCCGTCGTCGTGCGGCTCGGTCTGCACCTCCAGCAGCCACCGCAGCGACCGCCGACCGGCGTCGAGCATCGCCGCGTCGCCCAGCCGCCGGCCCGCGACCAGCAGCGCCTGCGGCAGCTTCGCGTTGTCGTACGTCACCACGTCCTCGCACCACGGCCATGACCCGCCGGACCCCGAGTGGTACGCGTCGAACAGCCGACCGGCGTGGAACGCAAACGCCGCAACCGATTCGCCGTGCCCGGGCTCGACGTCCAGCACCGCGTCGATCCCCAGCAAGCCGAACGCCCACGACCGCGGGTACGCCAGGCCCGCCAGCCCCGGCAACGCCTTGCCGTACACCTCCCGCCCCAGCGCCCGCGCCGCGGCCTGCGGCCCGAGCTTGGCCGTCAGCCCCGCCGCCCACAGCCCCCGGCCCTGGCTGTCGTGGCTGCCCGTGTCCTCGAGCCAGTTGCGCTCGAAGCCCATGAAGTTGCGGAACCGCCGCGTCTGCTCGTTGAACGCGTAGCTGAGAAACATCAGGTAGGTGTGCAGCAGCGCGTCGGTCTGTTTCGAGGCCTCGGGTCGCAACTCCGCGTGCCACAGCACGGCGATCAGGGCGCGGGCGTTGTCGTCGATGCAGTAGCCGTGCCGCGGGTCGGGCGTGGCGTAGACGGCGTGCTGCGCGATCCCGGTCATGTCGGTCAGCCGCCGCAGGTGACGCAGGTCCGCCTCCGGCAGTGACTCCATCGGCCCGGCCGTGTCGCGATCACCCATGCCGGGAGACTAATCCAGCCCCCCGCCGCCCGCCAACCGCGGCGACCGGGCGTAAAAAAAGACGCCGCGCGGGTGGCGCGGCGTCCGTTCGGGATTGAGAGAGGGTCGACGGTGCCGTGGATCACTCGGCGTCGGCTTCGGCGTGCCGGCGGCGGCGGGCCGAGAGGGCGGCGAGGCCCAGCAGGCCGGCGGCCGCGGCCGAGGGGGTGGGCACGACGTGGCCCTTGACCGACTTGACCTTCCAGGAGTCGCCGTTACCGACGGCGGCGAAGCCGATCTTGTCGCCGGTGTAATCGAGGCCCGACAGGTCGAGATAGGCGTGGCCCCACTTGTTGGCGAGCTGAGACAGGTCGAACCAGCCGAGCGAGTTGCCGTCGCCGTCGACGACCTTGACGTCTTCGTAGTACTTGCCGACGTGGGTGAAGGCCGCGCCGGCGAGCTTAAACGGGTTGCTGAAGCTCAGCCAGAGCGTGTCGTCCATGCCCTTGCCGTCGACGGTGTGGCTGCCGTCCTTGGTCGAGAGGTAGGAGAAGCCCCAGAAGCTCTTCTCCTTGACGCTGTTGGTGACGCCGAGGCCGCCGCCGTACTGACCGACGTAGACGTTGTCCGAGTAGGTCTTGTTCTTCTTGGGATCGTAAGAGGTGGCGTGAGCGGTGATATCGACGTCGCCGTAGTTGAAGGTGTGGGTCTTCTGGAGTCCGCCCTTGCCGTGCAGGGCGTAGGACGAGCCGGCGTCGGCCGAGGGGGCCAGGACGACGGCGGCGGCGGTGAGGGCGAGGGCGGGCAGAAGCTTCTTCTTCATGATCGGGTCCTTGGGATGAGCGGGCGAAACAGGGCCGGGCACACGGACCGCCCACGGCCGCGGCGCGGCCGCCCGGGGGCGGGAAAGTCGGTCGGGGTGAGGCGGGTCGGCGACGGGCCGGCCGGTCACTCCCGGAACGCGGGAAACCTACCACCGGCCCGCGGCGATGCGCGGCCCGGACGAAAAAACGTGTGATTTTGCGGGCCGCGGAGCCCGACGCGGCGTTCCAGAGCGGTCAGCCGCTACAGACCGCCGGGCGGCGGGCGTTCAACCCCGCCGCGGGTTGCGTCGTGAGGCGGAGCCGGGGCGTGGGGCGGCCGCCGACG
The DNA here is from genome assembly GCA_039201235.1 of Planctomycetota bacterium. Taxonomy (GTDB): domain Bacteria; phylum Planctomycetota; class Phycisphaerae; order Phycisphaerales; family Phycisphaeraceae; genus Algisphaera. The sequence continues at coordinate 30,877 of JBCCRT010000019.1, forward strand.
TACGGGTCGGGGCCCGGGGCGGGCCATCAGCGGGGCTGATTCCGGGGGCGGTTCCGGGGGCGGTTCCGGGGGCGTGTTCCGACGCGGCGGCGGGTCCGGCGGCGTCGCCTTCGGGGGTCGGGGCTGGTTCCGGGGGCGGGGGGGTATCGTCGTCGTCGCGGTCGAAGCGGCCGAAGATCATCCGTCCCGCGGCGGTCTGCAGGGTGGAAGTCACGACCAGGCTTACGCGGTGGTTGAGGTGGGACCGCCCGCCCTCGACGACGACCATCGTCCCGTCGTCGAGGTACCCCACGCCCTGGTTCGGCGACTCGCCGGCCTTGACCAGCTTTACCTCGAGCGGTTCGCCCGGCAGCACCACGGGCCGGACCGCCGCGGCGAGCTCGTTCATGTTGATCACGTCGGTGCCCCGCAGCGTCGCGATCTTGTTGAGGTTGAAGTCGTTGGTCATCACCCGCGCCCGCAAGGCCTCGGCCAACGCGATCAACTTCTGATCGACGTTGGCGCCCTCGGCGTCCTGGTCTTCGATGCGGACCTCAACCGTGTCCGAAGCCTGGAGCTTCTGCAGGATGTCCAGCCCGCGCCGCCCCCGCGCCCGCTTGATCTTGTCCGAAGCGTCGGCCACCTGCTGCAGCTCTTCGAGCACAAACTTCGGCACGATCAAGACGCCCTGCACCAGTTTGGTCTGCACCACGTCGAGCACCCGGCCGTCGATAATCACGGACGTGTCCAGCAGCGTCGGGCGGTTGCCGCGGATCTCCTTGGCGAACTCGACGTAAGGGATCACGAAGCGGAAGTCGTCCTTGGTCTGCAGCACCAGCGAGATCGCGAGGTAGCAGGTGATCAGCCCGATGATGACCTTGATGCCCCGGAGCAGGTTGTCGAACGCCGCGACCCGGGCGACCTGCAGCTCGTAAGCCTCGACCCGATTCTCCAGGGACAGGACCTCGTCGGCCGACATGGCCTGGAATTCCGTCTCGCTGACCGTCGGGCGGACGAGATCGACGGTCGGGGCGGTGTAGGCCCCCACGAGATCGACGACGAAGGACAGGGCGTACGCCACCGTCAGCCCGGCGATCAGCCCGAGGAAGATCCCGGAGATCGAGGACAGCCTTTTGTGGGTCGTCGAGACGTCCAGCGCGATCACCACCGCGGCCACGGCGATCGTGACGCCGATGATCGCCGCGATCACCTCGAAGCCGAAACCGGCCTGCTCCTGAAAGTCCGTGCCGACGAACAGCACGATCACCGCGGCGACGAGCACCATGAACGCGCCGCGAAGGATGTAGAGGATCATGTCGGACGTCTCGGGGGTTGGTGACGGTGACGCGGACCGTCCCACCGCCGCCAGCATACGCCGGCGGCCTGCGGGTTCCAAGCACGGTTGCCCCAGCGCGCGGCGGGGGTTATGTTTGGCGGTTCGGCCCGAAGACCCCCACGCCGCGCTGGACAGGCGGCCGGGCCCGATGCACGGGTGGGCTCGTGAACCGGGTCAGGCCTTGACCGGAGCAGCCCTAAGCGTCGTCCGCCCGGTGCCGTCGGTGTCCTGGCCGTCTGTCCACACGGCAGGGGTAAGGTACAGGGTTCGGGGTCTAGGGTCTGAGGTCATAAGCCGGGAGATTTGACCTCAGACCCCGAACCCCGGACCCTAGACCCCAGTTATGGCCTACACCGTCCTCGCCCGCCGCTACCGCTCGCAGTCGTTCGGCTCGGTGGTCGGGCAGGAGCCGATCGCCGCGACGCTCGCCAACGCGATCCGCAGCAACCGCGTGGCCCACGCCTACCTGTTCTGCGGCACCCGCGGAGTGGGTAAGACGTCGATGGCCCGCCTCTTCGCCCGCGCCCTCAACGCCCCGGCCACCGTCGACGACGCGCCCGCCCCGGCCAAAGACGCCGCCATCGAGCTGCCGCCCGAAGACGTCCAGCAACGCATGGCCGAGGCCATCATGCGCGGCGACGACCTCAACGTCGTCGAGATCGACGGCGCCTCCAACAACTCGGTCGACCAGGCCCGCCAGCTCATCGCCAACGCCGGCCTCTCGCCCACCGCCAACGCCGCCTACAAGGTCTACATCATCGACGAGGTCCACATGCTCTCGGGCGCCGCGTTCAACGCGCTGCTCAAGACCATGGAGGAGCCGCCGGCCCACGTGAAGTTCATCCTCTGCACGACCGAGCCGCACAAGGTCCCGCCGACGATCCAGTCGCGCTGCCAGCGGTTCGACTTCCGCAACATCCCGACCGCCAAGATCGCCGACCACCTCGGCGAAGTCCTCAAAGCCGAGGGCGTCGAGGCCCAGAGCGAGGTCGTCTGGCAGGTCGCCCGGCTGGGCCACGGCTCGATGCGCGACGCCCTGTCACTCATGGACCGGCTGCTGGCCACCGGCGCGTCGCCGCTGACCGCGCAGACGCTGCAGGACATGCTCGGGCTGCCGGACCACGAACTTGTCTCCGCTTTTGTCAAGGCCCTGGCCGACGGCGACCCGGCCGCGGCGCTCTCGGGTGTCGCCGACCTCCTGGGTCGGGGCATCGGACAGGACCAGCTGATCGAGGTGCTGGTCGAGCAGCTGCGTCAGCTCATGCTCGTCGCCGCCTGCGGCCCGGACAGCGAGCTGATCGAGCTGAGCGAAGACGCCAAGCCCGCC
>JBCCRT010000020.1:0-32097 GCA_039201235.1 Planctomycetota bacterium
GCCGCCGACCCGCCCGGCGATCATCACCGCCGCCAGCACCGGGCCGATCTGCTTGACCACCGACAACGCGATCACCCCGCCCAGCCGCGTCTCCTGGCCGATCGCCTGGAACTGGGCGTAGGTCTCGATGCCGATGACCGCGCCGACGAACGCGCCGACGAGCATGACCACCGGGATGCTGCGCACGCCGATGGTGAACAGCTGCGGCAGCAACAGGAACAGCCGGCCGTAGCCCGCGGGCCGGCGGACGGTCCAGTACGCCCACGACCCGCAGAACCGCGAAAACTCGCCGAAGCCGATGAGGCGTTCGGTCAGCGCGGCCCCGAGGCCCACGAGGCGGTCGGCGGAGGTGGCGGGCAGGGCGGGGCTCCGGGGCGACGTGCGGCCGAGTGTCGTAAACCCCGGGCCACATCCGCAGTCAACCCCCGAAAGCGCAGTGACAGCTTCGGGGGGTAAGGGTGACCGACGGGATTCGAACCCGCGACCCCCGGGATCACAACCCGGTGCTCTAACCAACTGAGCTACGGTCACCGTCGCCGCCGTAGCGGAGAAGCGTGAAGTATCGCGGCTGGCGGGGGGGTGTCAAACAAAGTGGCTTCGGGGTTCGCTGGGTTTGCTCGGCCCACGGGCCACCGATACGATGCCTGCTCGGTAAGTCGTTCCGGACGTGTCGAGGTTCCCCCCCCATGATGACCAGACTCCGCCCCCGCATTGCGGTGACCTTCGCCGGCCTATTTGCTTTGACCATCGCGGTCACGATGCCCGGCTGCGACACCGGCGGGCAGGGCCCGTTCCCGACCTACGCCTACTCGGACGACGGCGACCTGCTGCCCCGGCCCGGCGGCGGCGGCCTCGTGGTCGACCCCGACGCCGAGATTCCCGATGTGCCCCGGCCCGTCGGCTTCGTCGGCGTGCCGAGCAAGAGCACCAGCAGCGTCGACCCGCTCACCGGCGTCCGCACCGTGTTCCACGTCTACCAAGGCCGGTCCAACACCCTCGACGCCGCCGCCTACTTCCGCCGTAACCTCGACGACTACGGCTGGTCGCTCGACGGCTTCGACCGCGGCGACCCCCGCGCAACCGTCCAGGCCTACGCCAAGGGCCCCGAGCAGCTACGCATCAACATCACCGGCGACCGCGCGATCACGACGCTTTCGGTGGCCATCACCCCCCGCGACGCCCCCGGAAATATGCCGGCCACTCGTCCGCTGCCCGACCTCGACCCCGCCCCGGCCGACGAGATCGCGCCACTGCCGGCCGAAGACGCCCCGCTCTAACGCCCGACCCGCTATGGCCGAGACGCCCCCCAACCTGCCGCCCGACGAGGGATCGCTGGAAGACTCCGGCGCGTTCTCCAATTTTTTCAACGACGTGAAGTGGGCGTGGGAGCGGGTCGGCACGCCGCTGGTCGCGGCCGTCGCCGTTGTCGCGATCGTTTTCGCGGGCTACCGGCTCGTCACCCAGAGGGCCGAGGCGTCGAAGCAGACCGCCTGGCTGGACCTGTACGGCGCGACGAGCCCCGAGTCGCTGGAGCTGGCGATCGACGCGACCAACAGCGCCTCGGTGCGGGCGACGGCCCACTTGCGGGCCGGCGACCTGCTCCTGGAAGAGGCGACCACCGCCGGCGAGGCCGACGCCGCGGACATCCTCACCGCCGCGGCCGGGCACTACGAGCGGGCCATCGCCGAGGCCCCGCACCCGATCTACGAGCTCAACGCCCTCGACGGGCTGGGTGTCGTATCTGAAGCGATGCACGACACCGACGCCGCGCGGTCGCGGTACGAATCTCTTCGAGAGCGGGCGACGCCGGACTTCCCGTACTGGTCCGACTTGGCCGAGAAGCGGTTGGCGATGCTGCCGCGGCTGGCCGAGCCGGTGGCGTTTGCGCCCGAGCCCGAGCCGCAGGTCGAACCCGAACCGGCCGCAGCGACCGACGCCGGTAAGACCGACGCCCCGACCGACCCGGGGGAGTGATTTTCTTTCGACGGCGGCTCGGCGGGAGCCCCGCTCTCCCGGGGTGGTGCCATGTCTGAACCGGTTCCCGCTGACCCCGACGCGCGGTACGAGGCGACGACGCTCGCCGAACTCGAAGAGGCCGGGGCCGAGCGGCGGGTCTACGAGCTGACCACCGACTCGTCGCAGCGGCTGGACAAGTACCTCCACAACCGGCTCAAGGGCATCAGCCGCAGCCAGATCCAGAAGCTCATCGGCCTCGGCGGCGTGACGGTCAACGGCCGCAGCGCCAAGCCCTCGGCCTCGCTACGCACCGGCGACACCGTCGAGGTGGTCGTCCCGCCGAAGCCCGCCGTCGACCTGCGGCCCGAAGCGATCCCGCTCGACATCCTGTACGAGGACGACGACCTGGTCGTGGTCAACAAGCAGGCGAACTTCATCGTCCACCCCGCGCGCAAGTACAAGTCGGCGACGATGGTCAACGCGTTGGCGCACCACTTCGCGTCGCCCGGCTTCAACACCCCACGGATCGACGAACGATCCGTCAAAAACGCTGGTCTCTCGGCCGTTGGCAAGGACGACCAACGCCCCGGCGTCGTCCACCGCCTGGACATGAACACCACCGGCGTGATCCTCTTCGCTAAGCAGGACGCGACCCACTGGCTGCTCGCCAAGCAGTTCGAGGACCGCACGAACCTCAAGTGCTACCTCGCGCTGGTCCACGGCACGCCGGACCCGCCGAGCGGCGCGATCGACCAGCCGCTGGGCAAGCACCCCACCATCCGCGAGGCCCACGCCGTCCGCCACGACGGGGCCGGCAAGGAGTCGCTGACGTTCTACCGCGTCCGCCGGCGGTACCGCGGCTACAGCCTGATCGAGTGCGAGCTCAAGTCGGGACGGACCCACCAGATCCGCGTGCATCTCGCGCACCTGGGCTTCCCGATCGTCGGCGACCAGCTCTACGGCGGAGAAATCGTCGGCCCCCCGGAATTGGCCTCCCCGCCGATGGCAGCGGGATCGAGGCCGAACCTCAACTACGCCCGCACCAAAACCGAGGGTGCGAAGCTCGAGGCCGCCGCCGCCGAGCGCGCCGCGACCGGCGAGTTGGTCATGGGCACGCCCGCCCTGCACGCGGCGCTGCTGCGTATCCATCACCCTGTACGACGTGAGGACCTGACGTTCACGGCCCCGCTGCACCGCCCGATGCTCGACCTGGTCCGCGAACTCGAGACGCACCACGTTGCCGCGGGCCCGGTCGTGACCGACGGGACACACGTCGACTTGTCGCAGGCACTCCCGAGCGTCGAGGTCGGCAAGAATCTGCCGTGATTCGGAGAGGGATGATTTCCTGGGCGGGCGAGGCTCCCGCCGAGCCGCCATGTTTCTGCGGCACGCGGCTCGGCGGGCGCCTCGCCCTCCCGAAACGCAATCACGATCGCCGATTAGATTAAACGTGATGTGTTTTGGTTTACGGGTCATTCTGTGGTTCGCCGCGTTGACCGCCGGCCGCGTCGCGGCGGAGCCGGCCGCGTGGCCCGAGACGCTGCCGCGGGACGAGGCTGGGTTCACGGTGGTCGAGCCGCCGCCCGGCGCGCGGGTGATCCACGTCGCGGCCGACGGCGACGACGCCAACGGCGGGTATTCGCCCGACGCGCCGATGCGGTCGCTCAAACGCGCCGCGTGGAAGGTCCGGCCGTACAGCAGCGACCAGATCCTGCTCAAAGCCGGCGACACGTTCGAGGGCGGCTTCGGCTTGTGGAACCGCTCGGGGGTTTCGGCCGAGCGGCCGCTGCTGATCGGGGTGTACGGGCAGGGCGATCGGCCGATCGTGCGGTGCCACGACGAGCCGTTCCTGCGGTTCGAGGCGGCGCGTATCAACCATGTGGTGGTGCAGGGCATCCACGCCACCGCGGCGCGGCGGGACGCGGCGTCGCCCGACTTCGCCGAGGGGCGGGTGCCGTACCGCCTGGCCGGCGTGCTGGTGTATGCCACCGGGCAGAACCTGCTGATCGAGGATTGCCGGCTGGACCACTTCAACTTCAACCTCGTCGCCGAAGTCGTGGCGGGCCGGCCGGCGTACCGCAACCTCGTGCTGAGGCGGACGATCGTCACCAACGCCTGGAACCACTGGAGCGCCGACCGCGGCGGCGGCCACTCGTCGGGCCTGTACGCCACGCGGGTGGCGGGGCTGACGGTCGAGGAGTGTGTGTTCGACCGCAACGGTTGGAACCCCGACGCCGAGGGCGGGGGCCCGACGAAGTTCAACCACAACCTCTACCTGCAGCCGACGGTCACCGGCGTGAGCGTCCGCGGGTCGGTGATCGCCCGCGCCGCGGCGCACGGGCTGCAGCTGCGCGGCGGGGGGGTGACGGCGGACAACCTGTTCTGGTCCAACCCGATGGCGATGTTCACCCGCGCGGGCGCGATCCGGGACAACGCCGTGGTCGACGGCCGGGACCTCTCGCCACGCCGCGGCGACGCCCGGGGCCAAGGGCTGATGGTGCTGGGCTCGGCGCGTCAACCGCTGGTGACGGTGGAGCGGAACGTGGTCGCGCGGAAGCTCGGCCGGGCTGAGTGGTACGGGGCGATCGAGATCGACCACCCGCGGGACGGGGTGCCGGCGGCGCGGGCGGTGCTGCGGGACAACGCGGTGTGGCGGTGGGACCCGCCGGTGGTCGGGGCCGACCACGCCGAGCGCGGCGACGACACCCGGGTGCTCACCACCGACCCCGGGGTGGACGGCTTCCACGCGGGCGGCGTCGCGGGGCTGGTCGCCGCGGCCGTTGCCCGGCCCCGCGGCACCTGGGACCCCCGGATCAGCGCCGCGGCCTACGTGGATCATCTTCAGGCCAATGCGGGCCTTGGGCGGTAGCCGCGGCGTGGCTCTGACTCAATTTCGGACCGATCCGCCGCGGTCAGCGTAGGTATTGCTTATAACCGCGATGACGTTACACTTAAGTCGGTTGAACGCACGTCACCCGCGGTGTCATCTTTTCTTGTTTTCCCGCGTGTGTCCGAGTTCGGCTCCGCCGGCCGATGATTTACGTCCGGCGACCTCCTTTCCCCTTCGGTGATGACACGCCGAGGGTCCCGCACCAAGCGGCCAATTCCGTTCGCCCCGGCCGCCGCCGATTGCTCCGCTCGCCCACACCACGACGTGTTGCCCCCGGGGGGCCGCTCCGGGGTCCGGCGACCGCTCCCACCGTTTCAGTTTCGCTTCGCTCCGAAAGGCCGACTCGATGCTCCAACGTTTGTTCGCTTCGTGTCTCGTTCCACCGCTGGTCCTGCTGTTGGCATTGGGTTTGGGGCTCACGGCCCCCGCGGCCGGCCAGGACATCACGATCCAGGTCAACCCGGACGACACCGTCGAGGTGACCCAGGGCTGGGCGCTTGAAGAGGTCATCACCGGCGGGGGCGAGGACACGACCGACGTGTCGCGGATGACGGTGCGTTTCCCGGAGCAGAAGCCGGCGGTATACGAACTGGAGTCGCAGGAGGCGTTCCCGCTGATCGTCGATGGTTGGCTGCCCGAGGGCGCGGACATCCTGATGCGGGCCGAGGTCGCCAAGACCGGCACGCCGATCGACGCGTTCCGGCACGTGATCACGGGCGGCGACTGGCTGATCGAGCCCGAGTTCATGGAGGCGTTGCCGCCGGGGGTGGTGCTGCTGCGGGCGACGCTCCGCACACCGGGCCGGCCCGACGCCTCGGCGAGCCACCCGTTCCTGGTGCTCGAGCCCAACGCCATCTCCCCCGACGAGGACAGCAACTGGTTCGACTGGGAATTTGAAGACCCCGATTACACCACCCCCTTCGTGCCGGGCGAGGGTTTCGCCACGTTCAGCCCGCCGGCCGGGGCCCGGGTCTACTACGTCAGCTCCGCGGGCAACGACAACGACCCCGGCACCAGCGAGGCCCGCCCGCTGCGTACCCTCCGCGCCGCCTACGAAAAAGTCCGCAACGGCTCGGGCGACTGGATCCTCGTCCGCGCCGGCGACACGCTCAGCGGCGGCTTCGGCGTCTGGTCCAAGTCCGGCCGGTCCGCGGACGAGCCCCTACACGTCGGGGTCTACGGCGAGGGCGACCGGCCGATCATCCACACCAACGGCGGGAGCCTCTGGGTCGGCTACGGCAAGATCGAGAACTTCCGCATGGAGGGCCTGCACGCCTATGCCAACCAGCGCCTCGGCCAGCCCGCCGAGAGCATCGCCTGGCGCGAGGCCGGCATGTTCCTCTACGGTAAGGGCGGTAACTTCTTCCTCCAGGACTGTAAGTTCGAGGGCTTCAACTTCAACATCGTCTTCCAGGGCTACAGCCGCGACTCGATCCGCAACGTCTCGCTGTACCGCTGCATCCTCACTAACGCCTTCAACCACTGGAACGGCGACATCGGCGGCCACTCTTCGGGTGCCTATATTTCCGGCGTCACCGGCATGGAGATCGTCGAGTGCACCGTCGACCGCAACGGCTGGAACCCGCTGGTCCAGGGCGCGACCCGCACCGTCTTCAACCACAACCTCTACGTCCAGGACTCGGCCTCGCGGGTCAACCTCCGCCGCAGCCTCATCTCCCGCGGCGCGTCGCACGGCCTGCAGCTCCGCCGCGGCGGCGAGGTCACCGACAACCTCTTCGTCCGCAACGCCCTGGCGTTCTTCGTCGCCATCGAGCCCAGCGTCGCCACCGACAACGTCATCCTCCACAGCGACGACATCGACGACCGCAACCCCCGCGGGCAGGGCATCACCGTCAACCGGGTCGGCGAGGCCCTGGTCGCCAACAACATCGTCGCGCACAAGGTCGGACGCGGCGGCCACCTCGACGCCCTCCACGTCGCCTGGACCCCCCGGCTCGACGAACTGAACACCTACAACGTCGAGATGCGCGACAACATCGTATGGAACTGGCCGATGAGCCAGTGGTACGACGAGATCCAGACCACCGACGCGGCCGACGTCACCCGGTCCAACAACGCCGTCGATGGCGTCGTGTCCGAGACCGGCCAGACCGTCGTCTACCGCAACCCCAACGTCGGCTTCGAGGCCTACGTCAAGGGCGGCTGGTCCGAGTTCCTGCGCAACGCCGTGCAACGCCGCCGCGGCGAGTGGAACGACGACTTCAGCGCCGCGAAGTTCAACGCCTACATGCGTGAGGGCTTCAGCCCCGCGGGCACCGGCGGGGACGTGTGAGGTCGGACCGCTGCGGTTGATTGCTTACTCCCTCTCCCCCCGGGAGAGGGCGGGGGTGAGGGCGGTGTGACAGAAAACTTGACCTGCCTCAAGCGGTGACTCGCGGCTTGCTCGCCCTCACCCCAACCCTCTCCCGAGGGGAGAGGGAGTGAGACCCATCGCGGTTTGCGGTAGCTTGCGACGATGAGCCAGACCGAGCTGCCGACGTCGATCGCGGTACCGGTGCGGGTGCGTTACCCCGAGTGCGACCCGATGGGGGTGGCGCACCACGCGGTGTACCCGGTGTGGTTCGAGCTGGCACGGACGGAGCTGCTGCGGGCCCGCGGCCAGACGTACCGCGACCTTGAGGCGGCGGGGGTGTACCTGGTGGTGGCGAAGCTGTCGGTGCGGTACCGCCGGCCGGCGCGGTACGACGACGCGTTGACGGTCCACGCCGAGGCCCGGCCGACGGCGGGGGTGAAGCTGGAACACCATTACGAGGTACGGCGGGGCGACGAGCTGCTGGCGGTGGCGGACACGACCCTGGCGTGCGTCGACGGCGAGGGCCGGCTGCGGCCCGTGCCCGAGGCGGTAGTGGTGCCGCGGGTGGCCGAACCGGATTAACCGCCAAGGACGCCAAGGACGCGGAGGCCGCCAAGGAAGGCGGGAAGGCAAAAAGATCACTTCGTTTGCCTTGCTTTGCGTCCTTGGCGGTTGCCTTCCTGTGTCCGGAGCGCGTTATCGCCGAAGCGGCGGGGCGGGGTGGTCGAAGGAGGGGTAGCGATAGAGTTTCGTATCTCGCGGAAGGGTGGGAGGCCAGTTCTTGTCGGGCGACGCTTCGGTTTTGTGGTTTGCCGGGACCGCGCTGCTGACCGCGGCGGCGTGGGGGGCGGGGGTGTGGCTGGGCCGGGGCGCGGCGTGGCGGGGGCGGCTGACGATCGGCTTCGGCGTTCTGGCGGTGGTCGGCTGGGGCTGGCTGATGCGTCACCCGGCCACGGCGGTGGCGGTGCTGCCGGTGGGCGTGCTGAGCCGGGTCGAGGGCGTGGGCGGGGTGCCGTGGTTCATGCTGATCCTGGGCGCGGCGTGGTCGCGTGCGGCGCTGACCCGGCAGCGGGTGGTGATCGCCTGGGCGATGATGTTCGGGGCGGTTTACTTCGTCCACGGCGGGCGGTGGCTGCTGCAGGAGACGCCCGCGGCGGTGATGGGCCAGACGGTTCGGCCGTACGCGATCCGCCAGAGCCAGGATTATTCCTGTGTGCCCGCGGCGTGCGCGACGGCGTTGAACCTGCTGGGCGTGCCGTCAACCGAGAAGCAGATGGCGGAGTTGACCCAGACGCGACCGGGCAGCGGGGCCACCGTGGTGCGGGCGTTCGATGGGCTGAGCCAGCGGCTGCGGGGCACCGGCGTGACGCCGCGGCTGCGTGAGGTCGAGGCCGACGCTGTCGGGACGCTGCCGCTGCCGCTGCTCACGCCGCTGCAGTTCGTCGCCGGCCGGCGGCACATGGTCGTGGTCACCCGCGTCGGCCGCGAGGGCCTCTGGGTGATGGACCCGACCGACGGCTACCAGCACTTCACCCGCGATGAGTTCGCCGAGTTTTTCCGTGATCAGGTGATCGTGTTCGAGCGGGAGAGAACCGGCCGCCGGTCACGCGGGGTAGAGCCGGGCGTAGAGCGCGAGGTGGGCGTCGGCCATCTTGCGCAGCGTGAAGCGTTCGGCCCGCCGCCGGCCCTGTTCGCGGAGCTGCGCGGCGAGGCCGGGTTCAAGCAGCACCCGCCGCAGCGCCTCGGCTAACGCCGCGGGGTCGTCGACGTCGCAGACCAGGGCCGCGTCGCCCACGACCTCGGGTAAGGCCCCGCCGCCGCCGCAGACCACGGGCAACCCGTCGCGCATCGCCTCGACGGCCGGCAGGCCGAAGCCCTCGTAGCGGCTCGGCGTCACGAACCCCGCGGCGCGGCGGCGCAGCGCCCTCAGCGTGGCGTCGTCGACGTAACCCGTGAAGACGACCGCGTCGCCCAGCCCGTGTTGGTGCGCCGCCCGCTCGGGTTCGGGGTAGCGCGGGTCGCTCGGCCCGGCGACCACGAGCCGCGGCGGCGGGCCCGCGGCGTCGCGCGGCCACGCGGCGCGGAGCCGGGCGAAGGCGTGGACCAGCCCGGCCACGTTTTTGTACGGGTCACGCCGGCCGACCGTCAGCAGCAGCGGCTCGCCGGGTCGGATCCCCAACCCCCGCAACGCTCCGGCCCCTCGGTCTTCGTCACTTTCCGGGGGCGGGGGCGGGGGCGGGGGTGTGGGTGGGAGGCCGTTGGGGATGACATGCAGTTTGTCGGGATCGACACGCAGGTGGCGGATGATGTCTCGTCGGGCGTGTTCGCTGACGCACACCACGCCGGCGGCCTGCCGGGTCTGCCGCCGCAGCCAGCCGCGCCACAGCGGGAACATCCGCTGCTTGCGGCTGCGCGGCAGGGCGTCGGGCAGGGCCAGCGGGATGACGTCGTGCAGCGTGATGAGGTGACGCGGCCGCCGGTGCCCGAGCGCGAGCGGCGCGAACGCGTCGGGCGTGTGCACCAGCCGCGCCCCGTCGCGTCGCATCGCGGCGTGGCCGGCCAGGGCGTGGTCCAACGACGTCGGCCGGCCGGGCCGTTCGACCAACTCGAGCCGGTCGCCGTCGCGGACCGCGTCGTCGAGTTGGGTGTCGGGCCGGACCCAGACGCGGGGCCGCGGCAGGCCGTCGGGCCGCTGGTCCTCGGCGAGGCCGCGCAGCAGGTTCCGCGTGTAGCGGCCGATCCCCGTCGGTTGCGGCCCGAGGGTCCGGGCGTCGATCAGCAGCATGCCCAGAGGGTAACGCCGCCGGTTGACGCCCATCGGGTCAACCCAGGGTTGCGGCCGGCGCGGCCGGTGGCTAATGTATAACTACACGCTTTCAGGTGCCCGCGGTCGCTTCGGCGGCAACGGGTGAAAAGGGAAGCGGAGTGATTCCCCCCCGGAAATTGACCGCGGCTAAGGTCGTGGGTCAGACAAGCTTCCGGGGGGAGAAGATTCTCCCGCGGACGCGCCGCCGTGATGGGCCCGCGTCGAACTCAACCGCCACTGTCGGGCCCGCAACGGGCTGAGGACGGGAAGGCGAGTTCGACCAACCGGACGAGAGTCCGGGAGCCCAGAGCCGGAAGACCTGCCTGAACAGCCGCATCGGGTCCTCGCGGAACAGGACACCCGGGCAGGTCGCTTCCCCGCCGCATCCCCCGGCGGTCCCGTTGCATCTGCTTTCCCCGCGAGGACGGTTTTCGCCGTTGGGGAGTGCCGTGCGCGAGTCACGGCGGGAAAGGTTGAAAGATGATTTTTTCGTTGAAGCGTTTAGTCACCGGCTGCGTTGTTTATTCGGCCGCACTTGTCGTCACGGGCTCCGCGGCTGCTCAGGCGGCCCGCTACGCCGACGTGCTGGGGCTGTACGACCCGGGCAACTTTGTGGGTACGGTCGATATCGGCTTCGGGGGTACAACCTTTGACAACCCGGACGCCGCGCTCGGCGGCCCTGGCGAGACGGTCACCCTTTCTGGCGGCGGAAACGCGGAGTTCGTCTCGCTCGGGACCTACACCGGCGGAGAAGGTCTCATCGTCGGCTTCTCCGATCCGGTTCCCAACCTAGCCGGCAGCGATTTCCTCGTGCAGGGCAACAACAGCTTCGGCCTGCACGAGCCAGGCTTTGTTGAGGTGGCCGTCGAGTCGTCCGGCAACGGCGGGGCGACCGCCACTGGCTGGCAGGACGAAACTTTCTATCTGTTGCGTCCCAGCAACTTCGACCAGATCACCGACCCCCGCAACGGGCCCAACCCCATCGATTACTTCACCCAGACTCCGGGCGAATTCGACTTCGTCTACGGGCCCGGGCCCTTTCAGGACGGCTCGTCGCTGACCGGCTACGTCGATACCGCGGTCAACGCGCCCGACTTCTTCGACCTGGCTTGGGCCATCGACACCGCGAACCAGGCCGTGCTGCTTGAGGAGATCGCTTACGTGCGTATCCGTACCGTGACAGACAGCGCAATCGACTACTCGAGTATCGACTTCGGTAGCGGTCCGCTGGGGCTCGACTACTTCTCCTCCGAGATCGACTTCGTCGGCGTGGTGCCTGAACCTGCGACGGGGTTGGTGATTGCGGCCGGGCTGCTGGGACTGAGCCGTCGACGGACGCGTTGACCGGCCGCGGCCGCGTCACGAGTCGTATTAATCTGATCCAGCCCCGCCGGAACCGAACGAGATGCCTTGCCGCGGTCGCAACCAGGCGTTCACCCTAATCGAGTTGTTGGTGGTGACCGGCATCGTCGCGTTGCTGATCGGGCTGCTGCTGCCGGTGCTGGGTCGATCGCGCGAAGCGGCCAGGGGAGCGATGTGCCTGTCCAACCTAAGGCAGTTGGGCGTCGCTTCCCTGGCCTACGCGATCGATCACGGAGGCTACTTCGTTCCCGCGGCGGAGGACATCTACGTCGGCACCGGCGGCCGCAAACGCTGGCACGGCACCCGGAACTCGCCGGGGGTTTCCACCGTTGCCGCCGACAATGTCTTCGACCCGGCCCGGGGTCCGTTGAGCCCGTACTTCGGCCAAGACGGCCGGGTGAAGCGATGCCCCAGCTTCCCGCCCGCCGAATATTCCGAAGACGGGGTGCTCAACGCCTTCGAGGCCGGCAGCGGCGGCTACGGCTACAACCACAGCTACATCGGGGGCCGGGTCGGGATCGCGGGCTACACCCCCGCCGCCGCCGAGACCACCGCCCGGATCGACGAGATTCGGGACCCCGTGCAGACCGTGGTGTTCACCGACGCCGCTTTCTACGAGACCAGCGTGAGCGGCGGGACCCTGATCGAGTCGTCTTTCGCCTGGCCTCCGTTTTTTATCGGGTTCAACGGCCAGCCGACGACCGTCTCGCCCGTGCCGACGATCCATTTCCGCCATGCCGAAAAGACCACGCAAGTCGTCTGGGCCGACGGTCACGCCGATCGGCAGCCTTGGGCGTTCACGACCCCGGCCAAGACCGCGCTCTACACCACCCAGCGGCTCGGCTGGTTCGGACCCGCTAGCAATGAACTTTTCGATCTCTATTAGCCCAAACGCCTACGAAACGAACGGGGGCGACCACATGCGTCGTGGTCAAGATTTTCGGACAAGATGACGACGCGAAGCCATGACGACCGCAGCGTAAACGCCTTACCACCGGAACCAAGAGGATGCGGATCGTAACTCTGCTGCCGGCGGCGACCGAGATGGTGCATGCGCTCGGGCTGGGCGACGCGTTGGTGGGGCGGTCGCACGAGTGCGACACGCCGGCGTCCGTGGGAGAGTTGCCGGTGGTGACGCGGGCCGAGATCGACGAACGGCTCGGCTCCGGGGAGATCGATCGGCTGGTGCGGGAGTTTGCGCGGGACGGCCGGCCGCTGTACCGGATCGATGACGCGCTTCTGAAACGGCTGCGGCCCGACGTGATCGTGACGCAGGAGTTGTGCGACGTCTGCGCGATCACGCCGGGGCAGGTCGACGAGGCGATCCGCGGGTTGGAGCCGCGGCCGCGGGTCGTGCGGCTGGGGCCGGGGGGGTTGGCGGACGTGCTGGACGACCTCACCCGCCTGGGCGGCGCGACGGGTCGGGTGGAGCAGGCTCGGGACTGTCGGGACAAGCTCGAGCGGCGGATCGACGCGCTCACGGTTGACCCGGTGCGGTCGCCGCGGCCGCGGGTGTTGTTCCTCGAGTGGCTCGACCCGGCGTTCGGGGCCGGGCACTGGAACCCCGAGCTGATCGAGCGGGCGGGGGGGTCGAACGTCCTGGACGTGCGGCCGGGCGACCACTCCCGCACCATCGACGACAACACG
The DNA here is from genome assembly GCA_039201235.1 of Planctomycetota bacterium. Lineage (GTDB taxonomy): Bacteria > Planctomycetota > Phycisphaerae > Phycisphaerales > Phycisphaeraceae > Algisphaera. Next base: position 12,976 of record JBCCRT010000020.1, read on the forward strand.
CTGGACCGTGTCTGCCCCGAGCTGATCTTCGTGGCGGCCTGCGGGTTCACGGCCGAGCGGGCCCGCCGGGAGTGGGACGCCCTGGCCGACGACCACCCCGTCCGCCGCGTCCACCGCCGCAGCGGGGCCCGGCTGCACTTCGCCGACGGCAACGCGTACTTCAACCGCCCCGGGCCCCGGCTGGTCGACAGCCTCGAAGTCCTCCGGGCGGCGGTCCGCCCCGGGGCCGGCCCCTACGCTTCGGAATCTCCCGCTCACGTCCGCCACGCATGAAGATCGACCGCTGCATCTGCACCCGACGAAGTTTCGCGGACCTGACCGAGCAGGCCCGCGAGGAGGGTTGGTCGCTGCCCCAGCTCATGGAGCAGACGTCGGCGTCGGCGTGCTGCACGATGTGCGGGCCGTACCTGCGGCGGGCCTACCGCACGGGCCAGACCGAGTTCGGGGCCTTGCTGACCCAGGACGACGAGCCGCCGGCCTCGCCGTGCGACCGCTGCCCGGCCCGGGCGGTCGGCGGCGTAGAGGTGCCGGTTCGGGCGGCGGAGTGATAGAGTCTTGGTTGGTCGTTCGCCGCGACCGAGGTGCCGACATGAGCGAACATCAAGCCATCCGCGACGCCCTGACCGCCTGCGTGGGCCGGCGTCACGTGCGGACCGGCGCGGGCCGGACGGCGTACTACCGCTCGGGCTTCCGCACCGGCGCGGGCGAGGCGGCGGCGGTCGTGTTCCCCGGAACCCTGGTCGAGCAGTGGCGCGTGTTGCAAGTCTGCGTCGAACACGATGCCGCGATCATCATGCAGGCCGCCAAGACCGGGCTCACCGGCGGGTCCTGCCCGGACGGCCACGACTACGGCCGGCCCGTCGTCATCGTCAACGTCACCCGCATCAAACGCATCGTCCTGCTCGACGGCGGTAAGCAGGCGATCGCCCTGCCCGGCTCGACGCTGCACGAGTTGACCGAGGCCCTCGCGCCGCTGGGCCGGGTGCCGCACTCGGTGATCGGCTCGTCGTCGATCGGGGCGACCGTGATCGGCGGGATCGCGAACAACGCCGGCGGGGCGTTGTGCAAGCGGGGCTCGTCGTACACCCAACTGTCCATGTACGCCCGGGTCAACGGGGCCGGCGAGCTGGAACTGATCGACGAGCTGGGCATCAGCGGCCTGGGCGACGAGCCGGAGGAGGTGCTGCGTCGTCTGGAACGCGACGACATCCGGCCCGAGCAGGTCGGCTCCCGCGACGTGCCCGCGTCGGACCGGGCCTACGCCGAGCGGGTCCGCGACCTGAGCGCCGACGTGCCCAACCGCTACAACAACGACCCCCGTCGGCTGCACGGCGTCAGCGGCAGCGCGGGCAAGGTCGCCGCCTTCGCCGTGCGGGTCGACACGTTCCCGGCCCCGGAGCGGCGGGCGGTCTTCTACCTCGGCACCAACGACCCCGCTGCTTTGACCCGCCTCCGCGAGGACGTGCTCCGCGGCTTCACGCACCTGCCCGAGATGGGCGAGTACATGGACCGCACGACGTTCGAGACGGCCGAGCGCTACGGCAAGGACGTGTTCCTCACCATCAAACACCTGGGCACGAAACGCATGCCGAGGGCCTACGCGCTCAAGGCCGCGTCGGAGCACCTGCTCAACCGCGTGCCGCTGCTGCCGAAGTACCTGCCCGACCGCGTGCTGAGCCTCGTCAGCCGGCTGTTCCCGCGTCACCTGCCGCCGCGCATCCGCGACTTCGGCCGCCGCTTCGAGCACCTGCTGCTGCTGGACACCACGGACGACGCGATCGAAGAGACCCGCGACTACCTCGCCGACCGCTGGGCGGAGCGTGACTACTTCGAGTGCGACGACCGCGAACGGGCCGCCGGCCTGATGCACCGCTTCGCCGCCGCCGGGGCCGGACTGCGGTACCAGACCATGCACAGCGCGACGACCGAAGAAGAGCTCGCCCTCGACGTCGCCCGCCTCAGCCCCGACGACAGCTGGACCCAGCCCCCGCCCCCGGAAGTCGCACGACACCTCGACCGGCTGCTGCGGTACGGCCACTTTTTCTGCTACGTCTTCCACGAGAACTACATCTTCCGCAAGGGCACCGACCTGACGCGGATGAAACGCCTGCTGCTCGACCGGCTGGACGAGACCCAGGCCAAGTACCCCGCCGAGCACAGCGTCGGCCACCTCTACGAGGCGGAGGACGCGCTGCGGCGGTTCCACGAAGAACTGGACCCGACCAACATGTTCAACCCGGGCATCGGCCGGACAGACAAGTCGCCCCGGCCGCCGCGCGTCGGCGGAGAGGCCGTCCAAGCCTCCGAGTTGGCGGTCACGCGTCGGGCGTGACCGGGTCGAGCTGGATCACTACCGGATCGCCGGTGATCACGAACTCGAGGCGGTCGCCCACCACTTGGTCGGTGGGTTCATCGCGGTCGGTGGGTTGCCACGCCGTGATCTTCATGGCCGCCGGCAGGCGTAGCGTCGCGCCGCTGCGGTTGTCGGTCTGGCCGGTCTCGAGCCAGAAGATCAGCCGGTAGCCGCCGTCGGACATCGCCAGCAGCGTCCGCATCGGTTCGACCGCGCCGCGTCTCACGTCGAGGCGGTACGCCAGCTCGCCGGCAACGTCGGGCATCGCCGCGCAGTCGTCGTCGCGGGTCAGCTCGACCAGGCGGCGCAGCGCGTGGAACGCCGGCCGCGGGTTGAAGTCCTTGTCCAGCAGGCCGAACGCCTTGAGCTTGCCCCGCATCGGCTGGTGGTGGTAGAGGGCGAAGGTGTAGTTCGCCGACGAGCCGGCGTTGAACCCGAGCAGATGGTTGCGGAGGGTGTAGGCGGTCTTGCGGTCGGGGCTGACCTGATCGTGGTCGATGTCGCCGCTGTTCCAGCCCATCTCGGTGATGATCCACGGGGCGTCGGGGGTCTGCTCGCGGAGTTTGCGCTGGTGCTCGTAGAACCGGGCGTTGGGCCAGGCCATGTGGTACTTGTGCATGTTGTTGAGCGTGAAGGTGTCGCCCAGCGGGATACCCTCGGCGTGGGCGAACGCGGCCAAAGGGTTGTCCGGGCGCCACGGGCCGAAGACGGTGCTGGCCGCCGCGATGACCGGCCCGTCCGCGGCGTCCGACGGGTCGGCCAGGGTGGCGTGCAGGTCACGCATGAACAGCGACACGCCTCGCGTCCAGCCGTCGCCCAGCGGCGTGCCCGTGCGGTGCTGCCGGCCGTGGCCGCGATAGTTGAAGTTCTCGGTCTTGCCGTAGGGCTCGTTGGGCCCCTCCACGATCGCGAGGTAGTCCGACGCCCGGTCGACCCACGCCGCGAGGTCCGCCATCATGGCGTCCGGGTCGTCGATCGAGAATGACTCGCGGACGACGCCGCTAAGCTCGACGCCCAGCGATTCGTGCAGGTCGCGGTACCGCCGGTCGAGGTTCTCCCGCTCGGTGACCCAGGGGTAGAAGTTGCCGCGGATCGTCGGCACGCCGATCTCCCCCAGCCGGGCTTTGAGTTGTTCGTACTCGGCGTCGCTGAAGCGTTGGAGCTTGTTGACCACCAGCCCGACCGAGGCGTGGAACGCCGCCGCCGGCCGCGCGGGGTGCGGGGCGACGGACGGCCGACGCGGCGCGACCGACACCGCCGGCGATAGCGGCCCGCCGACCGGCCCGATCGACAGCGATACTTCGCCCGCCACCTCGGGCAGCGCGGCGGGGCGGTGATAGGTCAGCCGCACCGGGTACGCCACCCCCGCCCGCAGCGGCAGCACCGCCTCGCTCAGCCGCGACCAGTGCCCCGCCTCCGCGATCGCCTTCTCGTAACCCTTGGCGTGCGTGTAGTCCAGCACCGGGACGCCGTTGACTTCCAGCCGCCAGGTGTGCGTGCCGCGGACCTGCACGCGGTACAGCCCGTCCGCCTCGACCCGAACCGCCCCGTCGAACGCCGCGTCGAACGCCCGGCCGGGGTCCACCCCCATGGCCCGAAGCGATTCGACGCCGACGTGCGGCACGGCCCGCCGGGCATCGACGCTGCCGTCGGCGTCGAGGTCGAATGAGGCGCCGAAGTCCGCGGCGGCCGGGCCCGCCGACAAGACGGCGATCAGCAGCGCAACCATCGCGCCGAGGGGTTGGGTTTGATGCGTCATGTCGGTACTCTCTCGTGGGGCAGCCGCGGGGCGGCCGGGTTCAAGGGAAGACCCAACGATCCGGGATGGGCTGCGACGCGTCGGAGAAGACCTCGCCGCGTTGCGCGCTGAAGTCGTTCATGAGCACGTAGCGGTTGGTGCCCTCGTGCGGCGTGCTCAACTCGGGGCTCGTCGCCGCAGTCCCGCCGCCGAAGACGGCGACCGTGCCCCCGGTAACGCGGAGCGTGGGCCAGCCGGGGTGCTGCAACGCCGAGGTGTTCGCCGAGTGCGACTCGACGAGGATCGGCCGCGGCGTGCCGTCCGGGTCCATCCACGTCGTCATGGGGAACCCGCCGGTCACGAACTCGCGGTACGGGATCAACTCGACCCGACGCCCCGCCCGCCCGCCGCCCGGTAGCGCGGCCGCCGTCTCCCACGCACAACCGATGACGCCCTTGTAGCTCGACCACGACACGGTGTTGCTGCCGGCGTCGACCGGCGTCAGCTCGTCGAGCGGGCACAGGAACGCGTCCGCCCCGTCCTTGTTCGCCGACGACGACGTGGCCATGTACCCGCCCTCGCCCAGCCGGCGGATCCAGCCCGAGCCGTTGTTGCCCAGCGCGTTGCCCTCGTCGGCGGTCGGCAGGTAGTCGTCCGCGTCGCTGGCGTAGGTGTACAGCCCCAGGCCCACCTGCCGGATGTTGGACCCGCAGACGGTGAACGCCGCCGCCTGCCGCGCCCCGGCCAAGGCGGGCAGCAGCAGGGCGATCAGCAGGGCGACGATCGAGATCACCACCAGCATCTCGATCAGCGTGAAGGCGGGGCGAAGGCGTGTGAAGTGGCGGGCCACGGGAAGACTCCGGCAGAGGGGCGACAGCGTCGGTCAAAGCGTCCGCGCCCCCCGGGGGCGCGGACTTATAGATTGGTTTAAGCCCCGGAGCCGCGGCGCGAACGCAGCCCTATTAACCCGAGGCCGGTCAGACACAGCACCATCGACCCGGGCTCCGGGACGATCTCGACATTGAGTTCCTGGAGTCGGATGAAGCTTTCCCCTCCAGAGCCATCGATCGCGCTGAAACGAAGCGTCCCGCCCGCCTGCACCACCGTATCGGGCGTGAAGGTGAACAGGTCGTCCTGGCTCGATACGACCGGCGCACCGCCATCGACAATGAGTTCATATTGCTCACCGCTGCCCACGCCGTTGATGTCGATACTCACGAGCGTGGTTTCGAACGCGAACGTGAACTCGATAAACTCGTCGGTCCGACCGCCGCCGAGTTGCGATTCGAATGAGTTTGTTGAGTCGTTGGCAATCCCTCCGCCTGCGTTCACGCCGGAACCGTTGCCCGGGGTGACTGCCAACTGCAAGGTAGCAGTGCTTGTGTTGTCGGCGCCGGGATCTGTCAAGATATTTGGTGAGTTTTTGAAGCCGACGACAAAAGAGATCGACTGGCCGGTCACCGAGTCGGTGATCGTGTAAGGGTTGCCTCCGGAGGTGTCCGTGATCGTGTCGTAATCGGCGTCGCCGACCGCTTCATCGAAATCGAAGGTGACCGGGATCGGTGCCGACCAAGCCGGAGACGCGACGAGCGTGCCGGCTAGCAACACGGGACCGAAACACCAATGACTGCGGGGTCGAAACATGACAAGCCTCCAACGGAAAAGGAAACGAAACGGTTAAAGAAAGAAGCGAACGATCTGCGCGGCGGCCGGCGGGACCGGCCGGAAAGCGTTAACTCAAGGCAGCAATCTCCGGGAAGAACGGGTTGACGATCAGCTCGGGCGCGACCGACCGCGTGACCGCCGAGGGACCCTCGACCCGCCCGGCGGCGCGGTCGCCCAGGAGCCCGACGATGGCCTGCCCCAGGGCGCGGCGGCCCTTGTCGACGGTGGCCAGCGGTTGGAAGTCGGGCAGCATCGCCCCCTCCGGCGACTGGCGGAAGTAGTTGTCGTAGCCCACAATCGGCACGTCGGTGTGCGGGTCGAAGCCCAGCTCGCGTAACGCCCGGGCCGCCGCGAAGGCGACGCCGTCGGAGTTGACCATCACGGCGTCCGGGCGGTCGGCGCCGCGCAGGTGGTCGTATAGGTACCCCATCATCAGCCGGACCTTCGCCTCGAAAGCCTCGGCCTCGTTAAGCCGGTCGATCATCGGCTGGAAGAACTCGAGGGCGGGCAACACCTCCAGCCCCGCCTCCCGGCAGCCCGCCTCGTACCCCAGGTCACGCCGGTCCAGCCAGTACGGCCGCTCGGTGTACGTCGGCACCTTCGACCAGACCCGCAGCACCCGCCGCCGGCCCCGCTCCGCCAGCAGCTTCACCAGGTCCCGTGTCCCCGCCGCGTGGTCCGATACCACCCGGTCGCACGCCTCGGGCACCAGCGACGAGCCGTAGGCGACCACCGGCACGCCCGCCCCGATCAGCCGCCGGATCGGCTCGGCCACCAGCGGCGCCGTCGGCGACTCCACGGCGAAAATCGCCCCGCCTGGTGGCTGACTCAACACCTGTTCCAATCGTTCACCCTGTAGGCGCTGGGCGTCCACGGCAAGCGTGTCGAGCGCCGCCTCGCTCGCCGCCCGCGAGACCTGATCGACCACGGCCGACGTCATCCCCGATGGTCCCCCGTCGCTGTCGCGGAGGTCCGTCACCAGCAGCACCGCCTGGTTCATCAACGACTTGCCCCCGGTCGGCGGCACCGACCAGCCCCGGCCCTGGATCCGCGAGACCCGCCCCTCCCGCGACAACTCCTCAAGCACCAGCCGCACCGTCGGCCGCGACACCCCGACCGAGGACGATAGGTCCCGTTCCGAAGGCAACAAGGCCCCAGGCGCCAGCCCCGGCTGGTCCAGCAGCCGCGACAGATATCGCCGTGCTACGCCGCGTGGGGGCAGACGCTTTTTCTGTGCGGGAGGGACCGTTCGTGTAGCCATGCAGCAAACTTACCGCGAAAATAACCATTGGTCAATATAATTTTCTATATGGTTTATATCAATCAATAAATTACCCAAAAAATAACCATTGGAAGTTAACGGGGCCGTGCACACCGTAGCGATTGCCCCGCGTCATCCCGCTCTATTCGGCCCGACTATGCCGCCTTCCCACGCATTGAGCAGGCCTGATACGATCACCCGGATATGGCGTCGATCGACCGATCCCAGTCGTTCGTATGGTCCACCGAGCCCGCAAGATTCGCCACGACGGACAGGTCGGGTCTTCGGAACGTTAAGGGTCTGTAGCTCAATTGGATAGAGCACCGGTCTTCGGAACCGACGGTTGCAGGTTCGAATCCTGCCAGGCCCGTTTGCCAGGGGGTGCCCGCGAGACTTCGTCTGTTGCCGGGGCGACTTTATGCCGGTGGAAAACGTCTGCCGACGGCTGTTGACCCGCCGCGGCGTTTTATCGGGGCGGCCCGAGGCGATCGGTGACCCCAAGCGTCTTCTTGCCAGACGGGCGTGAAGCCGTCGGTCGGGAGCCGGCGTCGCCGGCCTTTCTCGCCCGCCGCGTGATGTGGAGTTGGGGTGGGGGTGGGTCTCTCGATCAAACCCAGCCCTTTAACCCGACCAAAAAAACAACGCGCCACCGGGTGCCGTGTTGCTCAAGTTGAAAGTGGTTCCGTCGGCTTACGCGCGCCGTCGGCCGAGGAGGCAGGCGGCCCCCAGGCCGAGCAGGGCGATCGCCCTGGGCTCGGGGATGACGACGCCCGCGGCGGCGAGGTCGTACCGGCCGGCTTCGTTACCGTCGGCCGACACGCGGAAGCCGGTGAGGGTCGAGAGGTCGCCCGTGGTGCCGGTGAGGTCGCTGATCAGGAAGCTGACGCCGACGCGGGCGCGGTCTTGGAGGATATTGTTTGGGTTGCTCTCGCGTCGCAGGGTCACGCCGAGGGACAGCGTTGCGCCGTAGTCGTTGTCGTCGAGGTTGATGCTGAAGTCGCCGATTAACGTGTCGCCGGCGAGGGCCAACAGAGTGAGCCGGTCGGGGTTGGCTTCCGAGGAGTTCGCCACGCCGTCTTTAATCAGGAAGACCCGTTCGTCGGCGGCGAGCGTACGGCCGAAGTTCAGGTCGGTGCCGGCCTGCAGGTTCAGCACGCCCGTGCCGTAGTCCAGCCCAACGATCGCGTCGGAATCGCTGGCCGCGTTGGTGCCATCTCGGGCCCAGAGGCGCTCGGGGTCGTTAGGAAAATCCACGCTTGTGATCGACTCGAGGTCGCTGAAGGTGCTGCCGCCGGGGTGGAGCGGACCGGGCTCAACCGGTCGGCGGCCACGAATCTGGTCCGCACGCTGGTGGGCCGAGACATCTTGAGTCGGACCTCGGCACGCTCGAACCTGCGGCTGGGCCCGGCGATCCGGGAGCTGGTCACCGCGGCGGATGCGCGCACCCTGATCGGGATAGCCAGCGAACGGCTCAAGGTGCTCGCCGGCCAGCACCCGGGCTACGCAGCGGTCTTGACCGAACGGGTGGGGGGTCAGGTCCGGATACTGCTGCGTACCGACCCGCGGTTCCCTGGCCGCATCGAGCGTCCGCTCAACGAGACGCTTGACCCCTAAACCAAGGCGCTGTCGCTGGTACTCCTCGCCTTCGGCCACGAGTCCGCGATGCTTGAGACCCGGGCGCGCTTCAGTTTCAACGACTACGCCAAGCCCGAATTTTCCGAGCCGAGTCAGCTCGACGCCGCTTTGGCCCGCGCCCGCCGTCTGGTTTATGTCTGGCAGCCGATCCAGCCTTCGGGGATGTTCCGCGTGGCTTGCCCGGTTTTCGATCGGCGGGACACGCTGATCGCATCGGTCGGTTTCGTGGCCCTCGAGCCGCCGCCGGAGTCCGAACGCGGAGCTTTGATCGCGGACGCCCTCGAGGCCGCGCGGGACATCGGGGCGGCGGTCTCCTCGGAGACCGGGCTCGGGAGCCCGGACGTGTGAGCGGTCCGCCCGTGGTCTCGCCGCGGGCTCGGTACAAGACAAGTCTCTCAGGGCCGGATACGGAGGGCGACGAGTCGGCCGTCTTTTTGTAGCAGGACGTGGGCGTCGCGGACCTGGACGAGGCGGTAACCGGCAACGGACTGGCCCGGCGTGAGGATCGTGCCGGCGATGACGGCGGCGCCGCGGGGTTGGCGGGCGTTGGGAGGGACGGTGCCCTCGAGGCGGAGGGCGGCGGGGCGGTCGGGTTGATCGGATTGGGAGAGTGAGTCCGGAGCGGGCGGCCCGGTGGCCTCAAGGAACGTGAGGTCGGCGTCGAACGGCTCGGAGACGTCGTACATCGGGGCGACCTCGACCGGGGCGGGGATAACGGCGGCGAGGATCGTGCGGGCGCCGCCGTCGCGGAGGACGGTAACGTAAAGCAGGGCGGCGACGAGGCCGAGGACGGTGAGGACGGCGAGGGAGCCGAGGGGGTTGGACTTGGGAGTCCAGCGGGTCTCGGGGGTCGGGACGAGTTGATCCGGGCGGAAGGTGCCGGGCGGGGGCGTCTCGGGGGACGCGGTTGATCCGGTTCCGGGGGCGGCTCGAATTCCGGGGGCGGGGTCAAGGTGGGCGGGCTGGTTGAAGCGGTCGGTTGGGTCGCGGCGGGCCATCTCGACGGCGGCGGCCCCGGCGAGGGGGTGCATGGGCTTGAACTCGTGGACGGTGATGCCCATCCGCAGGGCGAGGTCCTGAGCGTGGTTCTCGCTGCGTGCCTCGATGACGGTGCTGATGTTTTGGCCGGTCCGGTGGTCCAGGCCGAGGACGGCGAAGTGGGCCATCGGCTCGGGCCGGGGCGGGGGGGCGTCTTGGCGTCGCGTCGGAGGTGTGTCGGCCGGGAGATCGTCGCTTCCGGGGGGGAGGGCGGGTTGTCGGTTGAAGTTAGCCATGGGGCAGCGGGCCGTCGCTGAGAGAGGTTCCGCGGAAGGCGCTGTGGGTCTTATCGGTCTGTGAAAACGGGCGGTTAAGCGGGAGGGAGTCAGCGGGATCGACGGGCCCGCCCCGACCGCCCGGCCACGAACGGGGCCAACGCCCAGACGACGAGGGTGGCGGGCTCGGGAATCGGGACAACAGTGATTGGCGTGTCGGCGGTGGTTTCGACCGCCCAGCCGACGACCTCGGCGGCCAGCGTGGTCGGGTCGAGGGCGAGCTGGAGGTAGCCGTTGAACTGCGGCCCGGTCAGCGAGGTACCGGGCGGGTCGGTCAGGGCGAAGCCGAGGTAGGCGGTGCGTAGCGGTTGGCTGAAGGGGTAGACCCCGGTCACGGTCGAAGCGAACGGGCCGGCGGCGGCGTTGATGAAGCCGCCGCCGACGTCGTGGATGCCGAGGACCTGGGTACCCGAGAAGGTGCCCGCCACATCGACCGCGTCGCCGGCGGCGAAGAGCTGGGTGACTTTGGTGGTGCTGTCGAAGGGCGAGCCGGGGCCGCCGGCGGGGACTTCGCTGCCAGCCACGACGACGGCGGGCTGGCCGAGTTGGAGGGTGAAGAGGCCGGTGACGTCATCCGGCGGGCCGGAGAGGTCTTCGGCGAAGTGGGTGAGCGTGAGGTTGGTGGTGCCGTCGCCGTTGAGGTCGATCGCGACGCTGCTGGAGTCGGCGGTCAGCGGCGTGCCGGGCAGGGTGACGACCTGGGCCTCGGCGGAAGCCGCCGAAAGTAGTAAAGCCAAGGCGGCGGCGATCGAGCGATACGGGTCCGAGCCGGTGGGGCGTGACATGGTTTCTCCTCGACGGGCAAGTTAGCCGTGGCCTTTTGCGAAGTCCAACATGAAATCACGGAGGGCCGTGACGCCGTCGAGGGGCATGGCGTTGTAGATCGAGGCGCGGCAGCCGCCGACGCTGCGGTGGCCCTTGAGGCCGTCGAGGCCCTGAGCGGCGGCCTCAGCGACGAAAAGTTTTTCGAGGTATTCGGTGGGCAGGCGGAAGACCACGTTCATCTGTGAGCGGTAGACGGGGTCGACGGGGCAGCGGTAGAAGCCGTCGCTGGACTCGATCGCGTCGTAGAGCAGGGTGCTGCGCTTCCGGGCCATGTCCTGGGCCCAGGGGACGCCGCCTTGATCGATCAGCCAGTCGAGGACGAGGCCGATCATGTAGATCTGAAAGACCGGCGGGGTGTTGAGCATCGAGCCGGCTTTGGCGTGGTTGGCGTAGTTGAGGTAGTTGACCTGCCGGCCGTTGCAGGCTTCGAGGACGTCGCGGCGGATCCCGACGACGCAGACGCCGGCGGGGCCGATGTTCTTCTGGGCCCCGGCGTAGAAGAGGCCGAAGCGTTCCCAGGGCAGCTCGCGGCTGAGGAAGTCGCTGCTCATGTCGGCGACGAGGGGGGCGTCGCAGTCGGGCATGTCGCGCCACTGCAGGCCGCCGATGGTCTCGTTGGTGGTCAGGTGCAGGTAGACGCTGCCCTCGGTGGAACGAACACTTCCGGGGGCGGGGAGGGTCGTGTAGTTGGAGTCGGTGCCGTCGAAGACGAGATTCACGTCGGCCCCGACGGCGCGGGCGTCGGCGATGGCCTTCTTGGCCCACGCGCCGGAGTGGGTGTAGTCGGCCCGCTGGCCGTCGGCGGCGAGGTTGGCGGGGACCATGCCGAACTGAAACGTCGCACCGCCGGCAAGCAGCAGCAGCTCGAAGTCGTCGGGCACGCCGGTGACGCGGCGGAGCTTGTCGAGGGCCGCCTCGTGCATCGCGACGACGGGCTTGCTGCGGTGGCTCATCTCGATGAGCGACATGCCCAGACCCCCGGAAGTTCCTTTCGGCTCAACCGGGAAGTCAACGAGCTCGTCCCGGGCCCGTTCGAGCACCGGCAGCGGCAGGGTGCAGGGCCCGGCGGAGAAGTTGTGGACGCGGTGGACGGCGACGGGGGGGGCGGCGGGCATGCGGGTAGCGTAGCGGTTCATGACACCTTGGTTTTTTGCCGGGGCAGACGTAAAATCTCGGCATGACGCACGCCAGCGATCGCAAGCAGAGGCGACGCAAACGCAAGCAGTGGCAGCACCGCGGCGGCGGCGGGATGAAGCGGACCGACCGGGCCCGCCTGACCACCGGGACAGCGGCGGGGGCGATCGGCAAGACCTCGCCGTTCTGGCAGGCGGTCATCGGGGTGGTGACAATCGCCGTGGTCGTCGGAGCGGTGGGGCTGGTGCTGCTGGCGATCTTCTCATAAACGGGCCGATCTCCTCGCATGGATGTATCGAACGGTCAACCCGGCAACGCCCACGACTACGACGTGATCGTCCTCGGCGGATCGGTCGCGGGGTCGGCGACGGCGGTGCAGCTGCTCCGCGGAGCGGCCGAGCGGAGCCTCGACTTACGAGTGTTGGTGGTCGAGCGGCAGGAGGCCTTCGGCCGACGGGTCGGCGAGTCGACGGTCGAGCTGAGCACGTACTTCCTCACCCGCGTGCTGGGTCTCAGCCGGCACCTCAACGAGCGGCACCTGGTCAAGCAGGGGTTTCGCTATTGGTTCACGAACGACAACGCGACGGACCTGGGCCGATCGACGGAGATGGGCGGGCGGTACCTCTCGCGGATCGGCTCGTACCAGGTCGACCGGGCGGTGCTGGACGAAGAGTTGCTGCGGCGGGTCGAGTCGCTCGGCGGTGAGATCGAACGGCCGGCATCGGTGCGGAAACTCGAACTCGAGGACGGAGGGACCCAGCGGGTTACGGTCAAGGTCGGGGGCGAAGAGCGGACGCTGACCGCCCGGTGGGTCGTCGACGCGACGGGGCGGCAGGCGATGGTGGCCCGGCAGCGAGGTGAGCTGAAGCCGACCGAGGGCCACCCGACGGCGGCGGTCTGGGCGCGGTGGCGGAATACGCTGGACCTCGACCACCCCGATACCGCGACGCGGTTCCCGGGGCTGGGCGAGGGCTTCTTCGGCACGCGGAACACAGCGACGAACCACCTGATGGGCGACGGCTGGTGGGCGTGGGTGATCCCGCTGCCCGACGGCCAGACGTCGGTCGGCGTGACGTGGGACCGCCGGCTGTTCACCTGGCCACGTGACGCCGGCGGCACCCTGGGCGAGCAGCTGCGGTCGGTGCTGGAGACTCACCCGGCGGGGCGGGCGCTGCTGGAGGACGCCGAGCTGGTCGAGGCGGACGTCCACGTCCGGCGGGACCTGCCGTACCGCTGCGACACGCCGATCGGCGACGGGTTCCTGCTCGTCGGCGACGCGGCGGGGTTCATCGACCCGTTCTACAGCATGGGGCTGGACCTCTTGGCGATCACCTCGATCTCGGGCGTAGGTGTGATCCTCGACGAGCATGAAGGTAAGCCGATCGGTACCGGCCTGCGTCGGCATCACGCGATGGTCGGGCGGACGGTGCCGCGGTGGTTCGAGGCGATCTTCCGCGACAAGTACGTCTACATGGGCGACTACGAGCTGATGCGGGTGGCGTTTCGGATTGATATCGCGCTGTACTACTTCGGGATCGTGATGCCGCCGTACAAGCGGGGGAAGTCGACGGTGACGGACGGGATGTTCTTCGCGCCGCCGGCCGTGCCGTTCTACGGGTTCATGCGTTGGGTCAACCGGCGGCTGGCGGCGATGGGGGCGTCGCGTCGGCGGCGGGGCACGTTCGGGCGGCGCAACGCGGACCGGCGGGAGCTGGTGCCGGGCTTCGCGTTCGACACGTCGATCCCGCAGGCGACGGCCAAGGCGTTGTGGGCGCTGCTGAAGCTGGAGGTCGGCGAAGGCTGGCGGAGCTGGCGGCCGCGGCGGGCGGCGGACGGGTCGCTGGACCTCACGCCGGCGACGCCCGAATCGGCGGCGGGCCTTGCGGCTCGCGCCGCCGCGGAGCCGGGGTGAAAACGCCGATCGCGTTGCGGTTTGACGAAAACCGTAAATATTCGGTAACGCGGCTCGGATCTCGACGCGTGCTGCTACACTAGTGCGTCGGCCCCAAGGTTTAACACGCTTCGATTGCTGCCCGGACCCGTTTGCACCCTCCCGAGACCTCGCCGCCCGCGTCGCTCGACGCCCGTCACCCGTTCCCGATCTGACGATCGTTCGACCTCCCGGCGGCCCCCGATTGCTCAACCTGTTCCCCCTGTTTGTCCCCGGACCGTGAGCCGGGGCGATTGATAAGCGGACGCACGAGGCGTCCGCGTGACTTTGGAGATTTCTTAGGATGAAGCTGTACGTTGGTAACTTGAACTTCCGGACGACCGAAGACGGCCTGCGGGCCCTGATGGAGAACTACGGCACGGTCACCGACCTGGTGATCCTCAACGACCGCGAGACCGGCCGGTCGCGCGGCTTCGGTTTCGTGACCTTCAGCGACGCCGAGGCGGGCAAAAAGGCGATCGAAGACCTGCACGAGCAGGACTTCGAGGGCCGCAACCTCGTGGTCAACGAGGCCCGCCCGCGGGAAGAGCGCCCGGCCGGCAGCTACGGCGGCGGCGGGGGCGGCTACTCCGGCGGCCGCGGTGGCGGTGGCGGCGGCTACAAGCGTCGCGACAGCAGCTGGTAAACCCCACGCCGGGGTCGGGCCCACGCCCGGCCCCGGCCTTCGGCCTCGGTTGAGGTCTTCGCTCATCCATTCACCCGGCCGGGCAGCGTCGCCCCGCCATCCGTCCCGTGAGTTGCGATCGAACGCCCCTGCCTGATCCGCCGTGCGGACGCCCTGAGCAGACCCGGAGACCGCGAGCCACATTCTGCTTGAGGAGCACCTTGGTATGAAAATCTACGTCGGCAACATGAACTTCCGCACCACCGAAGAGTCCCTGCACGGGCTGTTCAGCAACTACGGCGAGGTCAGCGAGGTCGCCATCATCACCGACCGCGAGACCGGCCGGCCGCGCGGCTTCGCCTTCGTCACCATGGCCGACGACGAGGCCGGCAAGAAGGCCATCGAAGACCTCAACGGCAACGAGTTCGAGGGCCGCAGCCTCAACGTCAACGAAGCCCGCCCCAAGACCCCCGGCGGCGGCGGCGGCTACGGCGGCGGCGGTGGACGCGGCGGCTACGGCGGTGGTGGCGGCGGCGGCGGACGCCGCAACGACAGTTGGTAAGCCCAGCCGTCGATCACTCAGAATCCGACCAAGCCCCGCGTCACGACGCGGGGTTTTTTCGTGGACCGCGGCCCCGGCCGGTAGACTCCGGCCGTGCGAATCGTGGGTCATCTCGCCGCTGCCCTGCTGGTCGTTGCCGTGAGCGTCGGCTGCTCGCCGACGGCGGCTTCGGTGGACCGCGGCCCCGGCCGCGTGGCCGCGCCGGCGGTGTACGACCTGGACGAACGGGCGGGGTGGCCCGAACGGCTGGACATCCCGCTGGCGCGGAGCGGCGGCTACCTGCTCATACCGGCGTACGTCGACGGCCGATCGGCGGGGCTGATGATGATCGACACGGGGGCGACGATCAGCGTGGTCGCGCAGGGGCTGGCCGGGACGCTCGGGCTGCCGGCCGACGGACGCGGCCGGACGGTCGGGGTCGGTGGATTCGAAGACTTCGACTACCGCACGGCCGAGGCGTTCTCGATCGGCGGCGACGGCGTCGCGGTGCCGAGCGGGCGACGCGGGGCGTTGCGGGGGACCCTGGGGCTCGGGCCGCGGCGGTTCGCGTCGCTGAACCTGCTGGGCTTCGGCCGTTCGCTGGGCGTGGGCCTGGCGGGGATCGTAGGGTTCACCGACTTGGCCCCTGTGCCTTTCACCTTGGACGCGGCGGCGCAGACGTTGACGGTCCACCGGCCCGACGCGTTCCGGCCCGCGGCGGGGGCGACGCGGCACCGGCTGCACCGCTACCGCCGGCTGCCGATGGTCCGGGCCGAGCTCGACGACGGCCGGCAGCGGGTCGAGGTCTGGCTGATCGTCGACTACGGCGCGGACACCGCGCTCACGCTGCCCACCGAGGTGGTGGACCGTTTCCCGGGGGTGGTGTCGGTGGGCGCGTCGGGGGCGGGGCGGACGCGGGGCGTGGGCGGGACGGTCGAGAGCCGGCAGACGTGGGTGCGGCGGTTCCGGCTGTTCGGGCTGGACCTGCGGGACGTGCCGGTGAACTTCGAGACCCCGCCGCCGACCATGCGCGGGGATCGGCTGATCGGGCGGGTCGGCAACGGGCTGCTGCAGCACTTCCGGCTGACGTTCCACGCGTCGCACGGCTACGTCTACGCCGAATGGACCCCCGGAACCCCCGAAAACGATGCCGCGGTCGAGCCATGACGGAGGGATTGATAACCGGTGGACACCGCGGTGGGGCGGCTGGCGTGCGGGGTCCGGCCGATAAGCGACGGGGGTCGGCGTGGAAGCTTTCGCGATCCCGTCGATGAAACCGGGTGATGACTCGGCCGCGCTTCGCGTCCTCGGCGTCCTGGCGGTCCGCGATGCGGCTGGCGGTGTGGGTCCACCGGTTGAGCCGGCGGCTGCCGGCCGAGGAGCAGTCGGGGCTCGCCGCGTCGCTGCGACGCTCGGCCGTGGCGGCGACGCAGCAGATCGCCGACGCCGACGGCCGGCCCGACGACGGCGAGGCGGCGCAGCGGTACGCCGCCGCCCTCGCGTCGCTGCGCGAGCTGGGCACGGCGGGGCTGCTGTGCCGACGGCTCAAATACATCCGCGGCGGCCGGCTGCGTGACCTGCAACGCCGCATCGCCAAGGTGGTGTCGCGCGTGGAATCCGATCGGTGTGCGTGCGCAAGTCAAACCTCTCGCCGCTCCGAGGGGCATCGCCCTAAACTTGCGGCGTGAGCCGCGAAAACGATCAACGTGTGGTCATCGTCGGGGCCGGGCCGATCGGGCTCGAGCTGGCGGTGTGCCTTAAGTACGCCGGCGTGGACGTAGTGCATCTCGAGGCCGGGCAGGTCGGCCAGACAGTCCACGGCTACCCGAAGCAGACCCGCTACTTCTCCAGCCCCGACCGTATCGCCATCGCCGGCGTGCCGCTCAGCACGCCCGACCAGACCAAGGCCAGCCGCGAGCAGTACCTGACGTACCTCCATGGCGTGGCGACGCAGTTCGACCTGCCGGTCCGCACCCACGAGCCGGTCACCGCGATCGAACGCGACGCGGAGACCGGCCGGTTCACCGTGACCACGCCCAAGGGGCAGCACGACGCGAGCCACGTCGTGCTCGCCATCGGCGACATGCACCACCCCCGGCTGCTGGGCATCCCCGGCGAAGACCTGCCGCACGTCAGCCACTTCTTCGACGAGCCGCATGCCCACTTCCGCCAGCGGCTGCTGATCGTCGGCGGCCGCAACTCGGCGGTCGAGGCGGCGCTGCGTTGCCAGCGGGCCGGGGCCGAGGTGTCGATCAGCTACCGCCGCGACGCCTTCGACGCCGACGCGATCAAATACTGGCTGCTGCCGGAGATCAACGCCCTGATCGAGCACGACGCCGTCGGGTTTTATCCCCGCACCGTGCCGAGCCGGATCACGCCCGACACGGTCACGCTCGCCGACGTCGACGACCCGTCGCAGACCCGCGACGTTCCCGCTGATGCCGTGCTGCTGCTCACCGGCTACAGCCAGGACAAGACGCTGTTCGAATCGGCCGGCGTCACCCTCGTCGGCGGCAACCGCGCCCCGCACCACGACCCGGCGACGATGATGACGGATGTGCCGAACCTCTACGTCGCCGGCACCGCCGCGGCCGGCACGCAGGACAGCTTCCGGCTCTATATCGAGAACTCCCACCCCCACGTCGTGCGGATCACCGCGTCGATCACCGGCGCGCTCCCGCCGGCGAACCTCGTCAACGCCGCGGCGCAGACCTACGGCCTGGCCGAGAGCTGACCCCCGCGCCGCCCGCAGACTTCTTGTCTTGACGCCGCCGCGACGCCGCACGATAGTGCCGAGGTCGCCGCCGCTACCGCTCCGCCTCCACACCAAGGGGAAAACCATGTCCGACCAAGACCCGCCGCCGTCGCCCGAAGAAACACCCGCCCCTCCGCCGGAGGAACCGACCGCTCCGCCTCCGCCGGCCGAGCCCCCGGCCGAAGCGGTCACGGCCGGCGAAGACGACAAGAACATGGGCATGCTCGCCCACCTGCTCGGAGCGTTCACGGGTTTCCTCGGCCCGCTGATCATCTGGCTGGTGAAGAAGGACGACTCGCCCTTCGTCGATCAGGAAGGGAAAGAATCCCTGAACTTCCAGATCACCGCGTTGATCGTCTACGTCGCCCTCGCGCCGATCTCGGTGATCACCTGCGGCTTCGGGGCCATCTTGTATTTCCCGGTTTTCATCGCGGTGTTTGTGCTCTGCATCATCGCCGCGCTGAAAGCCAAAGACGGCGTCGCGTACCGCTACCCGCTGACGATCCGGCTGCTCAAGTAGCCGCCGGGTCCGCCTTATCGACCCGCCGCCCGGCCGTCGCGAGGTGCCACGCCACCCCGGCCGCGATCACCCCGCCGCCGACCGCCCAGTAGATCGGTTCGATAAACAGCGACAGCCCCAGGCAGCCGGCCAGCCCCAGCCACGAGAACAGCCGCGGGTACAGCCGCGCTCCCGGGGGCAGGCGCAGGGCGGCGGCGTTGGTGATGGCGTAGTAGACCAGCACCGTCACGGCCGAGAGCGACCACGCCGCCGCGATCGACCCGACCGCGGCTAGACCCGCGACAATCACCGCGACCAGGATCACCGCCGGCCCCGGGGTCGTCCCCGCCGCGTCGATCCGGGCGAACACCGCCGGGAGCAGGCGCCGCCGGCCCATGGCCAGCGCCACCCGCGACAGCCCCAGGATCAGGTTCAGGATCACGCCGAGCATCGCCGTCACCGCCGCGAGCGTGACCGCCCAACCGACCCCCCCCGCCCCCGGAAAGTTCGCCTCCGCGACGGTGGCTTCGAGAGGAGCACCGCCGGAGGTCAGCATGGCAAAACGTTCGCCGCCGACCAGCCCGATCCCGACCGCCGCCACGGCGAGGTAGGTCACGACACACACCAGCACCGTCGCCACGATCGCCTTCGGGATTGTCGCCCGCGGGTCGCGGACCTCTTCGCCTAGCGTCGCGATCCGGCCGTAGCCGGTGTACGCCACGAACATCAGCGCCGCGGCGTGCGGCAACGCCCGCCACGCCGGGCGTTGCCCGTCGGCTTCGCCCCCGAGCGGGGGGGTGAAGTTCTCGGCGTCGATCCCCCCCAGCCCGGCAATCACGAACACGGCC
>JBCCRT010000021.1:0-31472 GCA_039201235.1 Planctomycetota bacterium
CGACGAAAGCGGCGACAAACGGAACCTGCACGAAAGCACCAGCGAAAAGATACAACAGTTCGAGACCAAAAACTGCGCCCAGGTTGACTTAGCCACCAAACGTCAGCGGATCAACAACCACTAGGCCTAAGACCTACTGGCGGTCGCGCTGGTCTTCGGCGTGGCGATGCTGGGCAAGGTCGGCGGCTGCTACTTCGGGGCCAAGCTCGCCGGGCTTTCGAAGCGCGAGTCGTGGGGCGTCGGCTTCGGGATGGCGGCGCAAGGCGCGGTCGGCATCATCCTCGGCCAGCTCGCGTTCCAGGCCGGGCTGATCTCCGAGACCCTGCTGGTGGCGATCGTGATCATGGCCCTCGGCACGTCGCTCATCGCCGGGCCCGCCATGCAGAAGGTGCTCCAGCTCAAGACCCAGCGCAAGCTGCACACCGTGCTCAGCGACCGCCACCTGCTGCTGGACCCCCGGGCGCACACGGTGCGCGAGGTGCTGGCCGTGCTCGCCGAGCGGGCCGCGGAGGTCACGGCCGTGAACGACAAACACCTGATCTTCAACGAGGTCTGGCGGCGGGAGCGGGCGATGCGGACCGCCTTACCCGACGGCCTCGCCGTGCCGCACGCCCGGCTCGACGGGCTCAAGCGGCCCCACGTCTTCATCGCCCGCCACCGCACCGGCATCGACTTCGACGCCGCCGACGGCCAGCTCACCCGGCTGGTCTGCCTGATCCTCACCCCGACCGACCAGCCCGACACGCAGATCGAGATGCTGGGGCTGATCGCGTCGGCCTTCGAGTCCGAGACGACCCGCGGCCGGTGCCTGGCCGCGACGTCGCCCGCCGAGTTCCGGGCGGTGCTCAACCAGGCCGCCAGCGACGCCGGCGCCGACCTGACCCCCCACGACGACGTCACGCTCGGCGCAAAATAAACACGGTGGTGTTTAGCTGTCGCGCAACGCTTCGGGCTCCGCCGCCCGCCGCGGCGTGGTCCACCACAGCGTCGCCAGCGTCGCCACGATCTTCGTGCCCGCCCGGACGCTGCCGACCAGCGACCCGCTGATCTTGCTCTTGCCCGCCCGCCGCTTGCGGTACGGCACGTCGAGCTCTTCGATCCGCAGCCCGTACCGCGCCGCCTTGTACTGCATCTCGATGGTCCAGCCCCAGGTCCGGTCCGTCATGTCCAGCCGTTCCAGACACCGCCACCGCACCGCCCGCAGCGGCCCGAGGTCGCGGTACCGCCGGCCCGTCACCACCCGCAGCAGCGTCACGGCCAGCCAGTTGCCGAACCGCTGGTGCGGGTCGAGCGCCCCCGGCTCGGCCAACGCCTGCCGCTGACCCAGCACCAGGTCCGCTCGCCCCAACGCGATCGGTTCCAGCAGCCGGGCGAGCTGAGCCGGGTCGTCCGCCAGGTCCGCGTCGAGAAACGCCACCGCCTCCGGCGGGTCGCTCGCCAGGTGGGCCAGCCCCGCCAGACAAGCCCCGCCGTAGCCCGGCTGCGGCTCGTGGACCACCTCGAAACCGCCGGCCCGGGCCAGATCGGCCGTCGCGTCCGTCGAGCCGTTGTCCGCCAGCACCACCCGCCGCAGCCCCGCCGCCCCCCGCACCGCATTGACCGCCGCGACCAACGCTGACAGGTTCTCCGCTTCGTTCCGGGCCGGGATGATCAGGTCGGTCTGCATCAGAAAGGCCGGTGAATTTACCGAATCTGCCGATGGGGGTGGGGTAAGCTCAACGGCGAAGCGTTGACGCTGCCCGACGGCTTCCGTAGTATCAGTCTATCCGGATTAACGGATAAAGCCGCGCCGAGTTCAGCCATGCACATCCGCGACCTCTTCGACCAACGCCCAACCACGTTCTCCTTTGAGTTCTTCCCGCCGAAGTCCGAGGCCGCCGCGACGTCGCTGTACGCCACCGTCGCCGACCTGGCGAACCTCCGGCCCGACTTCGTCTCGGTGACCTACGGGGCCGGCGGCTCGACCCGCGAGCTGACCCACGGGCTCGTCGAGCGGATCAAGACCACGACGTCTATCCCCACCGTCCCGCACCTCACCTGCGTCTGCCACACCGCCGACGACATCCGCGGCATCCTCGAGCGCTACGCCGAGCTGGGCGTGTCCAACCTGCTGGCCCTCGGCGGCGACCCGCCCCGCGGCCTCGAGGGTTACCGCAAGCAGGACGACCACTTCCAGCACGCCATCGACCTGGTGAAGTTCATCCGCAACTTCCGGGGGCACCCGGACCCGCGCGGGTTCGGGATCGGTGTGGCCGGCTTCCCGGAGGGGCACCCCGCGACGCCGAACCGCATGCTGGAGATGGACCGCCTCAAGGCCAAGGTCGATGCCGGGGCCGACTACATCTGCACGCAGCTGTTCTTCGACAACCGCGACTTCTACGACTTCCGCGAGCGGTGCGCGTTGGCGGGCATCGACGTGCCGGTCGTGGCGGGGGTGATGCCGATCGGCTCGGCCAAGGGCATGCGGCGGATGGCCGAGCTCGCCGCGGGCTCGCGCTTCCCCGCGGCGCTGCTGCGGGCGGTGCAGCGCTGCGGCGACGACGAGGACGCGGTCCGCCGCGTCGGCGTGCACTGGGCGACCGAGCAGTGCCGCGACCTACTCGACCACCAGACCGCCGGCGTCCACTTCTACACGCTCAACCAGTCCGACGCGACGCGGCAGATCTACGCCAGCCTCGGCATCACCGAGCCCGCCGTCGCGGCCGAGTCGGTGCGGGCTTAAAGCGGACGCAGCAAAAACAACACTTGCTGGTCGGCCGCGGTCAGCCCGGTCGTGAACAACCCGCGGCCGAGGTCGTAGGGCGGCTCCGGCGGATCGAGTGGTAGTTCAGAGGTTTCGGTCTCGGCTTCGGTCGGGGCCGGTTCGACGCGGTACAGCCCGACGAGCACCGCCTCGCCGGGCCGGACGTCCAGCTCGACCGCCAACTCGGTGAAGACCCGCCCGTCGAGACGCTTCTCCAGCGCGCTCCGCGGCAGGAGGCTGGCCCGGGGGCGGTGGTGCTGCGGGGTGAGCGTGACGACCTTCCCCCCGCCCGGCGCGGGGCGGGACGCCACGAGCAGCCGCAGCCGGCCGCGGGTGAAAGACTCCCGCCGCGTCGGCCCCGGCGGGACGGTGAGGTCGGTCACGAACTCGGCCCGCAGCGGCCGCGTCTCCCGCAGCACCTCGGGGTAGTCGTACACCAGCAGCTGCCCGTCCCACGCCCCCGCCGGCCCGAGCGCCTCGCCGAAGCGCGCCGCCTCGCCCGCTCGCAGCACGCCCAGCCGCAGCCCGTTCGCGTTCCACACCGCACGCGTCAGTTCCGGCAAGACCGACTCGTCGCAGGCCGCCCACGCCCCCTCGATCGGACGCGCCAGCGGCACCGTGAGCTGACGCGAGACCCAACGCACCGGCCGCGTCCGCGCCACCGCCGGCTCCGACGCCGCCAGTGGGCCCGCCGGCTCCGGGCGGACCGCAAAACCCTCTTCGTTGAACGCCGGCTCAGTCTGGCAACCCCCGACGAACACGCACGCCAGCCAAAACACCGCGGACGCTCCGCAACCCACGCCCCGGCTCCGCCGCGGTCGGTTCGGCCTGTTCACGACGCCAGCACCTCTTCCAAAATACTCAGGCCGCGGTCGAGCTCGTCGTCGGTGATCGTCAGCGGCGGCGCGATGCGCAGCACACCCCCCGCCGTGCCGTTGATCATCAGCCCGGCGTCGAGGCAGCGCAGCACGACGTCACGCGCGGACCCGAACCACGCGTCGTCGGCGTCCGGGTCCAGCTCGATCCCGAGGAAGAGGCCGAGCCCGCGAACGTCGCGGACCGCCGGCCGGCCCTCGGCGAAACGCCGCAGCCGCGTCGCCGCCCGCTCGCCCAGCTTGGCCGCCCGCGCGACCAGCCCGTCACGCTCCAGCACCTCGAAGATCGTCGCCGTCACCGCCATCGACAGGCAGTTGCCGCCCAGCGTCGTCGCGTGCTTCACGCCGCCCTGAGTCTTGGCGTTGAAGTAATCGGCAACCTCGGGCCGGGCGCACATCACGCCGACCGCCAGCCCGCCGCCGACGCCCTTGCCCAGCGTCATGACGTCCGGCCCCCCGGAATCTTCATCGAGCCAATGCTGGTGCGCGAAATACTTCCCCGTCCGCCCGCAGCCGGTCCACACCTCGTCGCAGATCAGCAGCAGGTCCCGCTCGTCGCACAACGCCCGCAGCCCCCGGAAGTAGTCGGGGTCCGGCACGTTGATCCCGCCCTCGCCCTGGATCGGCTCGGCCAGGACGGCCACCGTCTCGTCGTCCACGGCCGCCTCCACGGCGGTGAGGTCGTTGTACGGCACGTTGGTGTAGCCCGGCAGGTGCGGTTCGAACCCCGCGCGGACCGCGGGCCCGGCGGTCGCGCACATCGTGGCGAACGATCGGCCGTGGAAACTCTTGTTGCAGGAAACGATTTTGTACCGCCCGTGCTCGCCGGTGCTGGCGCCGCGGCGGGCCTTGCCGTACAGCCGGGCGAGCTTGATCGCCGCTTCGTTGGCGTCCGCCCCGCTGTGGCAGAAGAACGAGACGCCGCCGAAGCCGTGCCGGTGGATCGCCTCGGCGGCGCGGACCTGCGGCCCGGTGTGCAGCAGGTTGCCGACGTGCCAGAGCGTGTTCGCCTGCTCCGTGACGGCCCGCACGAGGTCGGGGTGGCAGTGGCCCAGCACCGGCGCCCCGAAGCCCGCGAACAGATCGAGGTACGCCTTGCCCTCGGCGTCGCGCAGCGTGCTGCCCGCGCCCGAGACGATCGCCATGGGGAACCGCCCGTAGTTCGGCGAGAGGTAGGCGTCGTGGCCCTCGATCGTGGAAGCCGTGGAGTCGGCGAGCGTGCTCATCGGTGTTCTCCGACGCGCGGCTTTACAACCAGCCGGCGGAGTTAAATCGTACCAAGCCACCGCGACGCGTCGATACGCCCCGCGGCGGCACCAAAAGAAGAACCCCCGGCATTCGGAGCTTGCCGGGGGTCCCGAGTTCGTCACGGATTATCGAATCATAATTTAGTTGATCATATCCTTGAGCGCCTTCATCGGGCGGATGCGGACGTTCTTGCTGGCGGGCTTGGGCTTCTGCGGCACCATCTCGCCGGTGAACGGGTTGCGGACCAGCTTGCCGCCCTTGACGGCCGGCTTCTTGGCGACGGTCATCTTCGCGAGGCCGACCAGGCTGAACGAGCCGTTCTTCTTGAGGCTCGAGGCCATCACGTCGCCCAGGGCGTCGAACACCTCGGCGACTTTCTTCTTCGGCAGGTCGGTCTGGTCGGCGACGGCGGCGTACACCTCGCTCTTGGTCGGGGGCTTCTTCGTGGCGGCTTTCTTAACGACTTTCTTCTTGGCCATGGGCTTGCTCTCCTAGCTTGGGGGTGAACTACGGGGTCGGGTCAATCATCCGTGACGAGAGATTGTTCGGTGTGCCGGACACGGCACGGGTTCCCGTAGATCGGAAAATGTCTAGAAATACTGCACTTTTCGACGTTGGGCGTCAAGTGACCGCGTCGGGCCCTTGTCAATATGGCAGCGGGGCGGGGCGACGTCCCGCCGCGTGGCAGCCCCCGGGCCGTACCTTCACGGCCCCCGATACGGCCGATGGCATGATCTTTGCCCCTACTCAATTGGCTTCACTGCCGAGCGTGGCGTAAAACGACACGCCCCTGAACCAAACCAAGACCAAGGAACCATCCATGTCCAAAACCATCGGCATCGACCTCGGCACGACCAACTCCGTCGTCGCCGTCATGGAAGCCGGTAGCCCGAAGGTGCTGATCAACAGCTCCGGCAACCGCACCACCCCGTCCATCGTCGCCTTCACCGACAAAGACGAACGCCTCGTCGGCCAGCCCGCCCGGCAGCAGCAGGTGACCAACCCCAAGGGCACCGTGTTCTCCATCAAGCGCTTCATCGGCCGCCGCCACCGCGAGGTCGAGGCCGAGCAGAAGATGGTGCCCTACGAGGTCACCGGCAGCGGCGACGACCTGGTCAAGGTCAGCGTCAAGGGCAAGGACTACACGCCGCAAGAGGTCTCGGCGATGGTCCTGCAGAACCTCAAGAAGACCGCCGAGGACTACCTCGGCGAGAAGGTCACCGCGGCCGTCATCACCGTGCCCGCCTACTTCAACGACAGCCAGCGGCAGGCGACCAAAGAAGCCGGCGAGATCGCCGGGCTCAAGGTCGAACGCATCATCAATGAGCCCACCGCCGCCGCCCTCGCCTACGGCCTCGACAAGCAGGCCAACGAAAAAATCGCCGTCTTCGACCTCGGCGGCGGCACGTTCGACGTCTCGATCCTCGACGTCGGCGACGGCGTGTTCGAGGTCCTCGCGACCAACGGCGACGGCCACCTCGGCGGCGACGACTGGGACCAGAAACTCATCGACCACCTCGCCGACGAGTTCAAGAAGTCTGATGGCATCGACCTGCGCAACGACGCGATGGCGCTGCAGCGGCTCAAGGAAGCCGCCGAGAAGGCGAAGATGGAGCTCTCCAACGCGCAGGAGACCACCGTCAACCTCCCGTTCATCACCGCGACGAACGAAGGGCCGAAGCACCTGATGACCTCGATCACGCGCACCAAGTTCGAGCAGATCTGCGATGATCTGTTCCAGCGACTACGCAAGCCTTGTGAAACCGCCCTGGCCGACGCCGGGCTCAAGACCGGCGACATCGACGAGGTCGTCCTCGTCGGCGGGTCGACCCGCATCCCCAAGGTCCAGTCGATCGCCCAGGAGATCTTTGGTAAAGAGCCCAACAAGTCGATCAACCCCGACGAGGTCGTCGCGCTCGGCGCCGCGATCCAGGGCGGCGTGCTGCAGGGCGACGTCAAGGACGTGCTGCTGCTCGACGTCACCCCGCTGAGCCTGGGTATCGAGACCATGGGCGGCGTGATGACCAAGCTTATCGAGAAGAACACCACCATCCCGACGAGCAAGAAAGAAGTCTTCTCGACCGCGGCCGACAACCAGACCGAGGTGACGATCCACGTCTTGCAGGGTGAACGCGAGTTCGCCAACGACAACCGCACGCTAGGCCGGTTCAACCTCGCGGACCTTGCCCCGGCCCCGCGTGGCGTGCCGCAGATCGAGGTCGAGTTCGCCCTCGACGCCAACGGTATCCTCAACGTCGAGGCCACCGACAAGGGCACCGGCAAGAGCCAGAACATCGAGATCAAGGGCAGCTCCGGGTTGTCCGACGACGAGATCGACAAGATGAAGGCCGACGCCGAGGCCAACGCCGAGGCCGACAAGAAGAAGCGCGAGCTCGTCGACCTCAAGAACCAGGCCGAGGCCGCCGTCCACCAGACCCGCAAGCAGCTCGAAGAGCACGGCGAGTCGTTAGCCCCGGATATACGCGGTAAGGTCGAGTCGGCCGTCGCCAACGTCGAGGAGAAGCTCAAGGAAGACGACGCCGACGCGATCCGCAAAGCCCTCGAGAACCTCAACACCGAGTCGATGGAGCTCGGCAAGGCGGTCTACGAGGCCGCCGCCAAGACGGCCGAAGCCGGCACGGGCAGCGAAGCCACCGCCGACCCCGGGTCGAGCGATTCCGGTGACGACGTGATCGACGCCGAGTACGAGGTGAAAGACTGATCCTCGCCAGTCAACGAACGAACCAGCCGGCATCCTCGTGGTGCCGGTTTTTTATTTGAGGGTGCGGTCGGTGGCCCGGAGCTGCGGCAGGCCAAGCCCGTCGGATATTTCGGCCGCTGCGGCGTCCGGGGGCGGGGGCGGTACGTCGTTGAAGACCCGGATCATCGCGATCTCGTCGCACGCTTTCTGCTTCGGGCAACGCACGCAGTCCGCCCACACCTTTAACGGCAGCGACTGGCGATCGACCACCGAGAAGCCCATCCGCTCAAAGAACCGCTGCTCGTAGGTGAGCGTCATGACCCGTCGCAACGCGAGGTTCCGCGCTTCTTCCAAACAGGCCCCGGCCAGCGAACGGCCCAATCCCCGCCCGCGGTGCGACGGCGCGACGGCCAGCGACACCACCTCCCCGAGGTCCGCCCAAACCACCGACAGCCCACACACGCCAACGACGTCGCCGGAACCATCGTCCGCGGCGACGTGGAACTCGCGCACGTTCTCGTACAGCGACGCCAGCGACTTCGGCAGCATCAGGCCGAACTCCGCCGCGTCGTTGATGATGCGCGCCATCGTCGGCACGTCACGGATTGTCGCCCGTCGAATCATGGGGCGGAGTTTAGTCGAAGCCCCCCGCGCCGCCGGTCGGGCGGCGGGGGGGGCAGGAGTTGCGTATCACGCGGGCAGCACAAAAGCGATCAGCCGTGCGCCGGGTTGTCCCGCGAGGTTGAGGGTGACCGAACGACTCGGGTCTTCGACCGTCAACGCGTCGCCGGCCGAGAGCGTCTGGCCCTCGACCGTCAGCGTGCCGGTCGCCGCGTGGACGTACGCCACCCGGCCCGCGGGCACTAACAGCGTGTCGGAGCCGGCGGTGTCGAACGTGCCGACGTAGACCTCGGCGTCGGCCCCGAGGGCCATCACGCCTTCGGTCGCGCGATCGACACGGCCCGTCGCGGCGAGGCGGACCGGGCCACCGCCCGCGACTCCCGGCTCGGCCCGTTCCTGGTACCGCGGCTCGGTGCCGCGCTCGCGCGGCTGCAGCCAGACCTGAAGGAAGTGGACCGGGGCGTCTTCCCGGGCGTTGAACTCGCTGTGCGAGACGCCGGAGCCGGCGGACATGAGCTGCAGGCCGCCGGCGGGCAGGACCGAGGCGTGGCCCAAGGAGTCGCGGTGTGCGAGCTCGCCGTCGAGCACCCAGGTGAGGATCTCCATGTCGCGGTGCGGGTGGGTGTCGAAACCCATGCCGGGGGCGACGCGGTCGTCGTTGAGCACCCGCAGGCCGTGGTAGCCCATCCGCCGGGGGTCGTGGTAGCCGCCGAAGGAGAAGCTGTGCCGGGAGTCGAGCCAGCCGAAACGGCTGGTGCCGCGTTCGGCGGCACGGCGTACAGCGTAGGAGTTTGCGTTGGGGGAGGTCGGGCTGGCAATCGCATGGGTCGTGGGCATCGTGGGTCTCCTTTCGGGCATTTAATTGTTGAAACAACTATACATCCAATTCGCGTCGGGTCAAGGTTATTCCCCGGGCGTTCAACGCCGTGCTTTCAGGCGGTATCGGGCCGGCGGTCCAGGTCGAGCGGCCCGCCGTCCGCCGGCCACGCCGCCGCGGCGACCCGGTCGGCGACCCGGTCGGCGACGCCGCCCAGCAGCGCTTGAAACGACCGCCGCGGCGACGCCAGCGTGTCGCGGACCGCCCCGGCCAGCGACGCGTGGTACAGCCCCGGGAACGGCTCGAACCGCCCGTCTCGCCGATACACCGCGGCCCACGCGGCGTCGTGTTGTTCCAGCGCATTCGTGAGCGGCGTCAGGGTCGCGGCGTCCGGCCGACGCAAGTCGCAACTCGTCAACAACAGCCACCCGCCCCCGCCCCCGGAAGTGTTCAACTCATTGGACAGCCGCAGCGCGGTGGCCAGCCCCGCCAGGGGGCCGGCGTCGGGCAGGTCGTCGGCGACCGTGGGCAGACCGAGGTCGGCGTAGGCGTTGGCTTCCCTCGCGATGATCGTCGTCGACGACGCGTGTTCGGCAAACGCCTCCGCCACCCGCACGACCATCGGCACGCCGTCGATACGGTGCCGCGCCTTGTCGGAGCCGAAGCGTCGGCTGCGCCCGCCGGCCAGCACGTAGTGCGGCAGCGAAAGCCGTACCGGCCCGGCGGGTAGCGGGGCGTTCACGACACGCCCCAGCCGAGCCACGGCCAGGCGGCGTCGCCGGCGTCGATCGGCGTGTCGGGCGGCAGCTCCAACAACCCGTGAGACGGCCCGAGCGCCGCGACGTCGCCCGAGCCGCGGTTTGCCAGCGGCGCGGCCCGGCCCCCGGCGGTCACCGCCGCCGGCAGGTAACGCCACAGCCCCAGCGTCGCGGGCGTCGGCGGCGTCTGCGTATCGACGACCACCCGCTGACGGCGGGGTTCCTCGGCCCAGCCGCCGCGTTGCCGCAGCGCCGGGCCGCCGAGCACGACCGTCCCGACCAACGCCGACACCGGGTTGCCCGGCAGCGCGACCACCGCCGTGCCGTCCGGCAGCACCGCCCCGAAGTTCGGCTTGCCCGGCCGCATCGACAGTTGGTGGTACAGCACCTCGGCCCCCAGCGCCAACGCCGCCGCGGGCACGTGGTCGTGGTCGCCCATCGACACCCCGCCCGTGCTCAGGATCACGTCGGCCCGCTCCGCCGCCGCCGCGAACGCCTCTTGCGTCACGCCCGGATCGTCGATCACACGATCGACGATCACCACGTCGCACCACGCCGCGTCCCGCAGCAGGCCGGCGAGGCCCGGGCCGTTGCAGTCCCTCACTTCCGCGTCGTCGACGCCGCCCGACGCGGCGCGGACCTCGTTGCCCGTCACCAGCACGGCGACCCGCACCCGCCGGTGGACCGCCGGGGTCGAGCAGCCGACCGCCGCGAGGGTGACCACCGCGGCCGGGGTGATCGGCGAACCACGCCGCAACAACACGTCGCCGCGCGTCGCGTTCTCGCCCCGCCGGCGGATGTGCTGGCCCGCGTCCGGCGGCGTCGCGTCGGGCCGGAGGGTGAAGGTGCCCGGCACGCTCTCGTCGACGTCTTCGCGTTTCACGACGGTCTCGGCGCCGCCGGGCACGACCCCGCCGGTGAAGAGCCGGGCCGCCGCGCCGGCCGGCAGCGGCGGGGGGGTGACGCCGGTCTGCACCGCGAACGCAACGGGCAGCGAGCCACCCGGGGTCAGGTCGCCGAGACGCAGGGCGTAGCCGTCCATCGCCGAGACGTCTGCCGCCGGGCTGTCGCGGTCGGACGTCACGTCTTCGGCCAGCACCCGGCCGACGGCGTGATCGACCGGGAGCGTTTCGGTCGTCACCGGCGTGAGGCGATCGCGCCAGAGCGCGGCCGCCGCGTGCGGCGTGGCCATAGCCGGCAGAACCGAGTCGGCGCGGCGTTTACCCATCGTCTCGGGCACCCGCCCCGACCGTCGCGTCAGCGAAGACCGGCCGCTTCCACAAAGCCACGTCCCGCTTCATCCGGTCGATGAACGCCGCCGTCGCCCGCAACGCCTCGGCCCGGTGTGGCGACTGCACCGTCAGCCGCAGGGATACCGCCCCGACCGGCACCCGGCCCACGCTATGCCACACCGACACCGCCAGCAGCCCGTGCTCGGCGGCGATGTCTCGGGCCAACGCATTGAGTTGCCGCGTCGTCATCGGGTCGTACGCCTCGTAGTGCAATGCGTCGAGTTCTCGTTCTTGCTCCAACAACCGCACCCGGCCCACGAATGTCAGGGAAGCGCCGGCCCCGTCGGCCTCCGTCGGGCGGTCCTCCGGCAGCGGGCCGTCGTGCAGCGTGATGTCGATCGTCGGTGCTTCCATATCGAACGCTCACCCCCCGAGGTGGGTCATCACGCCGGGGGCGACGGGCGGGTGGACGTCGGCCTTGCGGGCGTAGGCGTCGTCGAGTACGCGGTCGATGCCCGCGGCGTCGCGGCCGCGGACCGGGGCGGCGAGGTTGCCGCGCGTCTCGTCCATCAGGCAGGGGTACACCGCGCCGTCGGCGGTGAGGCGCAACCGGTCGCAGCGGTCGCAGAAGTGCCGGCTCATCGGGGTGACGAATCCGACCTCGGCCGACCGGCCGTCACGCAACTCGGCGTCGAAGACGCGGGCCGCGTCCGCCGTCTCGGGCCGGGCGTGCCACCGCCGGACGGTGCCGGCCAGCGCCGCCCGCATCCGCTCGGCCGGCACGTAGCGGCGGGACCAGTCGGCGGCGAGCGGCCCCATCGGCATCAGCTCGATGAATCGGATCGGCAGGCGACGGTCGGCGGCGTAACGCACCAAGTCCGGCAGGTCGGCTTCGTTCTGCCCGGCGACCACGACGGTGTTGAGCTTCACCCGCCGGAAGCCGGCCCGCTGCGCCGCGTCGATACCGGCGAGGGTTCGTTTCAACCCGTCGATGCCGGTGAGCTCGGCGAAGCGTCCACGGTCCAGCGTGTCGAGGCTGACATTGACGCGGCGTAGCCCGGCTCGCCGCAGCGGGTCGGCGTCGCGGGTCAGCGTGAGCGCGTTGGTCGTCATCGCGATATCCGGCACGCCGAGCCGGGCGAGGCGGGCGATGAGGTCGGGCAGGTCGCGGCGGGTGGTGGGCTCGCCGCCGGTGATCCGCAGCTTGCGTAGGCCACAGCGGCGGTGCAGGTGGGCGACGAGGTAGGCGAGGTCGTCGGCGTCGAGGGCGGCCGGTTCGTGGCCGCGGTCGAACGCGGGCCGGCAATAGGTGCAGCGCATCGAGCAGCCGCGGGTCACCGAGAGGCGGAGGTAGCGGACACTGTCCACGCGGCGGGCGGGGGGCTTCGGCAGCGACGGCCCGGCCGACAGCTGGGACAAGGCAAGCGTGCGGGGCTTCGGCTTCGGGGCGACGACAGACAAACCGTATGCGATTGTAAGGCCTACGCGGTTTTCGCCCGGCGTAGGCGGGCCAGGTCAGCGTCGATCGTATCGGCGGCGGCGAGGCCTTCGCGGATGGCCCAGACGACGAGCGACGCGCCGCGGCGGCAGTCGCCGGCCGTGTAGACGCCGGGGGCGTCGGTACGGTGATGGTCGTCGCCGGGCAGCCGGCCGCGGGTGGTGTTGAGGCCGAAGGCGTCGGCGAGCGGCAGCGCGTCGTGGCCGACGAAGCCGACGGCGATGAGCACCAGCTCGGCGGGCAGGACGCGGTCGCAGTTCGCGTCGAGGTCGCGGACCCGCAGCCCGCCGACGCGGCCGGGCCGGCGGGGGTCGGGGACGACTTCGAGGGGCGAGATGCGGTAGGCGCGGGGGTCGCGGCCGAAGCGGGCGTCGCCCTCGGTGTGGGCGTAGTCGAGCCGGTAGGTGTCGGGCGGGCCGGGCCAGGGGTGGTCGGCGTCACGCTCGTCGGGCGGCTGGACGCGGCGGGTGACGTTGAGCAGGGACACGCAGCCTTGCCGCAGGGCGGTGCCGGCGCAGTCGGCCCCGGTGTCGCCGCCGCCGACGACGACGACACGTTTGCCCGCGGCGTTCAGCGGTTCGGGCGGGGCGTCGCGGTCCAGGTGTGTCCGCGTCGCCGCGGTGAGGTACGCCATCGCCGGCTCGACCCCGACCAGGTCCACCCCCGGAAGGTCCAACTCCCGCGGCGACTGGGCGCCGACGGCCAGGAGCACAGCGTCATAGCGGTCACGCAGGTCGTAGGGATCGACGTTACGTCCGACTTCGGCGTTGAGCACGAAACGCACGCCTCCGGCACGCAGCACGTCGAGGCGCCGGTCGACGACGCTTTGGTCGAGCTTCATATTGGGCACGCCGTAGGTCAGCAGCCCGCCGGCGCGGTCGCTGCGTTCGTAAATCGTCACGGCGTGGCCGCGGCGGATCAGGCGGTCGGCGGCGCTGAGCCCCGCC
Organism: Planctomycetota bacterium; assembly: GCA_039201235.1. Taxonomy (GTDB): domain Bacteria; phylum Planctomycetota; class Phycisphaerae; order Phycisphaerales; family Phycisphaeraceae; genus Algisphaera. The sequence goes on from JBCCRT010000021.1 coordinate 13,441, forward strand.
GGGCCCGACCCGACGATCGCGACGCCCCGGCCGGTCGGCACCCCGGCCGTCGGCGGCGTAACCCAGCCCTCGGCGAACGCCCGATCGATGATCGCCCGCTCGATGCCCTTGATCTGGATCGGGTCGTCGTTGATCCCGGCGATGCACGCGTCCTGGCACGGCGCGGGGCACACCCGGCTGGTGAACTCCGGCAGCGGGTTGGTCACGCTCAGCCGGTCGTACGCGTCGCGCCACCGGCCGACCCGGACGAGCTCGTTCCACTCGGGGATCAGGTTGCCGATCGGGCAGCCGTAGGCTTCCACCCGCTCGCCCTCGGTCGGCGTGTAGCCCGAGTCGGGCATGCAGAACGCCGCGCCGCAGTTGAAGCAGCGTGCCCCCTCGGCCCGCGCGGCCTCGGGGTCGGCGTCTTCGTAGACCTCGTAGAAGTCGTTGAGCCGCAGCCGGGCGTCCCGGGCGGGGACGACGGTCGGTCGGGCGGCCGTCGGGCTGGGCGATTGCGTGATCGGCATGCCGAGTCGGGTAAAGATGCCGGGCGTACCGGGTCTACGCGATGCCCCGTGAATCAGTAGACGTCGCGCTGGTAGCGGTGCTCGTCGCCGAGGCGTTGCATGTAGGCCTCGACACCCGCCTCGTCGTGGCCGCCGTGCTCGGCGATGACCTGGCGGAGGGCCTTGTCGACGTCGACCGCCATCCGCGAGGCGTCGCCGCAAACGTAGAAGCAGCCGCCGTCTTCGAGCCACTGGTAGAATTCCGCGCCGGCCTCACGCATCTTGTCCTGGACGTAAACCTTTTGGTCGCCGTCGCGGGACCAGGCGAGGCTGAGCTTGCTGAGCACGCCCTTGTCCTGGAGCTCGGCCAGCTCGTCACGGTAGAGGAAGTCGGTGGCCTCGTGCTGGTCGCCGAAGAACAGCCAGTTTTTGCCGGGGGCTTCGGTGACGGCCCGCTCTTCGAGGAAGGCGCGGAAGGGCGCGATACCGGTGCCGGGGCCGACCATGATGAGCGGCGCTTCCGGGGCGGGGAGGTGGAAGTGGGCGGAGCGTTGGAGGTAGACGCCGACGTTGGTTCCGCAGCCGCAGCGGTCGGCGAGGAAGGTGCTGGCGACGCCTTTCCGGGCTTTGCCGTGGGTCTGGTAGCGGACCGCGCCAACGGTGAGGTGGACCTCGCCGGGGTGGGCCTTGGGGCTGCTGGCGATCGAGTAGAGCCGGGGCTGGAGCGGGCGCAACGCCTCGGCGAGCTGCTGCGGTTCGATCGCGGGCTTGTACGTTTCGATGATGTCGACGAGCTGCATGCCCTCGACGTCTTTGGTCTCGGCCTCGAGGTTCAGGGTTTCGAGCGTCTTGGCGGTGATGACGCAGATGTCGAGCTGCTTGAGCAGGGCGGCGCGGAGGGAAGTCGGGCCCGACTTGAGGGTGACGGTCTCGCGGCCGGTGAAGCCGGCGGCGGCGAGGACTTCCTGGACCGATTCGGTGCAGTTGATCGGCCAGACGCCCAGGGCGTCGCCGACGGCGTAGTCGAGGTCCACGCCGGCCCCGGCGAGGTCGATCTCGACGTGGTTGACTTCCTTGGCCGATCCTTCCTCGTTGAGGTTTCGGACCTCCAGCAAGGTAGCGCCGAAGGGGTTGTTTTTGTTGTAGAGCTCTTTGACCTCGGGCTCGGTCCCGGCGGCGGGGGCTGCCGCACCGCCCGCGGCGTTGGCGAAGGCTTCGCTGGCGAAGACGTCGTTCTTCCAGGCGTCGAAGTCGTCTTCGTAGGCGACGTCGCAGGGCACCATGTCGGCGACCCGCTGCGCGCCGAGGCGTTCGAGTTCGGCGTCGAGTTTGATCGCGGCGCTGTTGAAGTCGGGGTACGACGAGTCGCCGAGGCCGAGGACGGAGTAGTGGCAGTTGGACAGGTCGGCGTCAGCGGTCTCGAGCTTCTCGAAGAACTTCATGGCGTTGTCGGGCGGGTCGCCCTCGCCGAAGGTGCTGCAGAGCATGAGCACGTGGGCGTGGCCGGCGAGGTCGGCGGGCTCGAGGGCGTTAAGCTCGGTGACCTCGGGGCCGAAGCCTTGGGCGGTCGCGTGCTTGCGGACGTCTTTGGAAAGGGCCTCGGCGTTGCCGGACTGCGAGCCGTAGGCGATGAGCAAAGGCGTGGCCGGCGCTTCGGCCTCGGCACTTCCGGGGGTGGTGGCCATGGCGGCGGCGTTGGCCATGGTGGCGAGGCCGGTGAGCAGGCCGTCGAGCCACTGGCGCTGCGACGGGGTGAAGGGGGCGTCGTCGGGGATCATCGGCTTGGTGCTGCCGTTGCCGTCGGGGGAGACGCGGGCCAGGGCGGTGTCGAGCAAAGGGTTGGTGGCGATCATTTTTTAAGTGGTGAGTGGGGGTGGGTGAGTGGTTTCGGTTACGCGGGGGTGGCGACGGCGGCCGTCTCGTCGGCGGGCATCAGAAGGGTTTGCAGCTGGTCGTCGTCGTGGCGGCGGGTGAAGTCGAGGAAGCTCTCTTCGGGGGCGCGGTGTTCGAGGTACGAGCCGATGACGCCCTCGAGGAAGGGGTTCAGTTCGTCAGCGGGGACGGGACCGGTGAACGGTCGGGCGATGCCCTGGTCGTGGTCGGCCCCGCCGCCGAGGACGACGTTGTAGGCCTCCCGGCCGTCCTTGGTCGAAGAGCCGACGAGGCCGATGTCACCGATGTAGTGCTGGGCGCAGCTGTGGGGGCAGCCGGTGAGGTGGATGTTGATGGGCTTGTCGAGGGTGAAGCGTTCGTCGAGGTGGTCGGCGGCGGACACGGCGGACTCTTTGGTGTGGGCGGAGGCGTACTGGCAGGCGAACTTGCCGGTGCAGGCGACGACGCCGGCCTTGAAGGTCGAGGCGCTGATGTCCAGGCCCAGGCCGCGGATGGCGTCGACCGCTTCGTCGACTTTCTCGACCGGCACGTCGGGGATGATCAGGTTCTGCCAGACGGTGAGGCGGACGTCGTTGCTGCCATAACGCTGGGCGACGTCGGCGAGGCCGCGCATCTGTTCGGGCGACATCCGGCCGAGGGTCAGCGACACGCCGAGGTAGCGTTTGCCGGGGTCGGCCTGTTCGTGGACGCCGATGTGCCCGAGCCGGTCGATCGGGCCGCGCTCGTGGGTCGCTTCGGCGGGAAGGCGGAGGAGGTCGAAGTCGAGGCGCTCTTCGCAGACCTCGGTGAACTTCTCGTGGCCCCAGCTGTCGAGGATGTACTTGAGACGGGCCTTCTTACGGTTGGTGCGGTCGGCGTGCTCGGTGAAGACGTTGAGCACGGCGACGCAGAGGTCGACCATCTGGTCCGGCAGGCAGGCGAAGCCCGAGGAGATCGCGAAGTCTTTGTGGCCCGTGATCCCGCCGAGCAGGATGCGGCAGACGACCCCCGGGGATTCACCGCCCGACACTTTTTCGGCCAGCTCCGGATGGGCCGCCAGGTACTCGTCGGTCAGCCGGTAGGCGACGAAGCCCAGGTCGTTGGTGTCGACGAGGGCGGAGATGACGCCGCCGCCATCGAAGGCGATGTTGAACTTGCGGGGGATGCCGTGGAGCGACGGGGTGTGCAGGACGTGCTGGTGGATGCGCTTGGCGTAAGGGGTGAGGTCCAGCAGCTCCTGGGGGTCGAAGCCGGCGGTGGGGTTGGCGGTGATGTTGCGGACGCTGTCGCCGCCGGAGCCTTTGCTGGTCAGCCCGATGTCGTACATCGTCTCGATGACGCGGATCATGTTCTCGGGGCGGATCTCGCGGACCTGGAGGTTGCCGCGGGTGGTGACGTGGGCGTAGCCGCCGGCGAGTTGTTCGGCCAGATCGCCCAGCCGGCCCAGCTGGTCTCCGCGGAGCTTACAGCCGGGGATGCGCATCCGGCACATGAACCCGGGCTGGGCGGGCTGGACGTTGAACATGCCGTGGTGCTTGAACATGAACACGTCGCCGCCTTCGGGCATCTTGGCGGCGTCGGCGTGGGAGCGGAGCTTGGGCCACATCTCGTCGGGGTGTTCGGCGAGCTTGAGCTGTTCCTGCTTACACAGGTCGTCGTAGGGCGTGCCGAAGACCGAAATCTGCGCGCCGTTGACCAGGTCGCGGCCGGGTTCCTCGGCCGGGGCGGGCGCGGGCTTCCAAAAAGCCGCAAGGTCGAGCTGCCCGAGCATGTCCATGAGGTAGCGACGTTGGTCGTCGCTGAAGCCGTCGAGCGGAGCATTTCCGAGCGAGGAGGGTCCGTCGCAAGCCATGAGGGACTCCGGGAGTAATACGGGGGTTGACCTGAACTTCGGGAGCAAAAACACCAACGAAAAAAACCTCGGTTATTAGAACCGGGGTCGGACGCCGATGTCCGTTCTTGTTTGGGCTAACGTTGGGTGTATGACACCCAGCGTCTGTGCGGAAAGTATGCAAGCCGAATGCCAAATCGCGTGGGGATCGGCCCGATGGGCGAAACATACTGCGAAAGTAGATTATCACCGAGAGGTTGCCCCGGCCACAGGTCAAGAAATAAGCACGGCCAGCCGACTGCTTAGAAACTAAACAAGAGCTGCCGGGGCGCTTCCGGGTAGCGACAACACGTTGCGGGTCGGCCCACGAAAATCTTCCGGGCCCGGCGAAGGCGGGCTTCACCACGGATTTACCCGAAAAACCGCGCGTCGATCCGACGCCATCCGGCGTCGTCCCGCGGTAAAACGTCACCAACGGGGTTCACACTGGCACGGTTGTTGCCATTTGTACCGTCGTTGCGCCGGACGGTGTCCGGGTACCCCACTTGAATTTAAAACAGGACAATGGCGTCCTGATGTCGGGTCCGACCCGGCGTCCGGCCGCTTTTCTGCGTTCGTGTCGCTTACCTTCGGGCTCGGCGAAGCTGTTGTTTCCCCACTCACCCCGCCCCGTTGCTACCGGAGATTTTTGAGATGCCGACCGTCCCCGTTTCGCTCACCGCCCGCCCGCGGACCACGATCCGCCGGCTGCTCGCCGGTTTGGCCGCCGCCGCGTGTGCCCTGTCCTTGGCTGGCCCCAACCCTGTCACCGCCCAGATGACCGAGCCGCTCGACGTCGAGATCGACGAGCTGAAGTTCGGCTTCATCAAGCTCACCGATTGTGCGCCGATTGTCATCGCCAAGGAAAAGGGATTTTTCGACGATGAGGGCCTGTCCGTTGAAGTCATCGCTCAGTCCAACTGGAAGACGCTCCTGGACAACGTGATCTCCGGCGAGCTCGACGGCGCCCACATGCTCTCGGGCCAGCCCATCGCCGCGACCATCGGCATCGGCACCAAGGCGCACATCATCACCGCCTTCACCATGGACCTCAACGGAAATGGCATCACGGTCTCCAACGCCATCTGGGAGCAGATGCAGGAGAACGACCCCGCTCTCGACACGCCCCAGCCCGATCACCCGATCACCGCCGACTCCCTCAAACCCATCGCCGAAAGCTACATCAACCAGGGCAAGAAGCTGCAGATGGGCATGGTGTTCCCCGTGAGCACGCACAACTACGAGATCCGCTACTGGCTCGCCTCGGCAGGGATCCATCCGGGCATGTACACGACCGCCGACGTGGGCGGCCGGACCAACGCCATGGTCGAGCTTTCGGTCACCCCGCCGCCGATGATGCCCGCCACTCTCGAGGCCGGCAACATCCAGGGCTACTGCGTCGGCGAGCCGTGGAATCAGGCTGCGGTTGCCAAGGGCATCGGCGTGCCGGTCACGACCAACTACGACATCTGGAAGAATAACCCCGAGAAGGTCTTCGGCGTCACCAAGGAGTGGGCCGACGAAAATCCCCAGACCATGCTCGCGGTGACCAAGGCGCTCATCCGGGCCGGCAAGTGGCTCGACGAGACCGACGCCGACGGCAACCTGGTCAACCGCGAAGAGGCCTGTCGCCTGCTGTCTCGCTCGGACTACGTCGGGGCCGACTTCGAGGTCATCAAAAACTCGATGACCGGCACGTTCATCTTCCAGCGGACCGACGTGCGTGAGATGCCCGACTTCAACGTATTCTTCAAATACGACGCGACGTACCCCTGGTATTCCGACGGCGTGTGGTTCTTGACTCAGATGCGTCGCTGGGGCCAGATCACCGAGCCGAAGAGTGCCGAGTGGTACGACGAAACGGTTCGGGAAATCTACAAGCCCGAGATCTACATGGCCGCCGCCGAGCTGCTGGTTGAGGAAGGGTTCCTGACCGAGGACGAGGTCCCGCAGACCGAAGACGGCTACCGCCCCGCGACGTCAGACTTCATCGACGGCATCACTTACGACGGCAAGGACCCGCTGGGGTATCTCGCCTCCCACGAGATCGGGAACAAAGACTGAACCTCGAGCGACAACTCCTTACCGCCCCGCCCGGCTTACCGGCTCGGCGAGGCTTTGCCCGAAAAACCGCCCGCGTTGCCCCTCCCACCGACGCTGCCCCGACCTTACCCCCGGAGTTTCTCTCGTGAAGGACGCCCTGGCCAAGCTCAAGACGTTTCTGCTGAAGGTCATTGACCTCAGCGCCCTGACCTTCCTCGAGCCCGTCGTCCGGCTGATTTACGGCGAAGAGCCGCGGGTGCAACTGAAGAAGTGCGGCCGCAACATCCTCGTGCCGGTGATTGCCTTCGGCTTGTTTATCCTGGCCTGGACGCTGATCTCGGACCAGATCCAGACCAAGTCGGGGAAGCTGCCGGACCCGGCCGCGACCTGGAGTCAGGGGCAAGCCATCTGGCTCAACCACACCCGGGAGGAGCAGAAGAGCTCCGCCTATGACCTGACCGGCGAGAAACGCGAGCGGGCCCTAGCGGAAGTTGAGCAGCGGTTGGCCGAGCTTGAAGGCCTCGACGCCGAAGCCCGCGCCGTGGTGACCGAGGCCGAGGCGGATCGGGTCGCCGCGGTCGCGGCCGCCGTCGACCCGATCGAGGCCGAGATCGAGACGCTCAAGGCCGAGATCAAACAGGCCAAGGCCGACCGTAAGGATGGGTTCAAGGCTCAGGCCGCGTCTCTACCGACCGGCGACGAAGACGCCTACGACACCTACCTCGCCTCGCTGACCGAAGGTCGGGTGGCGATCGAGGAGCTCGAAGACCGGGAGGACGTGCTCAAGGCCGAGCTGAAAGAAGCCAGGGCGATGGCGTATCCACCCCTGGTTGAAGCGCAGCAGCAGGCCACACTGATCGCGGAGGAGCAGCAACACCTACGGGCCATGAAAGACCTGCTGGGCGGCCGTAACCGCGGCGAGAAGGTCGCGACGCTCAACGAGAAACTCGACGAGCAGACGGCCGCTTTCTTCGCCGCCGAGGGCGAGGCCGCCTACACCGCCGCGACCCGCGTCGAGCGGACCCAGCGCCAGATCGAGCGGACCGAAGCGGCCGACTACGCCATGCCCTACACCCTGCCGTGGCAGGTGGTACGCAGCATCATGTGCGTCTTCGTCGGCTTCATGGCTGGCGTACTGGTGGCCGTGCCCATCGGTGTACTCTGCGGCCTGAGCCCGACCATCATGGCCGCGATGACCCCGTTCATCGCCCTGTTCAAGCCGGTCTCGCCGATCGTTTGGCTGCCGATCATGCTGATCATCGTCTCCGGCCTGATCGGCGACCCGGAGAGCAACCCGCTGATCCAACTGCTCTGGAACCTGCCGCTGATTGGCAGCTTCGAGATCAACCCCGCGTTCCTCGCCTCGGCCGCCGTCGTCGCGATCTGCTCGCTGTGGGCCACGCTGGCCAACACCGCCCTCGGCGTCGCGTCGATCGACCAGGACCACCTCAACGTCGCCCGGGTGCTCAAGCTTGGCCTGTGGTCCCGGCTGTTCAAGATCGTCCTGCCCTCGGCCCTGCCGTTGATGTTCGCGGGCATGCGGATCAGCCTCGGCGTCGGCTGGATGGTGCTCATCGCCGCCGAGCTGCTCGCCTCGTCCGAGGGCATCGGCAAGTTCGTCATCGACATGTTCAACAACGGCTCGTCCGACTCGTTCGCCGCACTGTTCGTCGTCGTGTTCGTCGTCGGGGTGATCGGCCTGTTCCTCGACCGCATCATGATCGTCCTGCAACGTTCGGTCAGCTTCGACGGCTCGGTCGCCTCTATCTGAGTCTTCCCGGAATTTCTCACCGCCACGTCGTCAGCCTGATCATTAGCGAGAAGATTGAATGGCTTTCCTTGAACTCCAAAACGTCTCGAAGGGCTTCGGCCCTTCTTCGGACCGCACCGAGGTCCTCACCGACATCAACCTCGCGGTCGAGGAGAACGAGTTCGTGGCCGTGATCGGCTTCAGCGGCTCGGGCAAGTCGACGCTGATGTCGCTGCTCGCTGGGCTCGCCCGGCCGGACGCGGGCCGGGTGCTCATGGGCGGGCAGCAGGTCACCGGCCCCGGGCCCGAGCTGGGCATCATGTTCCAGAACTACTCGCTGTTGCCCTGGCTGTCGGTCACCGGCAACATCGAGATCGCGGTCAAACAGGTCTTCCCCCAGATGCCCAAGGCCGAGCGGGCCGAGTACATCCAGGGCTACGTCGACATGGTCACACTCACCGGCAGCGAATACAAGACGCCGCCGGAACTCTCGGGCGGGATGCGGCAGCGCCTGAGCCTGGCCCGGACGCTGGCGATGAAGCCGCGGGTGCTGCTGCTCGACGAGCCGCTGTCGGCCCTGGACGCGATCACCCGGTCCGTGCTGCAGGACGAGATCATCCGCATCTGGGACGACGACAAGCGGACCGTAGTAATGATCACCAACGACGTCGACGAGGCCGCGCTGATGGCCGACCGCATCGTCCCGCTCACCCCCGGGCCCCACGCGACGCTGGAACGCGACTTCCCGGTCAAGCTCGAACGGCCCCGCGACCGGGCGACGCTGAACTTCAACCCCGAGTTCAAGAAGCTCCGCAACGCCGTGTCCGGTTTCATGATGGACCTCAATGAAGACGCCAAGAGCCTGCGGGTCGAACGCAGCCTCGAGCTGCCCGACCTGGAACCCAAAGACTTCCGCGTCCGCTACGACGCGGTCGGCTGATCCGGCGGCCGTCCCATTTTTTCGTCGCCCTCCCGCGAAAGTTACCCATGACTACCTCCAAGGCCGACCAGAAATACGTCGAGATCGTCAACCTTGTGAAGGCGTACCCGAACCCGTTGGGTGACGCGATCAAGGTCGTCGACGGCTACAACCTGACCATCCGCAAGGGCGACCTGATCAGCGTGATCGGGCACTCGGGCTGCGGCAAATCGACGGTGCTGATGATGCTCGCGGGGCTCAACCCGATCACCTCGGGCGACGTGCTGGTCGACGGCAGCGTCATCGAGGGGCCCGGCCCGGACCGGGCGGTCGTATTTCAAGCGCCGTGCCTGCTGCCGTGGATGACCGCATTCCAGAACGTGATGATCGGCGTGAAACGCTGCTACCCCCACGGCTCGAAACGGCAGCGCAAACAGATCGTCGAGTATTACCTGAACCTGGTCGGCCTGGCCGACGCGATGCACAAGTACCCCCGCGAGATGTCCGGCGGGATGCAGCAGCGCGTCGGCATCGCCCGGGCCATCGCGCTGCGGCCCAAGATGTTGCTGCTCGACGAGCCGTTCGGCCGGCTCGACTCGCTGACCCGCATGGACCTGCAGGACACGATCCTCTCGATCCTGGACAAAGAGAAGATCACGACGATGTTGATCACCCACGACGTGGACGAGGCCGTGTACATGGCCGACCGCGTGTGCATGATGACCAACGGCCCCCAAGCGAAGGTGGGGCAGGTGCTGGACGTCCCGTTCAATCGACCCCGTAACCGCCAGGAAGTCTTGGCTTCGGATATTTACTACGACCTGCGCGGAGCCTTGGTCGAGTTCCTAGCCAAGAACGAGAAGGAGAAGCCCGGCGACAAGCCGCAGGAAGCTGTAGCCCGCCCCGACGTGTACGAGGCCCTGGTCAAGCCCGGTACCTTGGCGGCCGAACCCGGGACGCCTCCGCTGCTGACTTACGCCTCGATCCCCGCCGCGTCCTGAATCCCAACGAACACACCGCCATGCTCAAGACTCCTCCGATGACCAAGACCCTGCTCGCCGGCGCCGAGGTCTGGCAACGACCGCCCGGCGCGAGTCGGCCGGAGATCGACAACGCAATCTACCCGGGGCTCGACGGTCTGGCCGAGGCCGTGACCGAAGACGGACTCAAGGCCCAAAACCACCCGCTCCTCACGGCCTTCGACGACCTGCAGCCGCGGATCGTCGAGGACCTGTCGGATTTCGGTTTTCTCGTCAAGGAAGCAGCGGAAATGGTGGGGGTGAAAGCGGCGGTTATCTGGCCGGCCTATTCCGGCGACGCCGTGTCCAGCGTGCTGGTGCTTTACCTGCGTGGCGGAGAGAACCACCGCGGTGCCGCCGAGCTCTGGTCCGGGACCAAGGGGCGTTTCGAGCTAAGCCTCGCCGGCGGATACTTCTCCGGGCTTGACCGTTTCGCGCGGGTAAGCCGGTACGTCAATTTCCCGATGGGCGCGGGCTTACCCGGTGTGTGCTGGGAGAAATCGGCGGCGAAGCTCGTACCGGACGTCGGGGCCGCGAAGGGTTTTCTGCGTTCGGCCGGGGAAGGCGACGAACGCCTCACGGTGGGGCTGGGCTTGCCGCTGCTGTACCGGACCGATCTACGCAGCGTGCTGGTTCTGCTGTCGAGTGTGTGCTGCCCGGTGGCGAGCGTGCAGGAAATCTGGGTTCAGGACCCCGAAGCCGCGGGCCGGATCGTGCGTAGTCAGGGGGTGTACCACGGGCATGTCGCGTTGGCCGAGGCGAGTCAGTCGGTCGCGTTCACACCGGGCGAAGGGCTGATCGGTCGGGCTTGGTCCACCGCTCGCTCTCAGCTGGTCGTGGGGGAAGGGGTCTACGCCGAGCTTGGCGAAGCCCGGACCGAGGCGACGCGGGAGGCGGGGTTGACATTTGCCGTGGCGATCCCGGTTGCCGTCATCGGGTCGGTGAACTCTGCTGTTTTGCTTATGGGGTGAGGTATCATTACCGCAACGCCCACCACCATTCCTCCTTTTCACCCGACGGGCCAAGGCCTCCGCCTCGCGGAAGTCCGTGGCGAATATTCGGCCCGGGCGACGTGCCCGTACTGCGGGGTCGGCTGCGTTGTGGACGTGACGGTCGAGGACGGGGCGATGCGTTCGATCGGCGTGGACCCGGACGTCGCGCCGAACTACGGGATGATGTGCCCGAAGGGGGCGCTGCTGTTCAAGTCCGACGACCGGGCCCGGCGTGTGACCCGGCCGATGGTGCGGGACCTCAAGGGCGGGCCGCTGCGCGAAGTGACGTGGGACGAGGCGATCGGCCGGGTGGTCGCGGGGCTGCGGGACACGCTGGCGGAGCGGGGGCCGGACGCGGTGGCGTGGTACGGCTCGGGGCAGTTGGACACCGAGGCGTCATATTTGTTTACCAAGCTGTTCAAGGGCTACCTCGGCAGCAACCAAACGGACACGAACAGCCGGCTGTGCATGAGCAGCGCGGTGGCGGGGTATGTGCACAGCTTCGGCAGCGACGGGCCGCCGACGTGTTACGACGACTTCGAGGCGGCGGACACGTTCTTCCTGATCGGCGCGAACATGACGGCGAACCACCCGGTGCTGTTCAACCGGGTGCGGCGTCGGCGGGCGACGAAGGACGGCACGCGGATCATCGTGGTGGACCCGCGGCGGACGAAGACGGCGGAGTTTGCCGACCTGCACCTCGCCGTCCGGCCGGGCGGGGACGTGGCGTTGCTGCGGCTGCTGGCGTGGGAGTTGCGGCGGCGGGGCGGTATCGATCACGACTTCGTGAAGACGCACACCGAGGGACACGCGGCGTTCGACGAGCAGCTCGACGCGATGGACCGCGACGCGATGCTGGACGCCTGCGGCGTGCCGATGGCCCAGATCGAGCAGGCCGCGGCGTGGATGGCCCCGGGGCCGAAGGACCGGCGTCTGTTGAGCTGCTACTGCATGGGCACCAACCAGAGCAGCCAGGGCACGGACAAGAACACCGCGTTGATCGACCTGCACCTGATGACGGGCCAGGTCGGCAAGCCGGGGGCCGGCCCGTTCTCGCTGACGGGTCAGCCCAACGCCATGGGCGGGCGGGAGGTGGGCTACCTCGCGCACCAGCTGCCGGGCTACCGCCTGGTGAGCGACGATTGCCACCGCGCGGAGGTCGAAGACGCCTGGGGCCTGCCCCGCGGCCGCATCGCGGCGGAGCCCGGCCGGCCGGCGGTGGCGATGTTCGACGCCGCCGCGCGGGGCGAACTCGGCGTGCTCTGGGTCGCCTGCACCAACCCGGCGGTGAGCATGCCCGACCTCGACGTGACGCACCATGGGCTCGCGGTGACACCGCTGGTCGTGGTGCAGGACTGCCTGATCGACACCGAGACGGCGGCCTACGCCGACGTGATCCTGCCCGCGGCGACGTGGGGCGAGAAGCGGGGCACGATGACCAACAGCGAGCGGCTGGTGATGCGCAGCCGTCAGGCGTTGGACCCGCCGGGCACGGCGCGGGCGGACTGGCGGATCGTGGCGGAGGTCGGCCGGGCGATGGGCTTCCCGGGCTTCGACTTCGATGACTCGGACGCGGTGTGGGACGAGTTCCGCCGGCTCACCGCGGGCCGGCCGTGCGACATGACCGGCATCACCAACGCCCGGCTCGACGCCGAGGACAGCCTCCACTGGCCGTTCCCCGAGGGCGACGACCGCCCGACACTCCGCCGCTACACCGACGGCGTGTTTGCGACGTCCCACGGTCGGGCCCGCTTCGGCGGCGCGGCCTACACCCCGCCGGCCGAGGCGACGGACGCCGAATACCCGCTGACGCTGACGACGGGCCGGGTGGCGTCGCAGTGGCACACCCGCGGCCGGACCGGCGCGGTGCGCGAGCTCAACCGCCTCGCCCCGCACCCGGTGCTGGAAATCCATCCCGACGACGCCGACGCGGCGGGCCTGACCGCGGGCGGCTGGGCCGCGGTGGTCAGCCGACGCGGCCGCGTCCTGGCCGAGGTCAAGCCCGTGGCGTCGATACGGCGTGGCCTGGTGTTCGTGCCGTTTCATTACGGCGCGACGCTGCACGGGCAGACGGCGGCGAACCACGCGACCCACCGGGCGGTCGACCCGAAATCCAAGCAGCCCGAGCTCAAACACGCGGCGGTCCGCCTCGAGCCGGCCGAGGCGCCCGTGTTCGAGCGGGCCGGTGCGGGTAAAGTGAGGCGTTCCGCGTGAACGAGAAGCCGCTTCGCATCATGATCGCCGACGACGAGCCCGACCGGGCCCAGACGCTGGCCGGTGTCTTGACGACGGCCGGCTACGAGATCGTCGCGCTGGCCGACCGCGACAGCCGGCTGCCGGCGATGGTGGCCGACAGCGACCCGGACCTCGTGCTGATCAACACCGGCTCGCCGAGCCGCGACACGCTGGAGCAGCTGAGCACGATCCACGCAGAGCTGCCGCGGCCGATCGTGATGTTCGCCGACGACGAGAACCGCGAGACGATCCGCGCCGCGGTGCAGGCGGGCGTCTCGGCGTACATGACCTCGGGCGTGGGCAACGCGCGGGTCGCGCCGGTGATCGAGGCCGCCATCGCCCAGTTCCGCAAGCACCAGAACGTGCGGGACGAGCTGGAGCTGACCAAGCAGACGCTGAGCGAACGCAAGACGCTGGACCGCGCGAAGGGCATCCTGATGAAGCGGCGTGGCTGCGGCGAAGACGAGGCGTTCGGGCTGCTGCGGCAGGCGGCGATGAACCACAAGAAGCGTCTGGGTCAGGTGGCCGAGGAGATCGTGCAGGCCGCGGCGCTGCTCGACGCCGAGGCGGCCGCGGTGAAAGGAGTCGAGCGATGACGGGGCAGCTGGACGCCGGAGCGTTGGAAAAAGCCGAGCTCGAGATCGGGTTCGTGCCGCTGTCGGACTGCGCCCCGCTGGTCGCGGCGTACGAGAAGGGGTTCTTCGAGAACGAGGGGGTGCACGTGACGCTGCGGCGGGAGCGGTCGTGGGCGGCGATCCGGGACAAGACCGCGTTCGGGGTTTACGACGCGTCGCAGATGCTCTACCCGATGCCGCTGGCCTCGACGCTGGGCGTCGGCGGGCCGGCCGTGCCGATGGTCACCGCTTTGTGCCTGAGCCTGGGCGGCAACGCGATCACGGTCGGTGAGGCGCTCTACGCCGAGATGGCCGAGGCCGCCGGGCAGCCCACGCTGACGGAGAACGAATCTGCCGCGGCGCTGGCCGCCGTCGTCCGCGTCCGCGCCGCTGCGGGTAGCCCGCCGCCGACGCTCGGCTGCGTGTTCCCCACCAGCACGCACCACTACGAGCTGCGCCACTGGCTCGCCTCCGGCGGCATCGACCCCGACCTCGACGTCAACCTCCTCGTCGTGCCCCCGCCGGACATGCCCGCGGCGCTGCGTGAGGGCCGGCTCGACGGGTTCTGCGTCGGCGAGCCGTGGAACAGCATCACCGTCCGCCGCGGCTGGGGCCGGATCGTGATGACCAAGCACACCCTCTGGAACCACGGGCCGGAGAAGGTACTCGGCGTCACCGCTGCCTGGGCCGACGAACACCCCCGGACGCACCGCGCCCTGCTGCGGGCGATCCTCGCCGCCGCCGAGTGGTGCGACCGCCCCGAGAACCGCGAAGAGCTGCTGGGGATGATCGGCGTCGAGCGCTACGTCGACGTCTCGCCCACGACGCTGCGGGCGTCGATGTTCGGCGAGCTGCGCCGCGACCTCGACCACGAGCCCGAGGCCCGTCCCGACTTCATGGTGTTTCACCGCTACGCGGCGAGCTTCCCCTGGGTCTCGCATGCCCGCTGGTTCATCGACCGCATGGTCGGTGCCGGCCAGATCGACGAGCCCGACGACGCCGACGACCTCGCGGCGCGGGTCAACCGCACCGACCTGTACCGGGAGGCCTGCGACGACCTCGGCCGGCCGTACCCCACCATCGACCACAAGCCCGAGGGCGTCCACGATTCGCCCTGGACCCTGACCCAGGCGACCCGCCCGATCCCGATGGGCAGCGACCTGATGCTCGGCTCGGCGACCTTCGCCGCCGACACCCGACCGGGGCCGGCCGGCTGACGGCTCGCCCCGCCGCGGCCCCCGGGCCGTGACCCCGATCCAACCCGAATGTCCGCAACGTCGCGGGCCTTGTCACTCCCCCCACCCGCTGGGCGGCACGGCCTGTGTTACGCGCCAGCATTTTTTGAAAGAGAGACTGTTTTGAAAGCTCGCTCCGTCCTCACCCGTTCGACCACCCTGCCCGTGGCCCTGTGCCTCGTCGCGGTGCCGGCCCTCGCCGACAACCACGGCGGCGCCCCGGCCGAAGCCCCGCCCAAGGACACGTTCCTCGACGCCCTGACCGGCGGCAAGGTCACCCTCAACGCCCGCGCCCGCGCCGAGATCGTCGACCAAGACAACCTCGACACCGCGCAGGCGTACACCCTCCGCACCCGCCTCGGCTATCAGACCAAAGAGTTCGAGGGCTTCACCGGCTTCATCGAGCTCGAAGACGTCCGAACCCCGGACGACGACCTCTACAACGACGGCCCCGGCGCGAGCACGGCCGGCACCAACCGCGCCGTCGTCGCCGACCCCGAGGTCACCGACCTCAATCAGCTCTGGGTTCAGTACGCCAACCCCGAGCTCGCCGGGCTTAAGGTCAAGGCCGGCCGCCAGATCATCGCCCTCGACGACCAGCGGTTCATCGGCCACGTCCGCTGGCGCCAGGACGACCAGACCTTCGACGCCGTCCGCGGCACCACGACCCTCGGCCTCGAAGACTTCGAGCTCACCGGCGGCTACATCAACCGGGTCAACCGCATCTTCGGTGAAGAGGCCGACTTCGACGAGGCCGACATCGTCTTCGTCAACGGCTCGTACAAGATCCCCGAGATCGGCAAGCTCACCGGCTTCGCCTACCTGCTCGACATCGAGAGCTCCGCGGTCAACTCCAGCGACACCTACGGCCTGCGGCTGGCCGGCAGCAAGAAGCTGGGCGACGACGGCCTGAGCCTCGCCTACGCCGGTAGCGTCGCCTTCCAGCAGGACGCCGGCGACAACCCCAACGACTACGACGCCCAGTACTACGCCGTTGATCTCGCGCTCAAGACCCCCGAGTTCGGCACCTTCGGCGTCGGCTACGAGGTGCTCGGATCGGACGACGGGGCCTTCGCCTTCCGCACCCCGTTGGCGACCCTGCACAAGTTCAACGGCTTCGCCGACGTCTTCCTCGTGACCCCCGCCGACGGGCTCGAAGACTTCTACGTCTACTACGGCATCCCGTTCCCCAAGGAATGGAAGATGAAGGGCAAGCTGGTCTACCACTACTTCAGCGGCAACGAAGACATCGGCTCGTTCGGCCAGGAGTTCGACGCCGTGGTCACCAAGAAGCTCGCCGACAACCTGACGCTCGGCGGCAAGCTGGCGTTCTTCGACGGCGACGAGGCCGGCTTCGCCGACCGTACCAAGGTCACGATCGACCTGACCCTGGCGTTCTGAAACGCCGCATCCACATCCGCCATCTTTTCGCTCCGCCGCGGTCGGCTCACGCCGGCCGCGGTTTTTTTTATGGGCGTCGTCCGGCCGGTAGACTGCCGCGATGATCGATGTTGCCTATCGGCCGAACCCCGCCCGCTACGACGACCCGCCCGCGGGCTGGTTCCGCACTTGCGGCCGCAGCGGGCTGAAGCTCCCGGCCGTCAGCCTCGGGTGCTGGCACAACTTCGGCGACGCCGGCACCGACCCGCGGCGGCTGCCCGAGGCCGAGTTTCACGCGAACGTGCGGACCATGCTCTTCGCCGCGTTCGACCGCGGCGTGACCCACTTCGACCTGGCGAACAATTACGGGCCCGTGCCCGGCGCGGCCGAGCTCCGCGTCGGCCGGGTGCTGCGCGAAGACTTCGCCGGCCACCGCGACGAGCTGATCGTCTCGACCAAGGCCGGCTACCGCATGGGGCCCGGGCCCTACGGCGTGTACGGCAGCCGCAAGTCGCTGCTTGCGTCGCTCGACCAGTCGCTGTCGCGGCTTGGGCTGGATTATGTCGATATTTTCTATTCGCATCGCCCCGATCCCCCGGTCGAAGAGGGCGGCACGCCGCTCGAGGAAACGCTCGGGGCGCTCGACTCGGCCGTGCGGAGCGGCAAGGCCCTGTACGCCGGGATCAGCAGCTACAGCGGCGAGCGGACGCTGGAGGCCGCCCGCGTCTGCGACCGCGACGGGCTGACCCGGCCGGTGATCCACCAGCCGAGCTACTCGATGCTCAACCGCGGGGTCGAGTCGGGCCTGCTGCCGGTCACCGGCGAGCTGGGCATCGGGGTGATCGCGTTCTGTCCGCTCGCGCAGGGGCTGTTGACGCCGAAGTACCTCGGCGGCGTGCCGGACGACTCGCGGGCTCGGCAGGAATCGGGCTTTCTGAAAGAAGACCGGGTGACGCCGGAGCTGGTCGAGCGTTTGCGGCGGCTGGACCGGATCGCGTCGGACCGGGGGCAGACGCTGGCGCAGCTGGCGTTGTCGTGGGTGCTGCGTGACGGGCGGGTGACGTCGGCACTGATCGGCGCGAGCCGGCCCGAGCAGATCGAGCAGAACGCCGCGGCGGCCCAGAAATTGGACTTCGCCGACGACGAGCTGACGCGGATCGAGGCGGCGTTGGCGGACGGTTGAAGCAGGCGGTTTACGCCGGGTCGTACCCGCTCCCGCCGCCGGGCCGGCAGCGCAGGATGCGTTTGACCCCACGCCAGCCGCCGCGCCACGGCCCGTACTTCGCCACGGCGTCGAGCATGTACTGGCTGCACGTCGGCTGGAACCGGCACTGCCCGCCGATCCACTGCCCCAGCGTGCCGCGGTAGACCGCCACGCCGACGAAGATCGCTTCGCTGCCGGCCAGATTGATCCAACGCTTCATCATCGCCTCACCCCTCGGCCAGCCAGGCCGCGGCTTGCGGCGCGAAGTATGTCAGCACCGCGTCGGCCCCGGCCCGGCGGATGCCCAGCAGCGATTCCATCACCACGGCCCGCTCGTCGAGCCAACCACCCCCGGAAGCGGCCGCCGCGGCCTTGATCATCAGGTACTCGCCGCTGACCTGGTACGCCGCG
>JBCCRT010000022.1:0-30704 GCA_039201235.1 Planctomycetota bacterium
ACGCGCCGGAGGGGACCATGGCGCGGCCGGTGGTGCCGTCGGCGAGGTGGACCTCGACCTCGACGGTGGGGTTGCCGCGGGAGTCGAGGACCTGTCGGCCGTGGACGATGTCGATGTCGAAGCTCATGGGGGGCCTTGGGGGTGTAGGGTTCGGGGTGATAATTTCCGGGGGGCGAGTTTAGCGGATAGGGGTAGGCGGGGGGCGGCGCAAAAAAAGCCGACGGCCGCTTGCGCGACCGCCGGCCCCGGGGCTCGGGGAGCCCCGGGGGTGGGGGTGAGGGGTGATGAGCCGACGAGCGCCGGCGGGTCAGGGCGTGTCGGCCGAGGCGGTGTTATTGATCCGCTCGGCTAACTGAGGGGCCGGGGAAATCAAGGGGGTGTCGGCGAGCGGGGTCACGGGCCAGAGGTCGATCTCGGCGAGGGCCTCGGCGTCCTGGAGGTAGGAGTAGGTGGGCGCGTGGGTGACGCGGGGGGTGGGGCGGTGGCTGCAGCCGACGGCCGTCAGGCCGAGGGCGGCGAGGGCCAGGGCGGGGATGGCGGGGTGTCGTCGGTTCATACGGGGTCGCGGGGGCCGTGGGGCGGAAAAGCAGACGGCTTCCGTTAAACTTGGTTGTTCCCGCCGGGTTTGCCAACGGAAGGTGCCGCTAAAAAACGCATGGACGCGCCCCAGGCCCTACAGCCCGACTTGTTTGGCCCGCCGGGGACGGATATCCGGGTGGTGCTGGCCCCCCCGCTCCCCCCGGTCCCCCCCGCCCCCGGGCGGTCCCGCCGCGGCCCGAAGCCGACCGCGCTGTCGGTCTGCGTCCTGGGCTCGGGCTCGGGTGGCAACGCCAGCGTGCTGCGGCCCCCGCCGGGCGGCGGCGATCGCCCGGTGCTGATCGACGCCGGCTTCGGGCCGCGGACGACGACCCAGCGGCTCGCGCAGGCCGGGCTCACCCTCGCCGAGCTCGGGGCGGTTTACGTCACGCACTTCGACACCGACCACTTCCGGCCGGGCTGGGTGCGGGCGATGGTGGACCTTAAGTTGAAGCTGCGTTGTCACCGCTGGCACCTGCCGGACCTGCGGCGGGTGCGGGACAACCAGCGGCTGTTCGCTGCGGGGCTGGTCGAGCCGTTCGACGACACGCCGTTTACGGCCGACGGTTTCGCGATCTGCCCGATCCGCCTCCAGCACGACCGGCAGGGCACGATCGGCTACCGCTTCACGCGCGGCGGCGTGTCGCTGGGCTATGCCACCGACCTGGGCCACGCCCCCGAGGCGTTGTGCCGGCATCTCGCCGGGGTGGACGTGCTGTGTCTCGAGAGCAACTACGACGAACGCATGACCAAAGACAGCCCCCGGCCCGCGTTCGTCAACCGCCGCAACCTCTCGGACTCGGGCCACCTCTCGAACGACCAGGCCCTCGCGGCGGTGCGACGCATCGGCGAGCTCTCGCCCCACAGCAACCCGCGGCGGGTCGTGCTGCTTCACCGCTCGGCCCAGTGCAACCACCCGACGAAGGTGAGACGCTGCTTCGCCCAAGACCCGGCGATCGCGCGGCGGGTGGTGTTGACGGATCAACGGCGGCGCAGCCGGTGGATCGGTGTCGCGCCGCTGCGGGCGGTGCGGCGGGCGCAGCTGACGCTGGCACACTGCGGCTGAGGTTTTTGGTTAATCACCCAGGCCGAGTGCGTCGAGGACCACGTTCCGCACCGCGCTGCACGGCAACGGCTCGTCGCGTCCGCCCGCCCCGATCAGCAGCGGGCCGTCGTCGATCGGCAGGTCGCTCCGGCCGTGGGTGCCTTGCACCAAGGACGTGTCGAGCGGGATCACGTCCATGAGCTGCCGGAACCCGAGCTTCTTACGCAGCAGCTTCCACGCCACCGCGGGCTTGCCGACGCCCATGAACAATTCCCGCGGGTCATAGCCCGGCTTGCGGTGGATATCGACCGTGCGGGCGAAGTCGGGTGCGCGGTCCGGGCGGTCGGCGGGCCAGTAGTCGTAAGCGAACCACCGGCCGCGGTCGGCCATCAGCACTGTGTCGCCGGCCCGGTCGTGGCCGAGGGCGATGCGCGTCGCGCCGGCGACGTCGGGCAACGCGACATCGGGCGGGTGGTAGACGTGCGCGACCTGGTGGTCACACACGGCGAACGCTCGGCTGGCCCCGGGGTCGAGCAGCTCGAGCCCGTCTTCTTCGCGGACCGCGAGCAGGCCGGCGTCGCGTAGCACCCGATTGACGAAGACCGCGCCGCCGGCGTCGTCGCGGCGCGTGGGCTCGACGCCGTACTCGCTGACGATCAAAACGCGGGTCGGCCCGGAGGTCTGGTACATGTCGATTAGCTGACCGACGAGCGTGTCGATGGCCGCGACGTGTTGGGGGATGTCCGGGTGCCGCGGGCCGAGCTCCTGCAGGCCGTAGTCCAGGTGCGGCAGGTAGACCAGGCTCAGCGTGGGTGAGAACCGGGCGTTGACGTCGAGGCCCGCGTATCCGATCCACCGCGAGGAGCGGATGTCGGCCGCGGGCCCCCAAAATCGAAAGAGGGGGAACCGGCCGATCAGCGGGTTGTCCATCAAACAGTCACGCACGATCGCCGGGTGCGTGTAGCAGTCGGGGATCTTCCGTCCGTCGGCCTTGTAAATCGGCCTTGCCTGCACGACGAAATCGCACCTCGAATAGGTGTTGTGCCACCAGAATAAGTTGGCGCAAGTGAATGACGGGTCACGCCGCCGGGCCGTCTCCCAAATCTTCTCGCCGTGGACCAGCCGGTCGCTGCGTTGCCAGAAGCGGATTTCGCAGCGGTCGCGGTCGTACCAGCCGTTGCCGACGACGCCGTGGCTTGCGACGGGCAGGCCGGTGGTCATTGATGCCTGGACGCTGCACGTCACGGCGGGGAACACGGGGCGCAGCGGCGTGACCCCGCCGGTCGCCTCGGCGTGGGCGCGGATGCGCGGCGCGTGTTGCAGCAGCGCCGGCGTCAGGCCGACCACGTTCAGCACCACGACCCGCTGCGACTTACGTCCCATTCAACTTCCCCGTATCCAACGCTGACCCACATACGCCAACACCCCACAACCCAGACACACGACCGCCAGCGGCCCCATGCCGAAGGCCGTGAGGTACACCGCGTCGACCGCCGGCATCGCCGCGATCATCACGCCGACCCACGCCGCGAGCCGCGGCCGCTTCGCTTCGCTCCACGCCAGCAGCGTGACGGCCAGGGTGTACCCCGCCACGGCCGCGGCGCTCAGCGCGATCCGCCGCGCCGCGCCGCCGTCGAGCGGCACCCCCCAGCCCACCGCCAGCGCGGCCGAGACGACGACCCCGGCCCGGCACAGCGGCATCAGCAGCAACCCCGCGACCCGCCAGCGGTGCAGCAGGTTGTACGCCACGATCAGCCCGACCAACGCCCCGGCCGATACGCCGACCGCGGGCCGGTATAACAGCGTCAGCAGCCAACCGACCGTCAGCAGCCCCGCCGCGCCGACCCACGCCGACCGCCGCGACACCCGCCCGCTCGGGATCGGCCGGCCCGGCCGCTCGTCCGCGTCGATCCGCGCGTCGCAGGCGTCGTTGAGCACCATCCCGCCGACGTACAGCAGGCTCATCGCCGCCATCAGCACGAAGCCCTGGTCCAGCCCGCCGCCCGCGTCCGCCCACGTGAACGGCGGGGCCCCCTGCTCCCCCGCGATCTCCCGCACCGGCTCGACCACCCGCACGAGCAGCCCCACGCCTAAACCGTGCAGCACGTTCGACCACACCGTCGGCACATTGCTCACCCGGCACAGCTCGAGCCAAGCCCGGATCACCGCCCGAACCCGTCGCGCACCCAAGCCAACTCCGCCGCGATCCCCGCCGACAGATCATCCGGCCGAAGCGATTCCGGCAAGACGCCCCACGCGTAGGTCTCGACTTCGTAATGCTTCAACCCGTCGCCCGGCTCGACCGCTTCCGTGAACCGCCCGATCTCGCCCCGCGTCGTGCCGACCGCCCCGAGCGTGTCCAGGTGCACCGGCACGTGAAAATGCACCCGCCAGTGCCCCCGCGGCTCGCCGACGTCGTCGATCGCGTCCGGCAGATCGACGTACGACTGCACCCGCCCGTCGCCGCCCCGCACGGACGTCTGGTGGAGGTACCGCGGCTCCGCAAACCCCCGGAGTTGGGTCCAAGCTTCGCCCCACGCCTCGGCGGACATCGCGTCGAAGTCCACGTCCAACGCCGACGACAGCTGCGCCTTGCCGACCCGCAGCCCCGCCGCCCGGTACGTCGCCAACGCCTCCGCCTGGTCCTCGAACATCACCGCCGCGTGGCACACGTCGTGGCACACCCGCAGGTACGACAGCACACTCAGATCGTCCGGCCCGCCCAGCAGGTACCGCTCGAAGAACCGCACGACCCCGTCCGCCGTCTCCAGCACGCACCCCGGCTCGGGCTCGAGGTCCACGTGGATGTGCCGGCCCGTGTCGAGCTCGATCCGCGCCAGCGCATGCACCAGACGGATGAGCTGCTCCGCCGCAGCGCGGGCCCGCTCTTCGTAGGCTTCGGGTGAGGAACAAAAACTCGCCGGCCAGCCGACGGGCAGCGTCGAGATCGAGCCCTCCGCCCCCTCGGGCAGCAGCTCGGCGAGGATCGACGCCAGCCCCAGCGTGTACTGAAAACGGTCCTCGTCGGCCCAGTGCGGGCGGTACACCGCGTCCTTGACCACCGGATCGTGAAACGCCTCGAACGGGAAGCCGTTGAGCGTGTACGGCAACAGGTCACGCTCGCCGAGCCAGTCGCGGAAGGCGGCCACGCCGTCGGACGCGATGAGCTGCTGCATCGCCGGCGACGCCAGCCACAGCCCGACGCCCATCGGCCCGTCGGGACAGACGCGCCGCTTCACCGCCAGCGTGTGCGCGTCGAGCTGTCGTTTTACCTCGGCCAGCGTGACGCCGGGGTGGACGTTCGCGCCGTAGCCGAGCACCGTGCCGGATCCGAGGGCGTCACGCATGGCGGCATTAGACCACGAACCGACCCGACTGCGCGAGGAACCGCTTCGGGTTGCCGAAGGTGATCCGCTCGACCACCTCCGGCGGCTGGCCGCGGGCGCGCAGCTCGGCGGCGAACTTCGGCACGCTCAGCGGGTCGCTGCGGCCCCAGTCGCCGGCCGAGTTGACCCAGAACCGCTCGTCGCCGTAGACCTCGATCAGGTCCGCCGCCCGCGCCGGCGTGCACTTGCTGTCGGGATACAGCGTCATGCCCGCCCAGTAACCCGCGTCGAGCACCGCGCCGACGGTGTGCTCCTCGACGTGGTCGATCAGCACCCGGCCCGGCCGGACCTTGCCGTTGCGTCGCAGCGCGTCGAGGATCAGCCGCGTGCCCTTGAGCTTGTCCTCGAGGTGCGGCGTGTGCACCAGGATCAGGCGGTCGTGCTGCACCGCGATGGCGATCTGCTCCTCGAGGATCGCCAGCTCGTTCTTTGTGTTGCGGTTCAGCCCGATCTCGCCGACGCCCACCACGTTCGGCTTGTCCAGGAACTCGGGCAGCAGCCCCATGACCTCCCGCGCAAAGCCCGGGTCCTCGGCCTCCTTCGGGTTCACGCACAGCCAGGCGTGGTGCGCGATGCCGAACTCGGCCGCCCGCTTCGGCTCGACGTCGGTGAGCTGCACGAAGTAGTCGTGGAAGCCTTGCGGCGAGCTGCGGTCGTACCCCGCCCAGAACGCCGGCTCGGTCACCGCGACGCAGCCCGCCAGGGCCATCGCCCGGTAGTCGTCGGTCGTCCGGCTAACCATGTGGATGTGCGGGTCGATGTACATGATCAGCTCCAGCCGCTTACGGCTTAGCGCATTTCCTGCGGGTCAACCGGCACCCCGCACGCCGGCGCCGGCGGGGCGGTGTCCCGCAACTCTTCGGTCGAGTCGCTGAGCCATTCTAAAACACGCCGGGCCCGCTCGTCCCGCCCGTCGGTCAGCAGAAGCAGGGCCTCGCGCAACGCCACGACCCGCGGGTCGTCCGCTGCGGCCGGCCCGAAGCGGTCGCAGCGGTCGAGGAACGCCGCGAGGTCCAGCAGCTTCGCGCGGTGCTCCAAGAACGTCCGGTCCACCGGATTCGTGAGGGTCTGTGACGGCTGCACGGTCTCGGTGGCTTGGCCGGACATACGCCCACTGTAGTCCCGTCCGCCGGGTTTCACCGAGCGTCCGGGGGCGTCGATAGCGCCACCGACCGCAACGTCTGCCCGCCCCGCGGGCCGGAGGCTCTACGCCGTGAAACGAAATCCCTTGTCTTACCTGCTCCCGCTCGGTCTCGCCGCCGGCCTGATCGGCTGTTCCGCCGGAAACTCCCCCGGAAACTCTCACCTCCACTCCGGAAACATCCACAACGGCGTGACGACCGCCGACGTCGGCCACAACCGCCTCGTCGTCGAGCTGGCCCGCTTCGACACCCGTCGGCCCGCCGCGGTGGCGGTGTCCTCGACCGGCCGCGTGTTCGTCGCCTTCCCCTGGCTCGACACCCATCCCGACCACGCCGTCGGCGAGCTCAACGCCGCCGGCGAGACCGTCCCGTACCCCGACGCCGCCTGGAACCGCTGGGACGCCGAGCCCGGCCCCTCCGCCCTCCGCGCCATCGTCAGCGCCACCGCCCTGACCGTCACCCACACCGACGACGGCGAGTTCCTCTGGGTCCTCGACGCCGGCAACCCCCGCCAGCGCGGCGTCGTCACCGCCGGGCCCAAGCTCTTCAAGATCGACCTGGCCGACGACACGATCGCCAACGTCTACTACTTCGACCACAAACGCGACTTCGCGCCCGACGCGCTGCTCCGCGACGTGCGGATCGACGCCGCGAACCACACGGCCTACCTCGCCGACGCCCGCGGCGGGGCGGTCTACGCCCTCGACCTGCGCCGCCGGTCGGTGCGGTGCGCGCTGCGTGGCCCCGTCGTGACCGGAGGGGACGGCCCGGGTCTCGTCGGCCTCGAGCTTTCGGCCGATCACGCGTGGCTCTACTTCCACGCGCCGAGCAGCCGGACGCTGCACCGCGTGCCAACGGCGGTGCTGCGCGACCGCTTGGCCGGGCCCGAAGCCGTGGCCGCGGCGGTCGAGACCGTCGCCGACACCGACGCGGTGGTCGCGGGCCTCGGCCGCGACCCCGAGGGCCGGACGCTCTTCCTCACCGCCCCGGGTCGCCACGCGGTGCTGTCCGTGCGGGACGGCACCGTCGAACCCCTGGTCGCCGACGCCCGCCTGGGTTGGCCCGACGCGGTGGCCTGCGGGCCCGACGGCTACCTGTACCTCGCCGCGTCGAACCGCCCCGACGCCGCGTCGCGCGGGGCTTCCGGGGGCGCCGAACCGGGTTACGTGTTAAAGGTCTCGCGGGCCTACCTCGTGGCCGCGGCGCAGGCCCGGCGCGAGTTGGACATGGCCGAGGCGGCCGCGGCCGAGTCGGCAGCCCTGGCCACACAGGCCGAGCGGCGGGTCGCCGACGCGAAGCAGACCGCGGAGCACGAGTCGGCCGCCGCCGCCGCCGCGCTCGCCCAGGTCAGCGCCGCGGCCCGGACGATCAACGACCGGCGGTTCGCGCTGGCCCGCGCCGAGCAGGCGCAGGCGGAGCGTGACGCCGAGCAACAGGAAGCCTCGCTCCACGCCGAGGCCGAAGCGGTGGCCGCCGCCGAAGAGGCCGACCGGGCCGACGTGGCCGCCGCCGCCGCCGAAGAGGCGGCCCGGGTCGCGGCGCTGCGGGCCGAAGAGGCCGCGTCGGCGGTGGCTTCCGCGGAGTCCGCGGCCCACCGCGCCGACGCGGCGCAGTCCGACGCGGCGTCCGCCGCCGAGGCGTACGAACACGCGGTCGCGGCGTCGGCGTTGGCCGCCGCCGCCGCCGCCGAGGCCCAGGCCCAGGCCGACCGCCTCCAGTCCGCCGCCGAGGCGGTCCAGGCCCGCGCCCGCGTCGCCGCCGACGCCTGGCAGGCCGAGCAGCAGCACGCCGCGGCCTTTGTCACCGCCGCCGACCGCGCCGCCCGGCTGGCCGAGGTCGCCGCCGCGTCGCTGGAGCGGGCCGAGCTCGCCGAATTGGAAACCTCCACACCGGTGGGCGAAGCCGTCGAAGTCGCCGACGTGCCGGTCACGCCCTGACCACGGATACCGCCGCGGCGGGCAGCGTGTACTCGACGCCCACGCGGTCGCGCAGCACGAGCCGCCTGTCGCCGTCGAGCCGCAGCACGCGGCCCGTGAACGTTTGGCCGCGGTGCTCCAGCGTCTGCTCGACGTCCAGCCGAGCCACCCGCGTGTTCCAACGGGCGCACGCCGCGTCGGGCGACGCCTGCATCACGCGGTCCAACCGCCGGACGATCTCGACCAGCAGCGACACCCGTTCGACGGCCACGCCTAGCATCGCCGTGCTGGTCGCCGTCTCGCGCAGCTCGGGCGGGAAGTCCGCCGCGGTCTGTCCGACGTTGACCCCGACGCCGATCAGGGCGTGGCGGCCGACACGCTCGATCAGCAGGCCCGCCAGCTTCCGCCCGCCGGCGTAGATGTCGTTGGGCCACTTCACCGCCGCCGCGTGCCCCGCCGGGGCGAGCCACCGATCGACCGCCTCGGCGACGGCGACACTCGCCGCGACGCTGAGCGTCTCCGCCGGCCGGTCGCCGTGCGGCAGGGCCGCCGTCAGCGCCAGCGACGCGCCCGCCGGGCTGTACCACGATCGCCCGCGTTGGCCCCGCCCCGCGGTCTGGTGGTCGGCGACGAACAGCCGCCGCGCCGCGGCTTCCGGCGTGGCCGACACCCAGTCCCGCGCGAGCCGCTGCGTGCTGTCGGCCGTCGCGTGCAGCTCGGTCGGCCACGCCCCGCTCAGCGACGACCGCAGCGCCTCGCCCCACGCCGCCCACGGTGTCTCGTCGGCGTTTGCCTTCACGTCTCGATGTCCAGGCCCACGTCGAGGTTGACCGACGAGTGCGTCAACGCGCCGACCGAGATACGGTCCACGCCTGTTTCCGCGATCGCCCGCACCGTATCGAGCGTGACCCCGCCGCTGGCTTCGAGCGTTACGCGGCCGTGACGTTCTGCCGCCGCGTCGCGCCGGCGTACCGCCTCCCGCAGCGTCGCCGGGTCCATGTTGTCCAGGAGAATCAGATCGACGCCCGCCGGCAGCACGCGGTCAAGCTGATCAAGCGTGTCGACCTCGACCATCACGAACTTCAGCCCCGGCACCTCGGCCCGCGCCCGCTGCGCGACGCCGCGTAACGCCGCGGTCCATGCTTCCGGGGGTTGCCCCGCAAGGTGAGCCAGGTGGTTGTCCTTGATCAGCACGGCGTCGTACAGCCCCATGCGGTGCGTGCCCCCGCCGCCGCAGGCCACGGCGTATTTCTGCAGGCACCGTAAGCCGGGCAGGGTCTTGCGGGTGTCGACGACCTCGGCCCCGGTGCCGCGGACGCGGTCGACGAAGGCGGCGGTGTGCGTGGCGACGCCCGAGAGGTGGCCGAGGAAGTTCAGCGCAACGCGTTCGAGCGTCAGGATCGACGCGAGCGGACCGGCTAACGCGGCGAGCCGGTCGCCCGGTGACACGGCCGCGCCGTCGACGGCGGTGGCTTCGAGTCTAACCGCCGGGTCGTACGCCGCGACGACCCGCGGCATCAGCGCCAGCCCCGCGACCACTCCCGGCCGCCGCGACACGACGGCCGCCCGGCCCGGCTGCGACGAGTCGATCATCAGCCGCGACGTCGCGTCGAGCCCGGCGAGGCCCAGGTCTTCCTCCCGCGCCGCGGCGATCAGCGCGTCGAGCCGGGCGTCGGTGATGAAGTCGGACAACGCGGGCATGAACGGTCAGGTCCGGCGGACGAAAGTCACACGGTACCGCCGCCCGCCGAGGGCGACCAGACGCACCGCGTCGCCGGGTTGCAGGTTGTGTTCGTCGAAATACGGACCCCACCCCCGCCACGTCAGCCGGGGGCCGTCGTTGTAGAAACCCGTCTCGACCACGCGGCCATCGGGCAGCAGCAGCCGCAGTGTTGCGCGACGCATCGCCGGCGAGGCGTTAGGCAGCATCACGTAGTGGTTCCGCAGCGCCCCACCGGTGAGGGTGACCTCCCGCATCGGGTCGGCCGCGTCGTCGAGCACGTACCACGCCCGCATGTGCTGGACTGCATAGCGCGGCCCGACGTCGATCGGCTCGACGTCGGCGAGGTGGACGAACACCGCGAAGCTCGACCCGCGCTTGGCCCGCCAATACGCCGGTTCGCCGCCGACCCGCGGCTCGTACCTCTTCGCCAGCGCGTCCACGGCCCGCGGGTCGAGGTCGGCGTATTGATCGACCCGGGCCACGGTCGCCGTCGCACGGAACGGCCCGGACGAGACCTTGAAGTACAGACGCTCACCGACCGCGAGGCAATCGAGCGGCGGCCGACGCGTCGTGGTCAGCCGGCTCTCGACGGTCTTGGTCCCCGCGAGGATCGCCGCGACGTACGGGGCCCGCAGGATCGCCACGTGCACCGCCACCGCTACGCCCCCACCAGCCCGCCGATTTCCTTGACCACCAGCCACACCCCCGCGGCCGCCGCGCCGGCGTACATTACCTGCACGAACGGCCGCTCCGGCACCCGCTCGTTGAGCCGCAGCCCGATCCACGAGCCCAGCGGCACCAGCGGGATCAACGCCGCCGACGCCGCCAGTGTCGACCAGTCAATGAGCTCCAGCCCGACGAACGTCGGCAGCTTCCCGAGGTTGACGCAGAAGAAGTAGAACACCAGCGTGCCCACCACCGCCCGCTTGGCGAGCCCTTGATCAAGGATGTAGACGGTCATGATCGGCCCGGCGGCGTGGGCCAGTGTCGAGACGAAGCCGGCGAGCCCGCCCGACGACGACGCCGCGGTGCGGCTGCGGGGGATCCGCGGCACCCGGCCGCCGAGGCCGCGGTAGGCCTGCAGCCCCACCAGCACCAGACACGTCCCGCCGACAGTGAGGTTGAGGACGGTTTTCAGAGCGTCGTTACCGCCGTCGCCCCGGCCCTGAAACCACCACAGCAGAGCGCTGCCCAGGGCGATGCCCACGGCCCCGCCGACCAGCGACCAGCGCAGGTGGTAGCTCGACACGTGCCGGCGGTGTTGCACCACCGCGACGATGTCGGCCGCGATCAGGATCGGCAGCATCACGCCCACCGCGACCGAGGCGTCGAGCGCGACGGCCAGCAGCGGCACCGCAAGGATGCCCACGCCGCCGCCGAAACCCGACTTGGCGAGGCCCGTGACGATCACGCCGCCGGCCATCGCGACCAGAGCCCAGACCACGGGCGTGTCGTCGGGCACGAGGCTCGTTAACGCGTCGAGGATCGCCGACATGGCCGGCAGTGTACGGGCGGGTTGTGGTTCGGTCCCCTCTCCCCCCGGGAGAGGGTTAGGGTGAGGGCGACCGCGCCGCGGCTAGCGTTTCATTCCGTTAGAAATTGTTTGTCACACCGCCTTCACCCCGGCCCTCTCCCGGAGGGAGAGGGAGGGCAAGGCATCACGAGCCGGCGGGGTCCTCACGCCGAGGCGACTCGAGCAGTAGGTACAGCACGTTGTCGGCGAACACCGGGTCGGCGGTCAGCCCGATGTGGTCCTGGAACAGGAAGTTCACGTCGGCCCAGTCGATCGGCGAAACGAGGTGCGGCGTCCAGCCCCCGGAAGCCCCGCCGATGCGCTCGTCCATGAGCGCCGAGTCGCGGGTGACGGTGCCGTCGCCGGGCGCGCGGGTGAGGCGCTCGACCCTGCCGGAAAAATCGACCGAGGCCACATCGGGGGTCGGTACGCCGTCGCCGGCGTAGAGGATGATCTGCAGGTCTTCCGGTCGCCGGGCGGGCCGGTCGAGCGATTGGTGGAACTCCTCGGCCCTCCGTAGGCACTTGCCCAAGTGGTCTCGCGCGATACGCCTCCTGTCCTCGGCGTCGGCGACGTCGGGCAGCAGCTTGGCGAGTTCCCCGTCTTGTTTAGGCGAAGCAAGGCCCCATCCGAGACGGTCCCAGGTGGACGATGGCTCGAATATGTGGGGCGGGCCGGCCAAGTCAAAGACGAGTCCTGGCGCCGGTTTTGGGCGCGACCAATGCACCCTGCGGTGGCGATCCCGTGGCAGCAGCTGGTAGATCGACGGCATTGTGCCGAGGACGGCGGCGGAGTAGCCGGGGTGTAGCGGGGAGATCTTCGCGCCGTCGATGAGCTGGGTCAGCGCCTTGACCGACCCGGCATTGGGCGTGCCGATGAGCACGACGCGGTCGACGTGTTCGGCGCCTTTCCACGTCACGCCTTCTTCGAGCGCAATTTCCGGGGGGGCGTTGCCGTAGCGGAGCATGTAGCGGGTGATCAGGCCGCCCATCGAGTGGGCGACGATGTCGAACTTCACGTCGTAATCGCCCGGAAGTCCGCCGTAGTCTTCGGCGAGGTTTTCCTGGACCTCGGCGCGGTGTTCTTTGATGAACGCGTAGAGCTTCTTCGCGTTCTCGACGTTGTCACGTCGCCAGTCGTAGTCGAACTGGAAGCAGGAGTAGTGGTCGGTGCCGTAGTCGACCGCGCCGGACTCGGCGAGCTGGTCGTCGAGGTAGCCGCCGACGCCGAGGGTACCGAGGATGCGGGCGTAGGCCTGCAGCTCGATGGGCAGGCCGAAGACTGAGAGGCGGACGGTGTCGAGCGCGCCGTCGGAGACGACGTCGTCGGTCAACTCAGCCAAAGATTTTCCGGCGGCCATAGGCAGGGCGATGAGGCGGGCGCCTTCCGGGGTGGCGGGGTTGGCGGCGGCGGGTTCGAAGGCGCCCCAGACGCGGGTGCCGGTGGGGGGGTGGGTGAGCTTGCTGCCGAGGATGCCGGGGATGACGATGACGGGGTTGCGGTCCGGGCCGTGGTACTGGGCGGTGCGGTTGTAGCGGTCGCCGAGGTCGGGCGTGGGGATCGGGCGTTGGCAGCCGGCGGTCAGCACGAGCGGCAGCGTGAGCGCGGCGGCGAAGCGGCAGAGCGAAGCGGGGGTCATGTCCGGCTCCCGGGGCGGGTGAGATACACGTCAATCGTACCGCACCGCGGCGGGTTGAAGCACGACGGCCCGTTGGTATGGTGGCACGTCCGATTCTATTTGGAAACGTAGTTTTCACCCGAGGAACCCCATGCCCACCCAGATCGCCGCCCAGATGTACACCCTCCGCGAGTACTGCGAAACGCCCGCCGACATCGCCAAGACCTGCGCGAAAATCAAGGCGATGGGCTACGACGCGATCCAGGCGTCCGCGGCCGGGTTCAGCACGATCTCGGCCGATGAGCTCAAGACGATCATGGACGACACCGGTATGGTCTGCTGCGCGACACACCGGTCGCTGGAGCAGCTGGGAGACGTCGCGGCGTCGATCGCCTACCACGAGACGCTGGGCTGCCGGTACACCGCGATCGGCGGCTGGGGTTGGCAAGGCACCGAGACCCGGGCCGAGTGGGAAACCTTCATCGACGGGTTCAGCGCCCTGGCGGCGAAGTACGAGGGCTCGTCGGTCAAAGTCGGCTATCACAACCACAGCCACGAGTTCGCGCCCTTCGGCCTCGCCGAACACCCCGAGAAGATCAGCCCCGACGAGACCCCGTACACCGTGCTGGAACAGAAGCTTGGCCCGGCCGCGTTCTTCGAGGTCGATACCTACTGGGTCGCCCACGGCGGGGCCGACCCCGCGGCGTGGATCAAACGACTCTCCGGCCGGCTGCCCGCCATCCACGTCAAGGACATCACCATTGACGCCAAGCGTCAGCACAAGATGTGCGAGGTCGGCGCGGGCAACCTCAACTGGCCCGCCATCCTCGAGGCCGCCAAGGACGCCGGCGTCGAGTGGTACATCGTCGAACGCGACCAGGGCAACCTCGAGCCGTTCGACAGCCTCAAGATCAGCCTGGAGAACCTCAAATCGTGGGGACTGAGCTGACCGCCGGAATTCTGATCCTCGCGACGACCTACGGACGGGGTCCGCGGGCTTCTGTTATACTGAACGGTCTGACCCGGTGTGTGTCGCTCAACCCGAAATGACCACGCGGCAAGCGTGAAAACCGAAAGTCAACGAAAGGAAACCCATGGCGATCCGGATCAAGGCCCGCAGCGGCGAGTCGGCCGAGCAACTGATGCGTCGGTTCAAGAAGCTTTGCGAGAAGGAAGGCCTGACCAAGGACATCAAGAAGCGGGCGTATTACGAGAAGCCGTCGGAGCGCAAGCAACGGGCGGCCCGCAAGAGCGTGAAGCGGGTGCAGATGAGCGGGGCCGCCGGCGGCGGCGCGGCCCGGTCGCGTTCCAAGCGTAAGTGAGGACCCGGCCCCGGCGTGGGGCGACGGGTCCCGGACGGGTGGGTGCATACCGCCCGGTGCGTCGCACGGATCGACGGGCGGCCGCGGAGGGTCTGTCTTGAATCACATGCTTGCCGCGGCTCTGCCCTGGGCTTACTACCTCGCGCCGCTAGGGGCGGTCGCGGCGTTGGTGTTCGCGGCGGTGTTCTACCGCGGGTTCATGGCCCGCAGCGAGGGCAGCGACGAGATGGTGCGGATCGCCCAGGCGGTCCGCGACGGGGCCTACGCCTACCTCGCCAAGCAGCGCAACGTCGTGGCGATCGTGTTCATCGCGCTGCTCGCGCTGCTGATCCTGCTGGCGTTCGGGTTGGGTTTGCAGCAGAAGCTCACGCCGCTGGGCGTCGCGGTCGCGGGCATCTTCTCGGGACTGTGCGGCTACCTGGGCATGAAGACCGCGACCAACGCGTCGGCCCGCACGGCCGAGGCGGCACGCAAGTCGCTCAACGACGGGCTCCGCGTCGCGTTCCGCGCCGGGGCGGTGATGGGGCTGTGCGTCACCGGCTTCGCCCTGCTGGACGTGTCGGTCTGGTTCTTCGTGCTCACCCAGCTGTTCGGAGACACCTACTCGCTGGTCGACGTCACGACGATCACGCTGAGCTTCGCGATGGGGGCGTCGCTGCAGGCGCTCTTTGCCCGGGTCGGCGGGGGGATCTACACCAAGGCGGCCGACGTCGGCGCGGACCTGGTCGGCAAGGTCGAGGCGGGCATCCCCGAGGATGACGCCCGCAACCCGGCGACGATCGCGGACAACGTGGGCGACAACGTCGGCGACGTGGCGGGCATGGGGGCGGACCTCTACGAGAGCTACTACGGCTCGATCCTGGCGGCCATGGCGCTGGCGGCGGCGGCGGCGATGCGGCTCGGGCTCGACGCCGGCGACTCGGTCGCGCTGGTCTGCGCCCCGCCCGCGCTGGCGGGCCTGGGCATCGTCTGCTCGGTCGTCTCGATCTTCTCGGTGCGGGCCAAAGAGGGGGCCGACTTCGCGCAGCTGCTGCGGTCGCTTCACGCCGGCGTCTGGCTCAGCTCGGGGCTGATCGTGCTCGGGGCCCTCGGGCTGCTGTTCGTGCTGGTCGGCGGCGACGCCTTCGCCGACGCCGGCGTGTCGTGGCTGGGGCTGTGGGGCGCGATCGTGACGGGGCTGGTCGCCGGGCTGGTCATCGCCTTCGGCACCGAGTTCTACACGTCGTACGAGCACGGCCCGACAAAACGCATCGCCCAGCAGTCCGAGACCGGCAGCGCGACGGTCATCATCGCCGGCGTGGCCGAGGGCATGACCTCGACGTGGGTACCGCTGCTGACCGTGGTCGTGGCGATCACCCTGA
The DNA here is from genome assembly GCA_039201235.1 of Planctomycetota bacterium. Taxonomy (GTDB): domain Bacteria; phylum Planctomycetota; class Phycisphaerae; order Phycisphaerales; family Phycisphaeraceae; genus Algisphaera. The sequence goes on from JBCCRT010000022.1 coordinate 15,603, forward strand.
GCTTCACCCTCGCGGGGGGCAACGAGACGTTCCTGCTCGGCGTGCTGGGCGTGGGCATCGCCGCGGTCGGGATGCTCAGCACCCTGGGCATCACGCTGGCTACCGACGCCTACGGCCCGATCGCCGACAACGCCGGCGGCAACGCCGAGATGACCCAGCAGCCCCCGGAAGTGCGGCAGCGCACGGACATGCTCGACAGCCTCGGCAACACCACCGCGGCGACGGGCAAGGGCTTCGCCATCGGCTCGGCGGCGCTCACGGCCCTCGCGCTGCTGGCCGCCTACGTCATCACGGTCCAGGGGGCGCTCGACCAGCAGGTCGACAACCCGTTCGCTGCCCCCGAGCTCGAGTCCGTCGTGTTCACCGACGGGGCCGAGCCGAGCGTGTGGTACCACGGCGAAGGGCTGTTCACGATCAACCGCTCGGCCGAGGACTACGAGGCCGGGGTGATCGTCGCGGACGAGGACCTGCGGGCGCGGGCCGAGGCGCTGTTGGGCGGGCTGCCGACGGCCGACCGACTCGTCGCCACCAACTGGTCGTCGGACGGCTCATTCGTCCTGGCCCGGCTGTCCGACGACGACGGCGGCTTCGACGTCAAGGTCGTGCCCGCGTCGCTGGTGACGCTGCCGAAGCTGATGGCGTACTACGACGTGACGCTGATGAACCCGCGGGCGCTGTGCGGGCTGTTCCTCGGGGTGATGCTGGTGTTCGTGTTCTGCGCGATGACGATGAACGCGGTGGGGCGGGCGGCCTACGCTATGATGAACGAGTGCCGGCGACAGTTCGGCATTATGAAGCAGGGCTTCCGGGACGACGGCACCCCGGAAGTGGACCTCGAAGATCCGATGAAGTGGCCGATGGGCACGACGGTCGACGGCAAGGCGTACCCGGACTACGCCAACTGCGTGGCGATCTCGACCGCCGGGGCGCTGCGGGAGATGGTGCTGCCGTCGCTGCTGGCGGTCTTCGTGCCGCTGGCGGTCGGGTTGGTGCTCGGCGTGCCGGCGGTGATGGGCCTGCTCGCCGGCACGCTGGTCTGCGGCTTCGCCCTGGCGATCTTCATGGCCAACGCCGGCGGCGCCTGGGACAACGCCAAGAAGTACGTCGAGACCGGCGAGCACGGCGGCAAGGGCAGCGACAACCACAAGGCCACCGTCGTGGGCGACACCGTCGGCGACCCGTTCAAGGACACCTCGGGGCCGAGCCTCAACATCCTCATCAAGCTCGTCTCGATCGTCTCGGTCGTCTTCGCCGGCGTGGTCGTGAAGCTCTCGCCGGTGGTGGGTTCGTTCCTCGGCCTCGGCTGATCCCCAGGGCCCTACAATCGCACCCATGCCCGCGATGCCCGAACAGTTCACCAGCCGCTCCGACAGCGAGACCACGCCGCGTGGGGCCGACGCCGCCCGCACCTTGGCGATCGACGCCGCCCGCCTCTGCGCCGACCTGCGATGCGAGGACGTCGTGGTCTTCGACGTCACCGGCCTCAGCCAGGTCACGCACTACCTGGTCATCGCCACCGGCACCAGCGATCGCCAGATCAAGTCGGTCGGCGGCGACGTCGCGGACCTCGCCGCCGAGCACGGCTTCGAGCGGTACGGGGCCGACCGCGACGACGCCAACACCTGGCTCGTCGTCGACCTGGTCGAGGTGATGGTCCACCTCTTCGAGCCGGCGACGCGGGGGCACTACGACCTCGAGATGCTCTGGGGCGATGCGCCGCGGGTCGCGTGGCGGCGCGGCTGAATTCACCGATCTGGCAGCTGGTCCCGCAGGGTGTCGCCCAGCGCGACGGCCTTGCCCGCCACGCCCGGCCGCATCTCGCGTAGCACCGGCAGCACCTCGGCCCGCAGACGCGCCCGGGTCCGCGAGAGGTCGGCGTTGGTCGCGTCCTCCCGCCACGCCTGACCGAGCCCGCGTAGGAACGTCTCGGCCTGTTGGTGCGTCGCGTCGAGCATCGGCCGCACCAGCGTGACCCCTGCCCCGAGCGGCCGCCGCGGCGCGATGCCCCGCAAACCCCGACCCGTCGTGCCACGCAGCAGCGCCATGAGCACCGTCTCGAGCTGGTCGTCGGCGTGGTGACCCGTCGCCACATACGTCGCCCCGCAGCTCGTCGCCAGGCGTTGCAGCTCGTCGTAGCGTGCCTGCCGCATCGCCGCTTCGAGGTTGCCGCCCGACACGTCCAGACACGCCGCCGATGCGAGACGAAACGTCAGCCCCAGTTCCCCGGCGAGCCGTTCGACAAACGCCGCGTCGCCGTCGCATTCTTCCGCGGGACGGACGTGGTGATTCACGTGGGCGACGGTCAGCCGCAGGCCCCACTTGCGTCGGCGGTGCAGCAGGTGCACCGCCCTCAGCAACGCGACCGAGTCGGCCCCGCCGGAACAGGCCACCAACAAGTGCGCCCCCTCGGGCACCCGGCCGCGCCGCCGCCCCCGGAGGCCCGTAACTACGGCCCGCACCAGCGGGTCGTAGTTGGCGGTCGGCTTCACCGTCGTCGCGGTCATCACCCGATTCTACCGGCGGCATGCGTTACACTCGCCCCATGACGGCCGAGGCCCCATCTTCTCCCACGCGGGTTGTCGAGCTGGCGGTCAACCTCGACGACGCGACCGGCGAAGTCGTCGGCCACGCGGTCCAAACGTTGCTCGACGAAGGGGCGTTGGACGTATGGACCACGCCGATCCAGATGAAGAAGCAGCGGCCGGGCGTCACGTTGAGCGTGTTGGTCTCCGCCGACCCCCCGGAAGCGGTGGGGGTGACGGCCGAGCGTGTGATCGAACTGACCGGCAGCTTCGGCGTGCGCTACCGCGACTGGGGCCGCCGGGTGCTGGACCGCCGGTACGTCACCCTCGACACGCCGATCGGTCCGGTGCCGGTGAAGGTCGGCTCGCTGGCCGGCCGGGTGTTGGTCGTGTCGCCCGAGGCCGACGCGGTCGCCGAGCTTGCCCAAAAGCAAGGCCTGGCGTTTCGCCGGGCGATGGAAACGGCCCGTGCGGCGGCCGAGGCGTGGCGAGTCGAGCAGCTGGAGATAAGGCCGTGATCGTGTCCGCCGCGCTGGCCCAGCTGACGCAGAACGAGGCCGTGTCCTTCGGCCTGCTGATCGTGGGGATTATCTTCATCTCCGCTTGGCTCATCATGCGCGCCCGCAAGCGGCTCCGCGACGGCCCGAACCACACCACCGCCACCGAGAACCTCGAACGTTACCGGCAGCACGAGGGCGTCCGCGGCGACCTCGAATCGCTCATGGTCGACATCGAACAGCTCGCCCAACGCCTGGGCAGCCAGCTCGACGCCAAGGCGGTCCGCCTCGAAAAGCTGATCGACGACGCCGACCTGAGGTTGTCGCAGCTCCGCCAGGCGGACCTCGACGCCCACGCCAATGCTGCCCCGCCTCGCCCGGAAGAAGTCAAACCCGTTGGGCAAGCAGAGCCGGGGTCGCCGGCCGACCCGCTGACCGCCGACGTCTACCGCCTCGCCGACATCGGCAAGACCGCCAGCACGATCGCCCGGGAACTCGACGAACACGTCGGCAAGGTCGAACTGATCCTCGCCCTGCGGCAGACGTGAACCGTCCGGCCGCGGTATGATCAAACGATGCAAGATTTACCTCATGTCTTTGGCCGCGACGCCCAGCTCGCCTCCGGGCTGACGCGGACCAATCGGCCGAGCCCCCCGCACGTCTGATCTCCGAAAGGCTAACCCGTAACTCGGGATGCCTATGCGGAAGGCTCTCTGCGCGCAAAATCTATCAACCGCTTCGGTGTCGGAACGCCCACCCGCGTCCGGCCGTTTCATCTCCACCGCCACCACGAGGATCAGCATGCCCGCAACAAAACGTACCGTCACACTCCTGGCCAACGGCGACCTCCGCCTCTCGGCCAACCAGAACTGCTGGGCCGCCCAGAAAGAAATGGAGGCCGCGCTCACCGTAGCCGTCGCGTCCTTCGGCTACACGCTGGACCGCGGCCACCCGTACAAGCCCGACCAGAAGCACGGCTTCATCCAGTCCCAGAAAGAGGGCATGGCCGTCTTCGCCGAGATCGACCCCGAAGCGCCGCTGATCGTCGCCGAAGCGGTCTGGCAATACAGCCACCACCTGCTGCACGGGCTGCTGACCCACCGCGGGCCGATCCTCACCGTGGCCAACTGGTCCGGCACCTGGCCCGGGCTCGTCGGCATGCTCAACCTCAACGGCTCGCTGACCAAGGCCGGCGTCGCCTACTCGACGCTCTGGTCCGACGACTTCACCGACGGCTACTTCCTGTCGCGGCTCGAGAAATGGCTCGAAACGGGTAAGTGCACCCACGCCACCCAACACGTCACGCCGCTCGGCAAGGCCAAACTTCCGGGGGCCGCGAAGAAGGAAGGGCAGAAACTCGCCGACGAGCTGGCGCAAAACAAGGCGATTATGGGCGTCTTCGACGAGGGATGTATGGGCATGTTCAACGCGATCATCCCCGACCACCTGCTGAACCCGACCGGGGTGTTCAAGGAACGGCTGTCGCAGTCGGCGCTGTACCACGAGATGACCCAAGTCAAGGCCGCCGAGGCGAAGGCGTGCTACGACTGGTTCGTGAAGAAGGGCTTCACGTTCCACATCCCGCGGGGGGCCAAGCACAAGAAAGACCTGACCAAAGAGCAGGTGCTGGACCAGTGCCGGATGTACATCGCGGCGGTGCGGATCGCCGACGATTTCGGTTGTCATACCATCGGCATCCAGTACCAGCAGGGGCTCAAGGACCTCGCCCCGGCGAGCGACCTGGTCGAGGGTACGCTCAACAACAGCGACCGCCCGCCGGTGAAATCGCGCGACGGCAAACGGGTCCTCTTCCGGGGGCAGCCGGTGCCGCACTTCAACGAGGTCGACGAGTGCGCCGGGCTCGACGGGCTGATGACCTACCGGGTGCACAAGCACCTGGGCCAGCCGGTCGAGAATACGCTGCACGACCTGCGGTGGGGCGACGCCGACCGGTCGGGCACGGTGGACGACTACGTCTGGGTGTTCCTGATCTCCGGCAGCGCGCCGCCGGCCCACCACGTCGGCGGGTGGCGGGGCAGCGACGGCCACCGCCAGCCGGCGATGTACTTCCCCAACGGTGGCTCGACGCTGCGCGGGATCGCCAAGCCGGGCGAGATCGTCTGGTCGCGGGTCTATGTCGACGGCTCGAAGAAAGCGGGGGGCCGGCTCAAGATGGACCTCGGCCGCGCCGGCGTGGTCAAGCTGCCGAACAAGGAAACCCAGCGGCGCTGGGACGAAACCACCGTGCAGTGGCCGATCATGCACGCGGTGACCTACGGCATCGACCGGGAGCAGATGATGGCCCGCCACCAGGCGAACCACATCCAGTGCGTCTACGCCAAAGACGCCGCGTCGGCCGATCGGGCGCTGCTGACCAAGGCGGCGATGGCCGAGGCGATGGGCCTCGAGGTCGCGCTGTGCGGCACCAAGAAGAACGGGAAGGGATGGGCATGAGCGACGGCCTGATCGACGAACTGCTGGAGTTGTCCCACGCCCTGGGCGACCCGGCCCGGCAGATGGCGATCCTCGGCGAGGGCAACACCTCGGTGCGCGCCGATCACGACTCGTTCTGGGTCAAAGCCAGCGGTTCGGAGCTGCGGACGCTGCGGCCCGAGCAGGTAGTGCGGGTGAGCTTCGCCGCCTGCGCGAAGATGCTCGAAGCGGCGGCCGGCGGGAAGACGTTCACCGACGACGAGGTGAAAGACGCCCTGCTCGCCGCCGTCGTCGAGGGCGGCGACGGCGTCCGGCCCTCGGTCGAGACCGTGCTCCACGCCGCGCTGCTCCAGCAGCCCGGCGTGTCGTTCGTCGGGCACACCCACCCGACCGCCATCAACGCGCTGACCTGTAGCGACCGCTTCGGCGACGCGCTGACCAAGCGGCTGTTTCCCGACCAGATCGTGGTCTGCGGTGAGTCGGCCGTGCTCGTGCCCTACGTCGACCCTGGCCTGCCGCTGGCGTTAGAAGTGCGCGACGGCTGTGTGGCGTACCGCAAACGCTACGGCGAATCGCCCAAGACCGTCTTCATGCGGAACCACGGCTTTATCGCTCTGGGCATGTCCGCGAAACAGGTCTTGCAGGTCAGCCAGATGGCCGTGAAGTCCGCCGAGGTCCTCGGCGGTGCCCTCGCCGTCGGCGAGCCGACATTCATGACCGACACCCAGGTCGCCCGCATCGCCGGCCGCGACGACGAGCACTACCGGCAGAAGGTGTTGGCGGGGGGGTAACGACGCCCGCCACGCTATCGGACTTTGCCGCGCCGCCGCGGGCCCCACACCCGCGCAACTTGCCGTGATCCGCACGTCCGGCAGGGGTTACCCCATGCGCCCGGTCCCCCCGGTCGACGCGGATTCTCCGGACCTCCCATCAAGCGCGACCGGGCGATCCCCGATGGGGTTGGCCAGGGGAGTTGTCCCTCCCCGATCCGACGTACCCCTGAGGTAAGTATCTATGCGACGTTCCGCTGAACATCGGCCCCGTTTCCGTCCCGCGCTGCTGAGCGTTTTGACAGTTTTGGTTCTGGCGGCCTGGCCGGCGACGGCGGAGCTGACCCTGTCCGGTGTGCGCGAGGGCCAGGTCGTGACCGGGCCGGTCGAGCTGGCGGCCTACACGAGCCTGAATCAGACCCGGGACCTGCGGATCACGCTGACCGGGCCCGACGGCGAGACGGTGGCGCGCAACCTCGACATCGCCGGCCGACATGTCAACCTGCTGCACGCGCCCGGCCAGCCCCGGGTGCCGGTGGCCTGGGACATCGCGGACGCCGCCGAGGGAACCTACACGCTGCACGCCCAGGTCCGGGTCTGGACGCCGCGGGACCGCGAGATCCGCAAGGCCTCGGTCCGCTTCACCGTGGTCCCGCCCCGAGCCGCCACGGCCGAAGCGCCGGCCGGTGACGAGAACCCCTCCGTGATCACGGTTAGCGGCGGGGCGGACGCCGCCGAGACGACGCCCGTCGTGGCCGCCGCGGCCGCCGCGTCGGTCGAGACCACCGCTGCGACCCCTGAGGCCCAGGCTGAAACCACCGCGGCCGCCGGGTTCGGCTTCGCGGCCGGAGCCCTGACGCAACGCGTCGTCGGCGACGACCGCCCGATCGCCCTGCGCCTGCCCGACAACCTTGGCGGCGACGAGGACGTGCTGATCATCGCCTGGGACGACGACCGCCGACGCATCGTCGACGGCGTCGGCCTGCTGCTCGACGGCGGCGCCGACCAGGTCCCCGCCTCGCTGCTCGACCAGCTGCCCCTGGGCAACGTCGAGGTCCAGGCGATCCATCGCCGCGACGGACGGGTCCTGGAGATCGTCAAGCACAAGCTGGTCAACGGCCCGGCTCCGACCCCCGACGCGTTGCCGGCGATCGCCTTCGCGGCCGACACGCTGACTGACCACACCGTTGGCGATGACAAAGGTCTTAGCTTCGAGGTCGACGGCGACCTGCCGGCAACGGCCGACGTGCTCGTGATCGCCTGGAGCCTGCAGGAGTCGCGCATCGTCGACGGCTTCGCGCAGGTGATGACCGACGGGCCGTGGGAGATCGGGGCCGACCGCCTCGACCTGCTGCCGCCCGGCCCGGTCGAGGTCCAGCTGCGGCCGCGGATCGGCGGCGAGATCGTGGGCAAGATCGCCCGCGTCATCAACGTCAGCACTCCGGTCGCTTCCGGCGGCGGCGGGGGGGGTGACAGCGCCTCGGACAAAGACGCCGGCGACGACAGCGGCGACAACGACGGCGGCCAGGTCGCCGACGGCAGCTACCCGGGCGACGACGGTGACAACGACGCCGGTGATCCCGCCGACCCCGTAGACCCGGACCCCGCGCCGGTCGCGCCGATCGACCTCGCCTACGGCTTCCCCGGCGACCTGCCGGACCAGTACGTCGTCGGCTCGGACGCCGAGCTGACCGTCGAGCTCTCGGGCCCGCTGCCCTCCGGTGCGGATGTGCTCATGATCGTCTGGCACAACGACGAGTCCCGCCTCATCGACGGGTTCGCGCACGAGCTCTCCGCCGCGCCGTTTCGCATCGACAACGCCAAGCTCGACGTCCTGCCGCCCGGCAGCGCCGAGCTCCAGGCCCTGCTCCGCATCCCCGGCCAGCCGATCGAGGTGCGTAAGCGGGGCATCACGATCGTCGACCCCAACGCCCCCGTGGCGGAGCAGCCGGGCGACAACGACCTCAGCGACCCCGGCGGCGACGCCGACTACGACGGGCTGAACCTCACCGCCGACGGCTTTACGAAGTTCACCAAGTCGGACGACACTCGGGTGATCTACGTCGCGGAAGACGGCGACAACAACAACGACGGCCTCTCGCCCGAACGCCCGATGCGGACCGCCTACGAGGCCTACAAGAAGCTGCGCAACGGCAAGCCCGACTGGCTGCTGTTCAAGGCCGGCGACACCTTCCGCGGCAACCTCGGCTCGGTCAACAAGTCCGGCCGCAGCAAGGACGAGCCGATGCTCATCGGCGTCTACGGCGAGGGGCCGCGCCCGATCATGGAGTCGCCCCGCGACACCTGGGCGTTCAAGGCGTTCACCGCACCCGGCGACCACCTCGCCATCGTCGGCCTGCACATCGTCGCGGTCAACCGCATCCCCGACCGCCCCGGCTTCAACCCCAACATGGACACCGCCGTCTGGCGGCAGGGCGGGATCACCTTCCTGGGCGACACCAAGGACTTCCTGATCGAAGACTGCATCCTCGAGTACTTCCAGTTCGCCATCGTGGTGCAGGGCAACGACCACTTCGGCTTCGCCCAGGACGTCCGGATCCGCCGCACCTCCGTCCTCAACTGCTATGGGCACTGGAACGCCGACATCGGCGGCCACAGCTCGGGCGCCTACCTGTCCTGGATCGACGGCCTGCTCATCGAGGAGTGCGTCTGGGACAGCAACGGCTTCAACGAACGCGTCGACGGCGCGTCCCGCACCAAGTTCAACCACAACATCTATATCCAGACCAGCGCGAAAAACTGCGTCGTCCGCGACTCGATCATCACCAACGGCTCGGCCCACGGCCTGCAGCTGCGGCCCGGCGGCCGGATCGAGAACAACCTGTTCGCGCTCAACCCGCTGGCCTTCTTCACCGGCCGCTACGAGAGCCACGTGAAGCGCAACGTCATCCTCCAGAGCATCGACCTGTCCTCGAAACGCGGCGACGAACGCGGCATGGGCATCGAGATCCTGCCCTGCGTCCACGCCTACGTCGAGAACAACATCCTGTCGCAGAAACGCGGCAGCGCCGACCACGCCGAAGGGATCGTCGTCAACTACAGCTCGGAGTACATGGATTGGCTCGACGGCCGTCCGTACCGCGTGACACTGAAAAACAATAAAATCCACGACTGGCCGTACCAAAACGGCGAGCAGTCGGCCATCCGGATCAACACCGGCGCCGCCCAGATCGTCGCCAACTCCGGCCACCAGCTCGACCGCCGCTCCGGCGGCAGCAGCGACCCGCCGTGGGTCGACCCCGACCGCGACATCGAATCCTATATGCAGTCGATCGGCCAGCCGGCGTCCTACCGCGCCTTCATCGAGGCCGCCGTCTACCGCCCCCGCGGCGTCTGGGTCGAGGCCTACTCGGCCGACGCGGTCAACAACCACGTCCGCCGCGGCTTCGACATCAAGCCGCACGACTGATCGACTCGATCATCTGAACCGAGCAAGAACCCACGCGGGCCGGCGACTTCTCGCCGGCCCGCGTTTTTTTTTGCATTAATCCCGTTCTTTCCCCGGACCGAGATCTGAGTGAGTTATACATAACTGTCATTATCGGACTTTGGATCCAGCCTGGCCCGTGTCACGAGGCCTCGTCCGCGGCGGCGACCTGGTCGGCAGCGGGTTGTTCTTCGAGGAGCAGCTTCACGGCGTCTTCCAGGTGTTCGCCGGCCAGCCCGACGCCGCGGACGATGCCGTGGCGGTCGACGATGACGTAGGTCGGCCACCACGTCACGCGGAAACGGTCCGCGTTCTCGAGCGACGCGTCGCGGGCCGAGGGGTACTTGACGTCGAAGCGTTCGAGTATTTGATCGTGCCGGTCCTGCCCGAACGACGAGCCGCACACGCCCAGCACGACGACGCCTTGGTCGGCGTAGGTTTCGTGGATCGCGTTCTTCGTCGGGATCGCGGCGATGCACGGGGCGCACCAAGTCGCCCAGAAGTCGATCAATACGATCTTGCCTTCCATCGCTTCGGTGGTCAGCTCGCCGTTGCGCCAGTCCTCCAGGTTGAGGGCGGGCATGGGCTGGCCTTCGAGTTCGGCGTGTAGGGCCCGCTGGTCGGTGTCGCCGATAAACCACTCGGCGGGCAGGTCTCGGCCGAAGGCCGGTCCGGTCATCACGGCACACACGAGTAGCGAGAGGGGGAAAACGCCGTGGCGGGGGCGCGTCATCTCGGTCCTTTCGTTGGGAGGTCGACGGGTCGAGGTCGCTAAGGAGAACCATAGGCCGACGGCCGCGGTTCCTCCGGAAAACCCACGCCCCGCGTCGCGTTTTTCGGTCTAAGGACTCGGGGCGGGAATCCGACTTGCGGGGCGTGGCACCGTCCTACACTGGGGCGATGCCCATGCAACTCGTCTTTCTCGGCACGGGCACCAGCGCGGGCGTCCCGATGATTGGCTGCGGCTGCGCGGTCTGTGACTCGGACGACCCGCGGGACCGGCGTGACCGCGCCAGCGTGCTGGTGACTTACCCCGACGTGGGCGTGGATCTCGAGCCGCACCACGCCGACTACAACCCCGAGCAAGCCGGCCGGCGGCAGATGCTAATCGACGCCGGGCCCGAGATGCGTCAGCAGGTGATCCGCCACCGCCTGAGCCGGATCGACGCGTTATGGCTCACGCACGCCCACGCCGATCACACCTTCGGCATCGACGACCTGCGGCGGTTCAACGCCACGATGAAGCGGCCGATCGACGTCTACGCCGAGCCGGACGTGCTAGATCAGTGCCGGCGGACGTTCCGCCACATCTTCGCGCCGCAGCACAACGCCAACCGCTCGTTCGTCGCCCAGCTCGTGGGCCAAGCCGTCACCCCCGGAGGCGGAGTCGAGAGGTACGGGGCCACCTGGACCCCCCTGCGGCTGCTCCACGGCCGGCTGCCCATCGTCGGCTACCGCGTGGATTTCAATCACGCGTCGCTCGCCTACTGCACCGACGTGTCGTCGATCCCGCCCGAGACGTTCCCGCTGCTGCGCGACCTCGACGTGCTGGTGATCGACGCGCTGCGTTACCGCCACCACCCGACGCACCTGACGGTCGACCAGGCGTTGACCCTCATCGAGCAGATCGGCCCGCGGCGGGCGTACCTCACGCACATCGCCCACGACATCCGCCACGCCGAACTCGAGCCGCAGCTGCCCGACGGCGTGGCGATCGCCTACGACGGGCTGGCGGTCGACGTGGGAGCGATCTCGGCCCCCCCTCCCACCGCCCGGGCCGACACCTCCGCGGCCGGCCGCGGGATTTAGCGCGGCTTCACCGTCCTTCGGCAAGATACGTTTTTCGTTCAGCCCTGCCGGAGTCCGACGTGGCCAAACTCATCAAAGTCCTGCTGGCGATCTTCCTGCCGCCGATCGCGGTGCTGATCGAGCGTGGCATCGGCGTGTCGCTGCTGCTCAATATCCTGCTGACGCTGATCGGCGTGATCCCCGGGTCGATCCACGCCGTGCTGGTGATCCTCGACGAGGCGTGAATGGGGCCGTGTCGGGACCCGCGGCTAGACTCGCCCATGCCGAGCGAGCGACCGCCCCGATCGCGAGACGCCCTGCCAACGCCCGACTGCCCCGTGGTCATGCGGCAGCGGTGGCGCGACCTGCTGTTCCTGCACTGGCCGCTGCCCCCGGAAGTGATCCAGAACCGGCTGCCCGCCGGTCTGAAAGTCGATACCTACGGCGGCGACGCGTACCTCGGCGTGGTGCCGTTCAGCATGGAAGGGGTACGGCCGGCCAGGTTGCCGGCGGTGCCGGGGCTCTCGTCGTTCGGCGAGCTGAACCTGCGCACCTACGTCGTCGGGCCGGACGGCCTGCCGGGCGTCTGGTTCTTCTCGCTCGACGCGCACCAGCGGGTCGCGGTCTGGGTCGCGCGGACGTTTTTCGCGTTGCCCTACCACCACGCCCGGATCGCGGTGGAAACCGGGGGCGAGCCGAGGCGGACCGCTTACCGGTGGTCGCGCGGAGGCCCGATGCCCCCGAAGCCCGCGTTCGACTGGACGCTGGCCGGCCCGCCCCGGCCCGCAGAGCCGGGGTCGCTCGCCGCCTTCCTGGCCGAGCGCTACGTGCTGTTCAGCCACCGGCCGCGGTCTGACCGGCTGTACGCGGGGCGGGTCGATCACGAGCCCTACGGCCTGTGCCCGGTCGAGCTGAATCGCCACGACACCGCCCTCTTCGGCCTCAACGGCTTCGCGGCACCGACGGGCCCGCCGACGCATGTCACCGCCTCGCGTGGCGTGGACGTGGCGATCCACCCGCTGCGGCGGGTGACGACCCGCTGACCGCGCACGAAAAGCCCCGACGGGTGGTGGGTCCCGTCGGGGCGGAGGAGAAGGAAGCGGGTTGGGGTGCGGGGCCGGCCTTGGCTCCGCGGCGGCCGCGTCTTGCGGCCGATGGTGGGGTCCGAGTGAGTGCGTCCTGCGGGTCGTCCGTGGGATTCTTCGGAATCAGGTTCCGAGGGGTCGGACCAACGGCGGCCCGCGTTCCTTTCCGGGGGATCGTTTCCGGGCGATCGTTGGGCCCGGGCGTTCAGGAACAGCCCATCGAGGCGCCGCAGTGCAGGCAGCGGTAGCACGTGCCGTTACGGACGGTGATCGCGCCGCAGACGTCGCAGGCCGGGGCGTCGGACTGCATCGCGCTCATGGCCTCGTCCAGCGTCGAGTGGGCCGACGCCGGGGCCATCGGCTCCGCCACGGCGGCTTGCGGCTCGGCGGCGGCGGGTCGCTTCGCCTGGGCGAAGCCCCATGCCTGGACCTCGTCGACCGTCTTGGTCGTCGCGACCGGCTCGGCGGCGGAGGCGACGGCTTGGGCCTTCACCGGCTCACCCCCCTGCCTGACGCCGGCGGCCGGCTCGGCGACTACGGCGGCGGGCATATCGACCGGCGTCGCGGCGGGCTCTTGACGCTTCTCGCTGGGCCGCTGCGGGGCGTTGGCCTCGCGGTAGCCGGGCACGAACTCCATGCCCATCCAGCGGAAGATGTAGTCAACCAGGCTCTTGGCGAACGGGATGTCGCGGTTGTGCGTCATGCCGGCCGGCTCGAAGCGCTGGTGGCTGAACTTGGTCACCAGCGACGACGTCGGCACGCCGTACTGAAGCGCCACTGAGATCGCGGTGCCCAGCGAGTCCATCAGGCCGCCGATGGTCGAGCCTTCCTTGGCCATGGTGATGAACAGCTCGCCCGGTTGGCCGTCGTCGTAGAGCCCGACGGTGAGGTAGCCCTCGTGGCCGGCGACGTTGAACTTGTGCGTCCGGCTGGTCCGCGTGTCCGGCAGCCGGCGACGCATCGGGCGCTCGACGACTTTCTCTACGATCTTCTCAACGGTACGGACCTCGCCGGCCGCCGCGGCCACCGCGACCTCCTCGGCCACTTCTTCCTTGGCGGCTTCGATGCCGTCGACGTCCTCGACGCCGTCGTCCTCTTCCTCGTCGGTCGCCTTGTTGTTCAGCGGCTGGCTGAGCTTGCAGCCGTCGCGGTACAGGGCGTTGGCTTTGAGCCCGAGCTCCCACGACATCTCGTAGCTGTCCAGCATCTCTTCGACCGTGGCCTCGTTGGGCAGGTTGACGGTCTTGGAGATCGCGCCGCTGATGAACGGCTGAGCGGCGGCCATCATGCGGATGTGGCCGTGGGCGTGGATGTACCGCTCGCCCGTTGGGCCGCAGGTGTTGGCGCAGTCGAACACGGCGAGGTGCTCGTCTTTCAGGGCCGGGGCACCCTCGACGGTCTGCGTGCCGCAGATCACGGCGTTGTGTTCCTTGATCTGCTTGGCCGACAGGCCGAGCGACTTGAGCAGGTTGAACGCCGGGTCGGTCGACGCTTCGGCCAGCCCGATCCGCTCCATGCACTCGGGCCCGAGGGTCCAGGCGTTGAACGCGAAGCCCAGCTCGAAGACCGTCGGCAAGGCGTCGGTGACCTTCTGCAGGTCGTCGCGGTTGAAGCCCTTCTCGGTCAGCCACTCGCTGAACGAAACATCACTTCCGGGGGTCGGGACGTCCAGCGACAGCGTGCCCATGACGTAGGTCAGGATGCCGCGGACGTCTTGCTCGGCGTAGCCGAGCGACTCGAGGGCGGGCCGCAGCGACTGGTTGGCGATCTTGAAGTAGCCGCCGCCGGCGAGTTTTTTGAACTTAACCAGGGCGAAGTCGGGTTCGACGCCGGTGGTGTCGCAGTCCATGAGCAGGCCGATGGTGCCGGTGGGGGCGATGACGGTGGCCTGGGCGTTGCGGTAGCCGTGCTTCTCGCCGAGGAGCAGGGCCTCGTCCCAGCAGCCGCGGGCCGAGGCGAGCAGGGCGTCGGTGTTGGTCAGCGTGCCGTAGGGCTCGCCGCCCCGCTTGGGGTCGGTCTGGGTGAGCTTGTCGGCGTCGATCGGGACGGGGTGGATGCCGAGGTTTTCGTAGTTGCCTAATTCCGGGGCACCTTCCGGGGCGCCGGCGCCGGCCGAGGGGTCTCGGCCGACGCCGTTGGCGGCCCGGCGGTGGTTGCGGATCACTCGGAGCATGTGGTGACCCGCTTCCTTGTTTGCGTCGTAGCCCGGGAACGCCCCGAGCTCGGCGGCCAGCTCGGCGCTGGTCGCATAGCTTTTGCCCGTCAGCGTCGCGCTGAGGCAGCCGCACAACGCCCGGCCGCGCTCGCTGTCGTAGGGCACGCCCGCCTGCATCAGCATCGCCCCGAGGTTGGCGTAGCCCAGCCCCAGCGTGCGGTACTTGTAGCTGCGCTCGGCGATCTCCCGCGACGGGAACTGCGCCATCAGCACGCTGATCTCGAGCACGACGGTCCAGAGGCGGACGCCGTGCTCGTAGCCCTCGACGTCGAACTCGCGCTTCCGGGGGTTGTAGAACTTCAGCAGGTTCAGCGACGCGAGGTTGCACGCGGTGTTGTCGATGA
>JBCCRT010000023.1:0-29598 GCA_039201235.1 Planctomycetota bacterium
GGCGGGGGGCGGCGGGCCGGGGCGGGCGGGGCGGCCGCCCCGCCCCCGGGGCCGCCCCCCCCCCCCCCCGCCGCTGCGGAGCAGTGGCCGCGGGTGAACTCGGCCCAGGTCTGGCGGATGAAGCCGCCCAGCCGTTCGTGGAACACCTCGTGGTTGAAGCGGTCGGCGTGTTCGGCGATGGCGGCGTGGTCCCAGCCGCCGTGGGCCTCGTAGCGGTCGACCGCTTCGACGACGGCTTCGGGCGTCTGGCGGTCGAAGAACAGCCCGGTCCGGCCGGGCACCACCGACTCGCGGGCGCCGCCCCGGCCGTAGGCGATCACGGGCGTGCCGCACGCCATCGCTTCGACGGGCACGATCCCGAAGTCTTCCTCGGCCGCGAACACGAAGGCCTTCGCCTTGCCTAGGTAGTTCCGCAGCCGCGGCAGCGGCAGGTGGCCGGCGATGCGGACGTTCGGCCCGGCCTGGCGACGCAGGTTCTCGTACTCCGGGCCGTCGCCCACAATCACCAGCCGCCGGTCAGGCATCTGATTGAAAGCGTCGACCAGCAGGTTCATCCGTTTGTAGCCGACGAGCCGCGAGACGCTGACGTAGAAGTCTTCCTTCTCCAGCTGCGGGGTGAAGCTGTGGGTCGCCACCGGCGGGTGGATCACCTCGGCTTCCCGGCGGTAGAGCTTCTCGATCCGCTGCCGCACGAAGTCAGAGTTGGCCACGAAGCGGTCGACCCCGCCCGACGAGCGGATGTCCCAGTTACGCACGTAGTGCAGGATCGACCGCGCCAGCAGCCCCCGCGGGCCGAAGCCCAGGTTCGCCTCGTCGAGGTACTGGTGCTGCAGGTCCCAGGCGTACCGCACCGGCGAGTGGCAGTAACAGATGTGGCACTGCCCCGGCCCGGTGATCACGCCCTTGGCCGCCAGGTACGAGCTGCTGAGCACCAGGTCGTAGCCGGTGACGTCGAGCTGCTCGATCGCCAGGGGCATGAGCGGGAGGTACGCCCGGTGGCGTTTCTTCGCGCCGGGCATCCTTTGCAGGAACGTGGTGGTCACCGGGCGGTCGCCGATGAAGCCGCGGTGGCCCTCGGGCAGGAAGTCGAACAACGCGAAGACGTCCGCCTGCGGCAGCAGCCCGAGGACCTGCTCGAGGACCCGCTCGGCGCCGGCGTAGGTGTAGAGGAAGTCGTGGACCACCGCGACGCGGAGCCCCGGCAGAACCGGCTCGGGCTTCGGCGGCCCGGCGGCGGCCGGCGGCGGGGCAGGCGGGGGGGGCGACCCCGCGGCGGGGGACTCGGACCCGCCGCGCTCCGTGGCCCGCAGGCGGTTGAGCCCGAACTCTTCGACCAGCCGGGTAAACAGCGTCGCCCGGCCGCAGGCCGATTCCAGCGTCGTGTCGTTGACCACCTCGGCCTCGATCAGCAGGCTGCCGCTGATCCGCCGCTCGGAGACCGGGACCCGCACGTTCAGCGGGGTGCCCGTACCCACGGCCGCGGGGTCGACGCTGTCCCACCGCAGCGTCCGCGTCTTGCCGTCGCGGCTGGTCACCGCCAGCCGCAGGCTCAGAAACCCCAGCCGCTCGGCGGCCAGGCAGACCGTGTCCCACCACGAGCCGAAGCCGTCGACCTTGGCGAATTCGAGCTGCAGCTGCTCGAAGGCGTCGCGATACCCGCGGGCCTCACGGTCCTTGTCGAGCGTGCGGCGGACCGCGCCCAGCCCGGCGCGGACCCGCGCCGAGCCGGTGGCCCGGAACAGCCCGTAGAGCAGCGGCACCACCAGCAGCAGGATCGCCACCGACGCCTTGGGCGGCGCCAATAGCGACATCAGCCCCACCGCGACCGCGGCGGCCGTGAACCCGTGCAGCACCCAGACCGCCTGGCGGTGGCTGAGGTTCAGGTCCAGCAGCTTGTGGTGGATGTGGCCACGCTCGGCCGAGAAGATCGACCGACGCTGCACGAACCGCCGACGCACGACCGTGCAGGCCAGGTCCAGCAGCGGCACCGACAGGGCGAGCGACGACATCAGCAAGGTCGACCGCCCGCCCGCCTGCTTGGCCGAGAGCACGGCGAGGCAGGCGACGACGAACCCGATGAACAGGCTCCCGCCGTCGCCCATGAAAATCCGCGCCGGGTGGCGGTTATGGAACCAGAACCCGCCGATGCCCCCGAGCAGGGCCGCGGCGTAGATCATCGACCCGGTCGCGGTCGGCAGGGTCCCGGCGGTCAGCAGCAGCGTCCCGGCGGCGATCGCCACGAGGCCCGCCGCCAAGCCATCGAGCCCGTCCATGAAGTTCACCGCCGTGGCCACCGCCACGATCCACAGCATGGTCACCAGCCACGACGCCAACCACGCCCACTCGCCCAGCGGCACCAGCGGTGAGACGTCGATGACCACACCCGAGCCGCAGACCGCCGCCGCCGCCGCCGTGATCACCAGCAGCTTGTACTTACCCGGGACGTCGTACAGGTCGTCCAGCACCCCGATCAGGAACACGCCCAGCCCCGCCCCGAGGATCACCAGCCCCTGCCGTTCCCAGGACACGTCGAAGCCCAGGGCCCGGGCCAGCGTGACCGTCAGCGCGGCCCCGGCCATGAAGCCCAAGTAGATCGCCACGCCCCCGAGGCAGGGGATGCTGCGTGCGTGAACCTTGCGGGGGCCCGGCTCGTCTACCAGGCCGAAGCGTCGGCCGTAGTGACCCGCCAGGGGCGTGAGCACGACCGACAGCCCGGCCGCGACCGTCGCGGAAAAGAGGTACATCCACATGGTGAGGGTTCTTGTCGTTGCCGGGACGAGACGGAAAGCCGGCGCCCCTGCGCGGCGTTCAGAGCTCGCTGGCGAGCAGGGTGTCGATCGGCTGGCTGACCTTGGCGCCGCGTCGCGAGGTCCGGCGGGCCGCCGAGACGGTGGCGGACAGCCGCGCGAGTTCGAGTCGGTCGCAGCGGTTCATGACGTAACCGATGATCTTGGCCCCGACCGTGCGGAGGAAGCCGTCGCAGGCCTCGATCTCGGTCCGGTTGTCGCCGCGGGCCACGATCACCAGCGTGCAGTCGGTGACCGCGACGGCGAAGGCGCCCTCGACCGACCCCGGCGTCGGGCCGGTGTCGACGACCACCAACTCGTACTCCTCGTAGGCCCGCCGCAGCAGGTTATTGATGGCTTTCTGGCCGAAGCTGTTCATCCGCCGCTCGCCGCGGGTCAGCAGCGCGTCGAGCCCCGTCCAGCGTGTCGCGGTCACCGCGGTCTGCAGCGGTTCGCCCCGGATCGCCGCGTCCAGGCCCGCCGGCGAGAGGCCCATGTCGTGGGTCGCCCGGTCGAGGTCGCGTTGGGTGATCAGGCCCTTGTCCAGGAGGTATTCACCCAGCTTCTGGTCTTGCTTGGCGTAGAGCGCCTGCAGGACCGCGGCCTGATCGACGCCGTAGCGCTGGACGAGGACCTCGCCGATCCGCGGCAGGCAGCACCGCCGGACGCTGTCGGTCAGCCCCCTTCCCTCGGCGTCGAAGTCCACGATCAGCGTGCGGACCCCCGACGCCGCGAACGAGCGGGCCAGCAGCAACGCCGCAGTGGTCTTGCCGCTGCCGCTCACCGGGCCGGTGACCGCCAGGCTCACCCCCCGCTCTTCCTGGGGCAGGTGCAGCTGCACCATCGAACGCAGGTGCTCGACGTGGTGCGCCGCCGACATCCCGCCGTCCGCCGGCTCGTCGGTCTCCATGCCCGGGATCACGCCGAGGATCGATCGGCCCGGGCTGCTCTCCAGCACGTCCCGGGTGTCGCGGACCTCACGCCGCAGCATGCCCACGCCGCCCACCAGCAGCAGGCCCGTCGCCATGCCGCCCGAACCGGCCAACGCCGTCTTCGCCAGGATCTCGGTGTGGTTCACTGGGCTGGTGCTGACCTCGCCCCGCGACAGGACCTCGATCCGGTTGCGCTGCGAGCTCTCGAGGCTGATCGCGTCGATCCGCGCGGTCACCTCGGCCACCGACTTCTCGATGTCGGCCTCCAACTCCTTGAGCTGCCGCAGACGCTGCGCGATGCCCCGAAGGTCTTCGACCGCCGCGTTGACG
Organism: Planctomycetota bacterium; assembly: GCA_039201235.1. Classification (GTDB taxonomy): domain Bacteria; phylum Planctomycetota; class Phycisphaerae; order Phycisphaerales; family Phycisphaeraceae; genus Algisphaera. The sequence goes on from JBCCRT010000023.1 coordinate 4,049, forward strand.
GAGGTCAACTCGCTCTGCGTCGTCTTGATCTGGTCTTCGATGAAGATCAGCTCGTTGTTCCGCCGCTCGGTGACCACCTCGGTCGAGGCCTGCTGTTCCAGCTCTGCACGGAGCAGCTTGACTTCGTTCGCGGCGCTCTGCATCCACCGGCTCTCGGGGCCGAAGCCTTCGAGGCGTTTGAGCTGCATAGCGCGTTCGAGGTCGGCGATCCGCTGGGACATCCGGCGGGCGTCGGGGTCGGGCTGGGCGGCCTCGGCGTCACGCGACTCGATCCGGGCCATCGTCACCGCGCGGTCGCGGTTGAGCAGCAGCAGCGTCATGTTCAGCTCGTCCTTGGCCTTCATCCGTGCTTCGTAGAGCGTGTCGACCGCATCGACGCCGTAAGCGCCGGTGAGTTCGTCCATGTCCCGGCGCAGCTTCTCGAGTTCGGTGTTGCCGCGGTCGCGGCGTTGCTGCAGGGCCGCCAGCCGGCTGTTCTCCGTCGATTGTTCACGCTCGGCCTGGACCTGGAGGTAGGCGTCGATCACCGCCTCGGTCGCCCGACCGGCGACGTCCGCCGCCTCGTCGGAGAACGCGATCGTGATGGTTTCGGATTTCGGGTTGCCGGCCACTTCCAGGCGGTCGTGGAACTGGCGGCGGGCCTCCGGGCTGTCCGGGAGGTTCAGCGCCGACCAGACGTCGGAACCCATCGCCAGGTCGGTGACGCGGTGGGAAACGATCAACTCGGCCTGGGCGCCGAGGTACTTGTCGTACCGCGGCAAGACCCCGGTGTCTTCGGTGCTGAACAGGATCTTCGGGGTGTAGGAGTTCACGCGCAAGACGGCTTCGCTGCGGAACAAGGGCGGCACAAGGTTCCACGCGGCCGTCCCGCCCGCCACGGCCAACGCTACGCCCAGGAGGCCGGCCGGCCAGAGCCGGCCACGCAGGCCGGAACAGAAACGGCTGAGCAGCCGGGCCGCGAAGTCTTTGTCCTCGGACGTGGCGGTCGGTGGTGTGATCATGGTGTGGTTTGCCCTTCAAGAAACGGCCCGACGCGGGGTGTGCCGGTGGTGATCGACGCCCGGTTCCTCCAACGGGCGGACCTGGCCGGCGTCGAGTTCCAGGCTGATGGCCTGTTCGAGCATCTGGACTTGGACCCAGAGGCGGGTGGGCTTGTGCAGCCGCTCCACAACCCCTTGCAACCCCCGGAAGGCCCCGGCGGTCACCTCGACCCGGGTGCCGTGAGTCAGCGGCGGGGCGGTGTAGACCGCCGCGCCGCTGCGCAGCAACGCCCGCACGGTGTCGAGTTCCCAAGCCAGGCGCTGCTGATCGGGGACTTCGATGATGCGAATCACCCGACGGGTGCGGTCCGCGGCGAACAGGTCCTCGCGGTCGCCGCGGAGAAACAGGTAACCGGCGAACAGCGGCAGCCAGACCGAGCCGCGTCGGTGCCCATGCACACGGTCCGCGCGGATCAGCGGCAAGTAGTGCTCGATACCCTTGGCCGCCAAAACCTCAGCCAATTTTTTTTCTTGGCGGTGGCGCACGTGTAACGCGAACCAAGCCGCTTCGGTCGGGCTTGTTAAGCCATACGCAGGTTTGTTTTGTAAGCGGGGCATCCCGATTTCGGTCTTAAAGCGTGTGAGCCTTCACCTGCCGGTCCGTTTGGAGTCACAACCCGAACACCGACGCACAGGGGCAGCGACGCCGAGTCTCCGCATGTCCTGAAAAAGCAACCACAGCCGTTTACTGACCTATCTGGCGTACAGATAAAAACACTTAAATAACAGCATCACCCGACTTTGACTCCGCTCCCAGCTGTGTCTCACCGCTGTCCTGAGGCTTCGACACGCAGGAGTGGTTGAGGGGCGATGGCTTTGTCGTATGGCGCTGAAAAAGTCTGGGCTCCGCCCATGTCGAGCGCGGTTTGAAACGCGCACGAGATAACAAGTACGTTTATCCCGTTGTTGATTCAGTTCGACTTTCGTCGATGCCCGGGCTGGGGATACAGCCTTCACCCAGAATGTCACAGACAAAACCGTGTCAACACGATTCTGCTGCGTCTTCCGTTATTTTTTACGTCCCACCCAAAACCCCCATCCACTGGCAGCAAGCGGTTTATTCGGCCTGTTTAAACGCTTGTGCGGTTTACAAACCGTTGCGTTTCCATCGCGTCGGGGGCCGATCCGCTTCCCCTTTAATTACTCCGCTAATTTCCCAGCAACTTGGTTGGTTGTCGAGTTAATCAGCACACAAGCCACAAACGGTATACACGAGATCTCAGCCTCTCGTCAAGCGGTAATTTTGGATATATGCACACATTCATCAAAAATTAGTTGCGCCCTGATTCCCAGTGAATAGATATCCGTTTTCTCTTTGCCCGGCTTAACACGGCGTCGAGGTTTGGGCCACGTCGGGGCAAAGCCGCTTTGGGCTCAAGGCGTGTTGCTGTTGGGTACGGCCTGCCGTTTGCTGAGGATTTACAGCCAAGCCGATTTATTTTGCCGAGGGCCGTTGATGCGGGTCAAGTCTAAGTTTTTCAATGTCGCACTTGTGTTTTTGGTGGTGCATGCCAACCCGACAGAGGCGGGGTGGGTTTTTCAACAGGCGCCGCGCCACACCGAGGTCTGGTCGGATCGGCGCAGCCACGTGTTTGAGATTGGGCAGACCATCGAGTTCCGGGCGGGTCGATCGGCCGAGGCGTACGAGGTCCGCGACTACTACGGCCGGCTGGTCGATCGCGGCGTGTTGGGGGAGAACACCGCGGGGTCGTGGTCGTTGCGGCCGAGGGTCGAAGCCCCGGGCTGGTACAAGCTCTACTTAACGGGGGAGTACGACGCCGGCCCGCCCTGGGGTCGGGGCGTCGGCGGGACGTGTTTTGTGGTTTTCCGACCGGACCCGCGTTTCCCACCTTTACCCGGCCCCGAGGTCCCGGGGGGGTGGCACCCGTCGGAAGACCAGCCGATGCGTGGGGTCCTCGGCATGGGGCCGCAGCGGCACTTCGTGCAGGACGCCGCGGACCCGCGGTGGGCGATCCGCCGTCTGCGGCGCAACCTCGCGCTCGACGAACGCTTCTACCTGCCTTTCGATCCGCGCCGCCGACGGCGCCTCATGGCCACGTTCCCGAACGGTACCGCGGACCGCGACGGCGTCCGGCAGATCGTGGCGGCCCTGGGCGACCGCGTCACCCACTGGGAGCCGCGCAACGAGCCCAACGACACGCCCGCCCGCCGATTCGTGGAAGAAGAGCTCGCCCCGTTTTACGAGGACGTCAAGTCGGTCGATCCCGCGCTGCAGGTCATGGGTCCCGGGATCGTCTCGGTGAGCGACGACCGCTGGCTCGATGAGTTCTTCGCCGCCGGCGGCGGCGACTACCTCGACGTGTTTTCCTTCCACGCCTACAACGACGTCAACGGGGACGTGACCCTCGCCCGTGGCGTTTTACGTCAGCTCGACCGCGTGCTCGAGCGACACGGCCTGTCGGATATCGAACGGTGGCAGACCGAGCAGGGCTACTTCGCCGCCGTCTACGGGCTCTACCAGCCCCGCCACCAGGGCGCCTGGACCATGCTCCAGTTCATGATCTTCGAGCAGCACCGAATCCCCAAAGAGCAGAACCATCTCTGGTACGACCGCAGCCACGGGTTCTGGGACACCCCCGCGTGGTGGCAGAACGGCGACGGCTCGCTGAACCCCGCGGCGCCGCTCGTGCGTGTCTGGTCCGAGGAACTGTACGGCAAGACCTTCACCGCCGCCGCCGACTTCGGTCCGATCGACAACCGCTCTTACCTCGGCAACCACTTCGCCGGGCCGGACGGCGGAGTCCTCGCCCTTATGGCCAACGGCAACCCCTTCGGCACCGTCACCCTCGCCGTCCGGGGCGCCGATTCGCTGATCGTTTCCGGTCCGTTCGGCCGGACGACGCCCCACGCGGTGGAAAGCGGCCGCGTGGTGTTGCCCGTCTCGGAACTGCCCAGTTACGTACGGCTGCCGCTTGGGGTCGAGGCTCAAGTGTTGCCCCACCGCTACGGCCCGAAACTCACCGGCCCGCACACACGGGTCACCGTCTCCGGCCGCCCCGAACACCCCCGCCGACCCGAGCGATTCCCGAATCGCCCCGCCCAACTTGTGGATGGCGTGCTGGAGTGTCACACCGGCGTACGCGAGCGGCGGGCCCGCGCCTGGATGGGCAACGGCGACGGCTGGCCCATGACCGTGCGGCTCGACCTCGACCGCGTTGTCGAGATCGCCGAAGCCCGGATCTACTGCCCCGTCCCCTGGAGCTGGGACGGCACCCTGCTCGACTATGAGTTGCAATACCTCGAGGGCGATCGGTGGCACACCCTCGACCGCGTCGTCGAGCCGACCAACGTCCTCGCCCGCTACACCCCGGCCGTGGCTTGCACCGCCGACAGTTTCTTCAGCGACCGCCACGTCTTCGCCCACCGCTTCAACCCCGTGCACACCCGGGCGGTACGCCTGCTGATCCACGACGCGACTCACGGCGGCGCCCCGAATGCCACCGCACATCAAGCCGGCGGTCAGGCCGGCCCTCATCAGCCCAACATCCGCGAGATCGAGCTTTACGGCCTGCCCCAAACGCATCAGCGCCTCTTCGAATCACGCCTCCATCCTTGATCATCTGACCAGCATGCCCCATGCGAAGCGACCACGCAGATTTGGCCGGCGTTTTATAACCCTACGGAACAGGATAGAGAAAGTGGCTGTCCTAGGAGAATTCACCGTCAGGTGAGCTTTCGCAGGGACCTTCATTGGTCTGATACGCTTCGCGTGTTAATCGCCACGCGCATTCTTTTAGGTACAGGTAGAAGCTCTGCTTCGGCACGCCGTTGAACTTCCGCCGGTGACGCTTGGACTGGTTCCAGAAGTTCTCGACCCCGTTGATGTGACGGCCACCGGGCTCGGCTAGATGCTCGTGGTGGCTGATCCGTACATGTTGGTAGCTCTCAGAGGCCGGCGTGTTGTAGTTGGCGAACGTACCGGAGTAGCCCACGCTGCCGGGCGTGATCCGGCGGCGGATGATCGGCATCAGCGTCTCGCGTCGGCCGTCGAGATCATCTGGGTGTAGGCCTCGCCAACCCTTTTTAAGCAAGCCAAAAACAGCGACCTGACCCGCAGCGCCGCGGCCCCGCTTACCCTTGCGGGCTCCGCCGAAGTACGACTAGTCGATCTCGACTTCGCCCTCGAACGCCTCTCGCATCTGGGCTTCCTGGTGCTCGGCGATGAGCTCACGCAGCATGCGGAAGAACAGGCCACGGTGTTGTGGTGTACACCGAGCAACTCAGCCGTGGTGCGGGCGGTGGTCCCCGCGACGAAGAGTTTGAGCAGTTCGCCGTGCTGCCGGGGTGAGAGCTTGCTGTACCTCAGGGCCGTCGGAGATCTCGCAGGCCCTTGCGGATCACCCCGGACAGCCCCAGGCCAAGAGCCACCCCCGGAACCGTGTGACCGGGGCCGACCTCGAAGCGCAGGTGATAACCCGTTTCGACCGCATCCGCATCGAGGACAAAGAGGTCCGCGACTGGTTCGGGCAGGTGCTGCGGTTGGGCGTCGAGGACACCTAGCAGACCACCCGTGACCAAATCGCCGAACCGAATCGACAAATCACCCGATTGACGCATCAGCAAGACAAGCTGCTCAATCTGCGTCTACTCGACGAGATCGACGCCGACACGTTCGCTGACAGGCAGACCGAACTCCGCGACCAGACCGAAGCCCTCAAGCTCCAGGACAACCTCGCCGGCCGCAGCCGCGCCGAGAAAGGCAAGATCGCCGTCAAAGTACTCGAACTCTCGCAAGCGCTCCGTCACCGGTGGCTTGCTGACGATCACCGCGCCAAGCGGCAATGACTCGGTATCGTCGGATTCAACTACGTACTTAATGGCGTAAGTCTTGGTACGACCATAAGAAAACCCTTCGACGTACTCGCCGAAGGGTCTCTTCTGGAAAAAGATCGGGGCGACAGGATTTGAACCTGCGACCTCCACACCCCCAGTATGGCGCGCTACCAAGCTGCGCTACGCCCCGAATGGAATGACATGTTGAATTTTCAAAACATTTGCAATATTTCAAGCTGTACCTCGTCGTGGCGTCCGTCCTTACCGAGCAGGAAGCTACGACGTCATTGGACTAAATATAACAGAATCCGAAAGGGAGAAACAAAACCGGAGTCGGACACTGCAGACTCGTTCTCCGCTAATTCTAACCGCGTGCATCCGGATCAAACCATTGGCGGTCAACCCAACGCCTGGGCGAGCCAAAAACGTGGCCGGATGCCGTGTTCCTCAACGCGTTCGTATCGCACGTCCTGGCCGTCCGGATTCCCGGCCGCAAGCCTCTAGGCGTCTTGAGTCACCCCCGCAAGCCGTCCGCACCCCGACCCGCCGATGCGGCCCGTGAGTCTGTCCGTGGGGCGGTCGGGGTCCAGGGGCGGCCGTGAAGCGCCCTGGTCGCCCAACGGGCGAAACGTCTTGGCGACTTCATCACGCCACCAAAACCAACCACCTCGTAGCGGACGACGAATCATGGGGTCTCCGGGCAGTTTGCTGCCGGGGCCCCATCGTTGCCCCCCCGGACCCAGCCCGGCAACACGGGGTCCAAATCCACAAACGCCGTCCAAATTGACCCACGGGCCCTCGAAATTCACAAGGGGGAATCGAGACCAAATCCCTATAAATCACAGGATCAACCCGTACGGCCAACCCACTTAAACGCAGAAAACTGGAAAAACGAAAAGAATGACTTACGAGCATGTCCAAGGCGAATTATCAAACGGCCCCTTCCTTATTCCGGGGGAACGGCGGGAAACGCCCGATGTCAAAACGTATCGTCAACTCGTTATTTCCTCATGCCGACCGTGGGTCGTTGATCCACCGCGAAACCGCAAAATTCTTAGGTATCTGCGAGCGAACGCTAAGCGATTACCGTGAAGAACTGGTCATCCCACGTATTCGGATCGGCGACAAGCTGATGATTCCGACGGTCGACTTGTGGGGGTGGCTGCACAAGAGAGCCGATTAGACCATGCGGGAAGTCCGAAAAGCAGAATGCGGCATCAACACTCCGGACGGCGTGGATGGGGGTTCGAGCTGACGGCGAGCCTGACCCGGAAGAAGAACGGCAGCTGCCTCGTGCAGTTCGTCGAGCCCAGCGGCAAGCGTCCCACAGTCCACGTCGGGAAGGTGGGCGGGCGGATGGGCTCGCTGCTGAACAAGTACATCCGGCGGGCCGGGCTGCCGACTCGGCCGAAGACCATGGTGAACTGCCGGGCGTCATGTGCAACCGAGGTGAAGCGGTCCCGGCCCGAGTTCGAAGCCGAGTGGATCGGTCACTCGCGGGAGGTGTTCGTCGAGCCCTAAATCCTGGCCGCGGCCAACGCCCCGCAACCGGCCCCGAAAAAAGCGCTGCAGAATGCGCCGCAGCAAAACACGGCAGAACGCAGCGGCCTCCGGCGGCACGCGGAAGCGGAAGATCTGCAAATGCCTGCGATATAAAGAAAAACGCCGAATCTTCCCGAAAACGAAGAACCCCCCGGAATCTCTTCCGAGGGGCTTCGATGGGCGATACAGGACTCGAACCTGTGACCTCACGCGTGTGAAGCGTGCGCTCTAGCCAGCTGAGCTAATCGCCCTGCCTGTGATTATAAATCAAAAGCCCGGAATCTGCCCCAGGTCGGGCCGGCTCAGGCGACGCCCAGGCGGACGCGGTCGGCGAGGTCGCGGAGGCTTTGGAGGTGTTCGGTGATCATGTCGGTGGGCAGCGGCTCGAGGGTCAGCAGGGTAACCAGCTCGGAGCCGGCCTCGAAGAGTTTGGGGTAGCCATAGAGCCCGGCGGTGGCGGCGAACTCGTGAGCGGTTTCGACGGGGTCGCGGCCGGCATCGGGGCGGAGCATCTGCTCGTCGAGCCGGTCGATCGTGCGGAACAGCTGCTCGACGTAGTCGAAGAGCATCGGCCGGAAGGCGGGGTCTTCCCAGTGTTCGCTGCGTAGGGCCTCGCCGGGTGGGTCGGTGTCGGAGCCGGCTTCGGGGAGATGGCGGGCCAGGAGTTCGGCGAACTTGTCGAAGGCGAATGGCTTGTTGAGGCAGGCCTGGACCCCGTGCTCGGTGAGTTGTTTGGCGGTCGCCTGGGGGATCGAGTGGCCGACGACGACGATGGGCATCTCGTGGCCGCCGCTGCGGAGCCGGCGTACGAGGTACTGCGCCGGGTCGGGCCTCAGCCGCAGTTCGGTGAGCACCAGATCGAAGCGTTCGGCTTGTACGAACTCGAGGCTCCGGAGGGTGTCCGTAATCGCGCGGAAGGTGAGGCCGAGCTGCGCTAAGCGGTGGCTGACGTAACGCCGGTCGGCCTCGATCGGGTCGACGTAGAGGACGCGGCCGGCGAGCCGGGGCAGCGGCTTGGCGTCGTCGGCGTCGGGCTTCGGCCGGTGAACCTCGGTCTTCTCGGCCTTGAGGATCGCCTCGGCGCAGATCGGCTCGTCGAACTGCAGGCCCACCTCGTGGACCGAGGACCGGACGTAGCGGCAGCGCACGACGCGGGCGGGGATCCGCACCAGCGCCACGCCGTCGTGGATCATCTCGACAACGCAGCGGGTTTTTTCGTGCAAGAACCCGCCGTGCAGCAGGCCGACTCCGGAGTCCGATAGGTTGCGGGCGCGGGCCCAGAACTTGTGCGACGTCCCGCCGGGGTGATGGACCTCGAGGCAGACCGACAGGTGAGCGGGCACCGGCTTCCGCGGGGAGCGTCGGCGTTCGGGCCCCCCGGCCGGGCGGCCGCCGGCGTGGTCCAGCTCCTGCAGCAGCCGGTGCTGCTCGGTCTCGGAGACCCGCAGCGTTGAGACCACGGCGTCTAGATGCGGTTTACTGGGTTGAACCATCGGACCAGGTCCACGGGCCCGGGTCGTGGTGCAAACTCCCGGCGCTCACCGGGTTACCATCCACATCGGATAACCGACCCTCGGAATTAAGACCCCAGACTCAACATGGCCCGACGCACTGCCCCATCGGCCCCCGCGACGCTCGACGCCGACACCCGCGTCGTCGCGCTGCACGGCCCGGAGCTGGCGATCCAGAAAGAAAAGCTCGACGCGCTGCGGGAGACGCTCGAGGCGGTCCACGGCGAGGTCGAGCGGTTCGCCTTCGACGGCAAGACCGCGACGCTGGCCGACGTGTTCGACGAGCTGCGCGGCTACTCGCTGATGGGCGGCTACAAGCTGGTCGAGGTCGACCCGGCCGACGACTTCGTCAAGGCGCACCGCGCGGCGTTGGAGCGGTACACGCAGAACCCGGTGGATCACGCGACGCTGGTGCTGCGGGCCGGGGCCTGGCACCGCGGCAAGCTGGACCAGCACATCGCGCGGGTCGGGGCGGTGATCAAGTGTGAGCCGCCGAAGCCCGCCGAGGCGGTGAGCCGGCTGGTCCGGCGGGCGCGGGACGAGCACGGCCTGACGCTGGACCGTCCGGCCGCGTCGCTGCTGGTCGAACGCCTCGGCGTCCACCTGACCCGGCTCAACACCGAGCTCGACAAGCTCGCCGCCATGACCGGCGCTCTGGAACCCCAAGTGGGGGAACGAAAACTTCCGGGGGGGGGCACGATCAGCCGGGCGATGGTCGAGCAGGCGGTCGGCAAGAGCAGCGACGAGAAGGCGTGGGAGGTGCAGGAGGTGCTGCTGGGGGCGATGGCCCGGCAGCAGCCGCGGGCGCTGCTGGAGAAGGTGCGGGAGCTGATCGACGTCGGCGGGCAGCCGGAAGTGCTGGTGACGTATTTCGTGGCGGACCTGGCGCGGAAGCTGGCGGTGGGGGGGCAGATGCTGGCGGCCGGCGAGCCGGAGGGGGCGATCGCCAAGGCGTTGAAGCTGTGGGGCCCGCGGCAGCGGATGGTGATGGGCGTGCTGCGTGAGGTCGGGCCGGGGGGCGGGGCGGCGCTGCTGGAGGCGGCGCTCTCGGCCGACGCCCGGAGCAAGTCGGGGTTCGGGTCGGCGGGGCGGAATCTTGAAGGGCTGTGCGTGCGGATGGCCGATAGCAGCGGGTAGCCCGATAAGCCTCGGGCGCGGCAACGGAATGCCGCTTTATTGATTTCCGCTGAGTCGCCGTGGCAGGGAGGCCCGATGCAGACCGAGGCGTGGTCGTGGCTGGTGAGCTGGGGGTTGATGCTGACGCTGGGCCTGCTGGCCACGCTGGCGATGGTCGGCTGCGCGGTCGGGTCCGGTGAGACACGGCCCGCGGTGTGGCTGGCGACCGACCCCACCCCTCCGCCCCCGGAAGAAGCTCGAAGCGGGACCGCGGCGGATGACGACCTGGCCACGCAGACCCGAGCCCTGGCCGAGCGGCTGACCGCGACGCTGCCGGAAGGCGACCGGCCGATCGCGGAGCCCGATCCGATCGACGGGGCGTTTGACCCGTTCGCCGGAGCCGAGCCGCTGCCGACGACGCGCCCGATACCCACCCCGACGTCGGAGCCGAGTGAGGTCGCGTGGCTGAGCGCGGACTCACCGACGCCTCCAGCGACCGTCGGCACCGATCTCCCGGGGGGTGCGTTCGAGGTCACCCCGCCGCCGACGGTCATCGCCCGTCCCGAAGCGCCGCGGCCGCTGACGCGGGCCGAGCTGCTCGCCGAGCTGTCGGCCCAGCTCGACGCCGGCAACGACCCGGCGATGGCCCGGGCCGTGACCGCCGCCGCGGTCAGCCTCGCCGACCCGGGCCACCAGCTCGACGGCCGGGTCCTCGAGCCGCTTAAGCCGATGCAGCGCGACGCGGTCCGCCGATTACACACGCTTTTCCTGAGCATCCACCGCCGCGCCGCCGACGGGTCCATCGCCGCCGACGCCGCGGCCGGCGGCGGCGGGTTCGACCGCAAGGACCTCGACGAAGCGCTGGCCGACGCCTTCGGCCCGATGCCGCTGACCATCGTCCACGCCGAGCTGTGCCGCAGCGTCGCGGGCTACGGCGTCTACGAACCGATGAAGAGCCGACGCTTCCTCGCCGGTCGCACCCAACGCACCATCGTCTACGTCGAGGTCGAAGACTTCGCCGCCGCCCGCCTCGACGACGACCGCCGCGAGGTCCGCCTCGAGCAGGAGCTGATCCTCTACCGCGAAGACGACGGGCTGGCGGTCTGGCGGCACGAGCCGACGCAGATCGTCGATGTCTCGCGCAACCACCGCCGCGACTTCTACGTCGTCCAGCTCATCACCCTGCCCGCCCACCTCGGCACGGGCCGGTACCGCCTCAAGGTCCGCCTCACCGACCGCCACGGCGAGGCGATCGACGAGACCACGCTGCCCCTGGAGGTCGTCGCCGACGCCCGGCTGCTCGACGGCGACTCGGTTGACTGATCACGCTCCGCGGCCGGCTTTCGCGGTTCAGTCCTTCAGAAACAGCTCGATCACCGGAACCTCGACACCGGGCGGTTCTTGCTGCGGCAGGTTGAGCGCCAACGTCTCGGCGGCGGTTTCGCCCTGCTGTTTCTGGTGCCACGCGTCGAGCCCGATCCGCAGCTCGCTGGCGTCGTGGAGCAGCTGGGCGTATTCGACCCGCTCGGCGTACGCCGCGCCGTTGAGGTGCAGGATTTGGTACGGCCAGTCGAAGACGTGGACGTACAGCCGCCGCTTCTCGGGGTGGTACGTGAGGCGGGTGTGCTCGGGCGGGCGGAACTCGGGCGGGGCCTGCGTGCAGCCGTAGATCGAACGGCCGTGGCGGCGCATCCACCGGCCGATGTCTTCGAGGCGGGACAACGCACGGTCGTCGATCTCGCCCCGCCCCGTGGGCCCGATGTTCAGCAGCAGGTTGCCGCCCTTGCTCACGCAATCGACGAGTGTGGAGATCAGCTGGCGGGACGACCGCCAGGTCGACTCGTCGCGGTGGTAGCCCCACGAGCCCGAGAAAGTCTGGCACGCCTCCCAGGTGACGGGTCGCTGCTGCCCGTCGACCTCGACGTGGACCCAGCCGCGGGGCTGCGACTGCTCGGGTGTCTTGAAGTCGCCGCCGGCCAGCGGCAGGTCGAGGTCGAGCCGGTCGGTCAGCATGACCTCGGGCCGCAGCTCCCGGATCATCGCGTAGAGGGCTTCGGATTCCCACATCTCCCGGCCCTTGTTGAAGCGGAAGTCGTCGCGCGGCCGGTCGGGGTGGGTCTGGAACGTGAAGTCGAACCACAGCAGGTCGATCGGGCCGTAGCCGGTGAGCAGCTCGCGGACCTGTTCGCGCATGTACCGCGCGTAGATGGCGGTGTCGCGGTCGGCGTTGACGTCGGTGCCGTCGTAGTCGAGTCCCTTGACGTGGTCGCCCCTGTGGTAGACGCCGTCGGGCTGGGGCGCTAGAGACTCCCGCCGCGGGTGGTTGTGGAAGTCCACCGGGTAGTGCGGGTGCCGCCAGTCGATCAACGAGTAGTAAACCCCGGCCCTCATGTCCCGGCCGCGGAACGCGTCGAGCAGCGGCCGCAACAGGTCGCGGCGGGCCGGTGTGTTGGTGGCCTTGAAGTCGGTCTGCTGCGAGTCCCAGAGGCAGAAACCCTCGTGGTGCTTCGCGGTGACCACGGCGTACTTCATGCCCGCCCCCGCGGCCGCCTCGGCCCACCGCTGGGGATCGTAGAGGTCGGGGTCGAAGCGGGCGAAGTATTTGCGAGCGTACGCGTCGTCGGGGATCCGTTCGTAGGACTGGACCCACTCGTGACGGGCGGGCAGGGCGTACAGGCCCCAGTGGATGAACATCCCGAAGCGGTCGTGGGCGAACCAGGCGCGGTCGCCGGGGGTCTCAAGGAGTCGGGGTTCAAGCATGGCCTTGGTTTCCTTGGGTTGCGGTTGACGCGGGAGGATAACGGACGCCCGGCCGATCCGTACCCGGACCGGGTTGCTGCTATCTTGCCCGCTATGCGGGTCCTGGCCGACGCCGCCGCGGTCCGGCGGCACATCGACGAATTGACGGCGTGGGCCGACCGCCTGCGGCAAGACCCGTACGGTGCGGAGCTGGCGGTGGTCGGGGTGCGGAGCCGGGGGGACGTGCTCGCCCGGCGGGTGGCGGAGCGGCTCGGCATCGCCGACGTTGGGGTGCTGGATATCACGCTGTACCGCGACGACCTGAGCGAGGCGACGACGCGGCCGGTGGTGCGGACGACGGAGATCGACTTTGCGCTCGACGGCCGGGTGGTGGTGCTGATCGATGATGTGTTGATGACGGGCCGGTCGGTGCGGGCAGCCCTGGCGTCGCTGATGGATTTGGGACGGCCGCGGCGGGTGTGGCTGGCGGTGATGGTGGACCGCGGGCTGAGCGTACGGGAGCTGCCGATTGCGGCGGACTTCGCGGCGATGACCGAAGACGGGCCGGGGCGGGTGCAGGTCGAGCTGACACCGACCGACGATGCGGACCGGGTGGTGCTGGTGGAGGACGGCGACCGATGAGAGACGGCGAGGGTTATGCCTGGAAGCACCGGCACCTGCTGGGCATCGGCGACCTGTCGGCCGCGGATCTGCGGTTCGTGCTGCATACGGCCCGCGGGTTCGCCGACGTCTCGACGCGGAGCGTTAAGAAGGTGCCGTCGCTGCGGGGGCGGGTGGTGGCGAACCTGTTTTTCGAGGACTCGACCCGCACCGCGATGAGCTTTCAGCTCGCGGCGCAGCGGCTCTCGGCCGACGTGCTGGACTTCAAGGGCAAGGGCAGCAGCGTGTCCAAGGGCGAGACGCTGGTGGACACCGCGCGGAACATCGAGGCGATGGGCGTCGACGTCATGGTGTGTCGGCACCACCACTCGGGCGCGGCCCGGCAGCTCGCGGACGCGGTGGGCTGCGCCGTGGTCAACGCCGGCGACGGGCAGCACGAGCACCCGACCCAGGCGCTGCTGGACCTCTACACCATCGCCGAGCGGTTCGGTCGGCTGGATACGTTCGACCTGTCGGGGCTGACGGTGGCGATCGTGGGCGACATCGCGCACTCGCGGGTGGCGCGGTCGGACCTGCTGGGGTTGCGGAAGCTCGGGGCCGAGGTGGTGCTGGTGGGCCCGCCGACGCTGCTGCCGTCGGGGCTGGGGGGCGACGGCGTGACGCTGTCGCCGGACCTGGACGCGGTGCTGCCGGGGTGCGACGTGGTGAACGTCTTGCGGGTGCAGTTCGAGCGGCTGGCGTCGCCGGCGTTCCCGTCGACGCGGGAGTACGCGGCGCTCTACGGGCTCACGGCCGCGCGGATGAAGCGGTGCAAGGACGAAGTGTTGGTCATGCACCCGGGCCCGATGAACCGCGGCTTGGAGATCGACGCGGCGGTGGCGGACGGGCCGAACTCGGCGATCCTGCGTCAGGTCGCGAACGGGCTGGCGGTGCGGATGGCGGCGTTGTTCCTCGTAACAACGGCGTGATACGGAAAAATAAGAAGCCCACGTTCGGCGAACGTGGGCTTCCGGGGTGGTGTAATGGATCGTGTTTGTTTTACGCCGCGGCGCGTTTGGCGGACGGTCGGCGCTTGCGGCCGACGGTGCGTTGGTCGGGGGTCATGCGTCGCTGCGTGTTCTCGGCGATGGTCTGGACCAGCTCGATGGGGTCCTTGGCCCAGAGGTCGGCGCCGATCTCCTCGGCCAGGCCGTCGGCCCGGTTGAACACGCCGCCGCCGACGATGATCTGCAGTGTCGGGCAGGCGCCCAGGTCGTGGAGCCGGTCGATGAGCAGGCGGGTCTGGGGCACGGTGGCGGGGACGCTGCCGAAGACCACGAGCTTATCGACGCCGAGGGTGCCGATCTGCTCGACGATCTCGTCGTTGGAGACGCCGCCGCCGCAGTAGTAGACGGTGTAGCCGTCGGCCTCGAGCAGGTCGGCGGCGAGCTGGCCGGTGAGTTCTTCCGACTCTTCGGGGCCGGACATCACGAGGATCGATTGGTCCCGGCGGGCGTGCTGCTCGTAGCGCATCTGCAGCTGGTCGGTGACCGAGCGGAGCAGGCGGGTGGCGTAGTGGTAGGCGAGGCTGGCGAGCTGGTCGCTGCGGCGGAGGGTCTGGACCTGGTGGAGGGTGGGCCAGATCAGGTGGGAGGCGACGCGTTCGCCGGTGGCGTCGGCGTCGAAGCACTCGTCGAGGACGGCCCGCGCCGCGGCGCGGTCGCCGGAGATCGCGGCGGTGAAGAAGCGTTCGAGCAGGGCGTTGGCTTGGCTGGGCATGGGGTCACCTTCGGTTCGGGCCGTCCGGGGCCGGGGGTTGATCTTTCCGGGGGCGGGGGGGATTCCGGGGGGGCCGAATCACGTGTCCGGCCCCGTCTGCCGGGGTTCATCGGGCGGCCGCTGAACCCCGCTCCACGGCCCGAAAAGCGGCGGCGGCGGCGGGTGCCAATAAGCGGTGATTTTGCTTTAGGTCTAGATGAGACAGTGATTTGCTTGCGTAATGAACCGATTCCGATAATCTTGACGGCCGCGGCAAACCGCCGCCCGACCCCGCGTTCGACGCCGGGCGGGGTGAAGAAACCATTACACGCCGCGCCGCGTCAAGCTTTTGGGTGCCAAAACCGGCGGCAGGGGTTTATGCTGGCCCGAGACGCCACGCGATAAGGAGCAGCGCGATGCGAGAGGCCTTCAAAAAGATCGGAGCCCTTGGCCGAGGTCGGGTTGGGTGGCTGTGTGGTCTGCTGCTCGGGGCCGCTGTGGGGCTGGGCGGCTGCGTCGTGAACCCGGCAACGGGCGAGCGGGCGCTGAACCTCATCAGCGAAGAGCGGGAGATCGCCATCGGCGCCGAGGCTGAGCCGCAGTTCCTGGCGGAGAACGGCGGGCCGGTGCCGAGCGAAAGGCTGACCGCCTATGTCGAACGGCTGGGTCAAGAACTCGCCGCGGTGAGCGAGCGGCCGCACCTGCCGTGGTCGTTCAACGTGTTGAACTCGTCGCAGATCAACGCGTTCGCGTTGCCGGGCGGCAAGGTGTTCATCTCGCGGGGCCTGCTGGCGAAGATGACCAACGAGGCGCAGCTCGCCGGCGTGCTGGGCCACGAGATCGGCCACGTCACGGCCCAGCACGTCAACGCCCGGATGAGCCAGGCGTTGATCGTGCAGGGCATCGCGATCGGCGCGAGCGTGGCCGGCGAGGTGGCGGACGACGACACGCTGCGGGTCCTCGGCGCGGGCACCGCCATCGGTGGGGGGGTGTACCTGCTGAAGTTCAGCCGGGACCAGGAGAGCCAGTCCGACGAGCTGGGCGTGCGTTACATGACTCGGCTGGGCTACAGCCCGTGGGGCCAGGTGCAGGTGATGCAGATCCTGGACGAGGCGCAGGGCGGCGGGGCGGGGCCCGAGTTTTTCGCGACCCACCCGCTGCCGAAGACGCGGATCGCCCGCCTGGAAAAACACATCGCCGAGAACTTCCCGCAGGCCGGGCTCCCGGGCCGCGACGCGGACAGCTACGGGGTTAGTGACCGGTTCAAGTTCGCGACCGCTTCGTTCGAGGACAACGTCTTGAACGAGCTGGCGAAGCTGCCGGCCCCGACGGCGGGCCGGGCCGGGCCTAGGCTCCAGGCGTACCTCGCGGAGGTCGGCGCCTGTAGTGCGTGCGGGGTCGACCACCTGCATTGACCGGCCTATGAGCCAGCTGCTGGAACAGGACGAGCCACGGACCGCTGAAGCCCCGGCCTGGGACGACGGGCGGCTGGCCAACCCCCACGCCGAGCCGGACAAGGCCCGCCGGGTTGCGCGGATGTTCGCCGCGATCGCGCCGAGCTACGACCTCAACAACCGGGTGCATTCTTTCGGCCGGGATCAGGCGTGGCGGCGCACGGCCGTGCGAACGGCGGGGCTAACCGGGGGCGAAACGGTGCTGGACGTGGCGTGCGGCACGGGCGACCTGGCGATGGCGTTCGCCGACGCGGGGGCGGCCCGGGTGATCGGCGTGGACTTCACGCTGCCGATGCTGACCCACGCCCAGCGCAAGAAGACCGCCGGAAGCGGGATTGCTTATTCCGGGGGCGATGCGCTGCGGCTGCCGGTGGCGGACGCGAGCGTCGACGTGGTGAGCATCGCCTTCGGCATCCGCAACGTGACGGACGCCCCGGCGGCACTGCGCGAGTTCCGCCGGGTGCTGCGGCCCGGCGGTCGGCTGATCGTGCTGGAGTTCACCGTGCCCGCCAACCCCTTGGTGCGGCTCGGGCACGATTTTTACTGCGGCTGGGTCATGCCGCGGACCGCAACGCTGATCTCCGGCGATCGCAGTGGGGCGTACCGATACCTGCCGCGGAGCGTGAGCACGTTCACGGGCAAGGCGGCGCTGATCGCGGCGATCGAGGATACGGGCTTCGGAGATGTTTCCGCGAAGTCACTGACGTTCGGGATCGCGGCGTGCTACCGGGGCGTCAAGCCGCTTGCGGCTTAGCGGGCCGGGGAGTCGCTAAGCTGCGAGCGGCTTACGCCACGAGGGCGGGTTCGTCTGCGAGCCGCCACATCGCGCCGTCGCGCTGCACGGGGCGGTACAACGTGTCGCGTTCGATGGGTCGGTAGCCCGCCTCGACGATCGCCCGGCGCAGGTCGGCGACGGTGGTCTCCTGGTGAGTGTCGCTGCCCTCGACTTTGGTGATGTCGTACCACACGACCGTGCCGTCGACGTCGTCGGCCCCGTGG
The DNA here is from genome assembly GCA_039201235.1 of Planctomycetota bacterium. GTDB lineage: Bacteria > Planctomycetota > Phycisphaerae > Phycisphaerales > Phycisphaeraceae > Algisphaera. The sequence continues at coordinate 21,602 of JBCCRT010000023.1, forward strand.
TCGAGCATGACCTGGGCCATCGGCAGGGTCTGCATGATCCAGAACGCCTTGACGTGCGCAAAATTGTCGAGCATCAGCCGGGCGACGGCGAGCATGCGGAGGTTGTCGACGCCCGACGGGCCGGGCAGGTGCTCGAGCTCGCTGCCGTCGGGGAAGAACGGCAGCGGGATAATCGTCTGGAACCGCCCCGGGAAGCCGCGTTCGATCGCGTGGTCTTGTTCCTCGCGGAGCGTGACGAGGTGGTGGACGCGGTCTTCGAGCGACTCGACGTGGCCGTAGAGCATGGTGGCGTTGGAGAACAGCCCCAGCTCGTGGGCGGTGCGGTGGACGGTGAGCCATTCGTCGCTGCGGATCTTGCCACGGAACGCCTCGTCGTGGACCCGGTCGTCGAACACCTCCGCCCCGCCCCCCGGGAGCGAACATAGGCCCGCTTCGATGAGGTCTTCCAGCACGGCCCGCACGGCCCCGGCGAAGTCCTTGCGGACGGCCCGCTTGCTGACCCGCGCCAGGTGCACGATCTCCACGGCGGTGAACGCCTTGACGTGGACCTTCGGCGCGGTCTCGCGGATCGCCGAGAGCATGTCGGTGTAGTAGGAAAACGGCAGCTTGGGATGGAGGCCGCCGACGATGTGCATCTCGGTCGCCCCCCCGTCGCGGGCCGAGGCGGCTTGCTGGCGGATGTCGTCGAGCGAGTACTCGTAGGCCCCGTCTTGCCCGCGTTTGCGGTGGAACTCGCAGAACTTGCACGAGAGGATGCAAAGGTTCGAGTAGTTCAGGTGGCGGTTGACGTTGTAGTACGCCGCGTCGCCGTGCATCCGGCGGCGGACGACGTGGGCCAGCTCGCCGATCGTGTGCAGGTCGCGGGAGCGCAGCAGCGTCATCCCGTCGTCGGCCGAGAGGCGGACGCCGGCGTGGACCTTGTCGGCAATGGGGGCGAGGGCGGGTTCCATATCAACTAGGAAAGGTTAGTCACGATGCCGGGGGCGGGCCGGAGTGGGTTTACAATCCCGGCCATGCGGATCATCGGACACGGCGTGGACCTGGTGGACAAGGCGCGGGTCGAGCGGCTGCTGGCCGAGCACGGCGAGCGGTTCCTGGCCCGCTGCTTCACCGACGCGGAGCGGGCGTATTCCGACGGCAACGCCCGGCGGCGGATGGAGCACCTGGCGGGGCGGTTCGCGGCGAAGGAGGCAGTGCTGAAGGTGCTGGGCACGGGGTGGTCGGGCGGGATCGCGTGGACCGACGCCGAGGTGGTCCGCGAGCCGTCGGGCCGGCCGACGGTCGTGCTGCACGGGCGGTGCGCCGAGGTGGCGGCCGAGCTGGGGATCACCGAGTGGTGGCTGAGCATCTCGCACATCGAGACGCACGCGGTGGCGAGCGCGATCGGGGTCGCGGGGTGAATTTCTGGTTGGCACCGCAGCGGGGCGGTGGCATATTCCGAGTGACGTTGGTTGGGCTGGAGCGGTTGGACCGATAAAGTGGGTGCTATGCGACGACGGGCAGGGAAAACGCCGCCTTACGAGATCATGCGAGACGTCGGCGGTGGGTCGCCGCTGCCGCGGTCGGCGGTGTCGCGGCTGCGGGGCGGCAGCACGGGCTGGCTCGGCACGGCCCGGGGCGTGTTGCGGGACGCCGCGATGGGGGCCTGGGGCCGGCTGAGCGGGTTGGTTTCGTGGCGGCCGGGGTCCGGCGCGGCGGGAGCGGTCACGCGACCCGTGGGGCTGCACCTACCGGTGGGGGTGTGGGGCTTGTTGGCGGTGACGGTGTTGGCGGCGATGGGGCTGATGTTCCAGATCGGCACGCACGTCGCGGGGCGGGGCGGCGACGAGCGGGTGGCGGTCGAAACGCTGGCAGATTCGGGCGAAGACACGTCAACCGCGGCTCCCGACGCCGGGGGCGACGTGGTGGCCATGGGTTCCCGCGAGGCCTGGCCGCCGAGCGACCTCATGATCCCGGGCGGCAGCACGATCGTCACCGTGGACCCCCGCGAGTTGGGCCGCAACTACTTCGTGCTCACCACCGTCCGTCCCGACGAGGTCGAGTTCGTCCGCGAGCTGCAGGTGTTCCTCGCCGAGGGCGGGCTTGCAACCTACCTCGACTCGGCCAATAATGGCCGATTCCGCCGGCTGATCGACGTGACCCGCGGCTACACCCGCGAAGAACGAAGCCGCGGCCTGCACGACGCCCATGAGCAACGCATCCGCGAGCTGGGCCGGGCCTGGCAACGCAAGCACGGCGGCCTGGGCACCGACCTCCGCGACCTCTACCCCGAACGCTTCGACGGCCCCCCCCCCGGAAATTGACAACCCCGCTGTCCGGAGTTGTTGAGCCGACGAAACACCTTCGACCTTTCACCTTCGACCCAAGATCGCCATGAGCCTCGATGCATCCCTGAAATCCGGCGGCGGCCTGTCCCGCCACCGCAACGTCCTGACCCGAGCCGAGCGCGTCGCCAAGCTGGCGGACAACGGCGAGTTCGACATGGCCGCCGACAACCCGCTGGGCATCCGCAAGGTGTCGAACCGCAAGCTGGTCACCGGCAAGAGCGCGAAGAAGAAGAAGGAAGAGGCGGAATAATACCTCGCCAGGTTGAACCGCCAAGGACGCAAAGAGCGCGAAGAAATACCAATGCGTAGCGGGCGAACTTGTTCGCCCGTTCCCCTGTTCTTTGGCCGCCATTAATCTGGCGAATGAATCCGCCCGCTATCCGATTCGATGCCTTCCTTGGCGTCCTCCGCGTCCTTGGCGGTTAACCTCTTCCCATGCTCGACCCCGAACGATTTATCACCGACCGGCTGCGGGCGATCGACGCGTCGGGCATCCGCCGGGTGTTTGACCTCGCGGCCGAGCTCGACGACCCGATCAACCTCTCGATCGGCCAGCCCGACTTCGACGTCCCCCCGGAAGTCAAAGCCGCCGCGGCGGAGGCGATCGAGGCGGGGATGAACCGCTACACGCAGACGCAGGGCGTCGGGGCGCTGCGTGAGAAACTGGCCGCCGACCTGTCGGCCGAGTTCCCCGACACGCTCGGGCCCAGCCTCGCGGCGGGCGACAGCGAGCTGCTGATTACTTCCGGGGTGTCGGGCGGGCTGCTGCTGGCGCTGATGACCACGGTCGGGCCGGGCGACGAGGTGCTGATCCCCGATCCTTATTTCGTGATGTACCGGCACCTGGTGACGCTGGCGGGCGCGACGCCGGTGTACGTCGACACGTACCCCGACTTCGCGGTGACGCCCGAGCGGCTCGAGCCACACGTCACCGACCGGACGAAGCTGGTGTTGTTCAACACGCCGAGCAACCCGACGGGAGTGACGGCCACGGCGGCGCAGGCCGAGGCGGCCGCGGCGTTCTGCGCCGAGCGGGGGCTGCTGCTGCTGAGCGACGAGATCTACGACGTGTTCAACTACCCCGATGAGGGCGACGCGTTCGTCTCGCCGATGTCGTTCGGGTCCGAAGCGTTGCTGATGCGGGGGTTCTCGAAGACCTACGGCATGACGGGCTGGCGATTGGGGTACGCCGTGGGCCCGACGCCGATCGTCGAGCAGATGACCAAGCTGCAGCAGTACAGCTTCGTGTGCGCCCCGTCGATGGTGCAGGCGGCGGGGGTGTTGGCGCTTGACGTGGACATGTCGGCCCACGTCGCGGCCTACCGCCGCAAGCGCGACCGGGTGGTCGAGGCGTTGTCGCCGCACTACGAGCTGACCGTGCCGGGCGGGGCGTTCTACGCGTTCCCCGAGGTGCCCCCGGAATTGGGCCTGAGCGGCAGGCAGTTCGTCGAAGCGGCGGTGAGGAAGAATGTGTTGGTCATTCCGGGGGAGGTGTTCTCGCAACGGGACACGCACTTCCGGCTGAGCTATGCCTGCGACGACGCGACGCTGGACCGTGGGCTCGAGGTACTCGTCGATCTCGCGAGTTGACGCCGCATACCTTTCGCGATGTCAGAAGGCGAAACGATCTCCGACGCCGGCGACCCGCGGCTGCGGCTGTTCCTGAATCTGCGAGACCGCGACATCCGGCGGGAGACGGGGCTGTTCCTGGCCGAGGGCGAGCACGTCGTGCGGAGGGCGTTCGCGGCGGGCCTGCGGGTGCGGAGCGTGCTGGTCGTCGAGGCGAAGGCGGACCGGGTGCGCGAGATGGCGGCGGGTACCGCACGCGGAGTAGAGCAGGTCGAGGTGTTGCCTTGCCGACGTGAGGTGATCGCCGACGCGGTCGGCTTCGCGATGCACCAGGGCGTCCTCGCCGTCGCCGAGCCGCCCCCGGAAGTGCCGTTCGCGGACCTGCTCAATCACGCGAAGTCGGACCACGACACGCCGCGGGCCGTCGTCGTGTTCTGTCCGGAGGTGACGAACGTCGACAACCTCGGCCTGCTGGTGCGGGTGTCGGCGGCGTTGGGCGTGCGGGGCTTGGTGCTTGGGCCACGCAGCGCCGACCCGTGGTACCGCCGGGCGGTGCGGGTGGCGATGGGCGCAGGCTTTACGCTGCCGATGGCCCGCGTGGCGGACGACGCCGCGGCGCTGTCCGCCATGCACGATGCGGGCTTCACCTCGCTGGCGACCGTCCTCGACGCCGACGTTCCGCCGCTGATCGGACCCGACGCACAGCCGCTCGGCGACGCCCCGGTCGCCCTGCTGCTGGGCAGCGAGGGCTACGGCCTGCCCCCGGAATTGGCCGCGGCGTGTGCCCGGCGGGTGCGTATCCCGATGCACCACGACGTCGACTCGCTCAACGTCGCCGTCGCCGCCGGCATCGTGATCCACCACCTGATCCACGCCCCCACAACGCCTCCGCCCGGCGGGGAATAGCGACGCCGCGTCGGAGGTTGGTTCAGTGCTGGCCTATGCTTCTGATGAAAGGTAAACCCATGCGCGTAGCGTTTCTGCTGCCCCTTCTGACCCTCACCACGCTCGCCACGGCCTGCTCCGAGTACGCCGCCGCGAGCAGCGAACCCCGAGAGGACCTGCCCTTGATCTTGACCCCCGAGCGCGACGCCGACGGCAACATCGTCCCCATCGAAAAATCGCCCGAACAGTGGAAAGCCGAGCTCTCCGACGTCGAGTACCACATCCTCCGCGAGCACGGCACCGAACGCGCTTTCACCGGCCGCTACCACGACAGCAAAGAAGACGGCGTCTACGCCTGCGCCGCCACCGGCCTCGTGCTGTTCGACTCCCGGACCAAGTTCGACTCCGGCACCGGCTGGCCCAGCTTCTACGCCCCGATCCACGAAGACCACGTCACCCTGCACCGCGACACCAAGTTCGGCATGGTGCGCACCGAGGTCCGCTGCGCCCTCTGCGACGGCCACCTCGGCCACGTCTTCGACGACGGCCCGCCGCCCACCGGCAAGCGGTACTGCATCAACGGCTACGCCCTGAAATTCTTCGACCGCGCGACCTACGAAGCCGCCCTGGCCGCCGAAGATACCGCCGCCGAAGCGGGGTGAAGCCGAAGACGGGATCGGCCGCGGCGACTGTCAGGTCGGCCGTTAACGGTCTGTCACGCTGACAGCTTGGCCGAACCACGGGTCTGTACGCGATCGCGCCAACGTAACGTTAAGTATTTCCGCACATTAATTTACGTTCCGCGTAAATTGACCCACGGACTCGCAGACGCGGCACCCGCGTTGCGATACACTCTCGCCCCGCCCCCGCAACGGATCGGCCGCCGTGTCGGTCCCAACGGGTCATTGCCGAACAATTCTTCCCCCTCGACGGAGCCGATTTCCATGGCCGTGAAGGAACTGACCTTTGAATCCGAAGCCCGCGCCGGGCTGCTCGCCGGCGTCGAAAAGCTCGCCCTCGCCGTCAAAAGCACCCTCGGCCCCCGCGGCCGCAACGCCGTGATCGACAAGTCCTGGGGCGGCCCGACCGTCACCAAGGACGGTGTCACCGTCGCCGAGGAGATCGACCTCGCCGACAAGGCCGAGAACATGGGCGCTCAGCTCGTCAAGGAGGCCGCCAGCAAGACCTCCGACAAGGCCGGCGATGGCACCACCACCTCGACCGTTCTAGCCGAGGCTCTGTTCCGCGAGGGGCTGCGTCAGGTCACCGCCGGCGTCGACGCCAACGCCCTGGTCCGCGGCATGAAGAAGGCCGTCGCCGCCGCCGTCGCCGAGATCGAAAAACAGGCCAAGCCTGTCCAGGGCAAGGACGACATCACCAACGTCGCCACCATCTCCGCCAACAACGACCCCGAGATCGGCAAGATCATGGCGGACGCCATGGACAAGGTCGGCCGCGACGGCGTTATCACCGTCGAAGAGGGCAAGGCCCTCGACACCTACGTCGATGTCGTCGAGGGCATGCAATTCGACCGCGGCTACCTCTCGCCCAACTTCATCACCAACCCCGACGACATGCTCGTCGAGCTCGACAAGGCCCTCGTCCTGGTCTACGAAGACAAGATCAGCAACCTCCAGAAGCTGGTCCCGCTGCTCGAAAAAGTTCAGCAGGCCAAGAAGCCGCTGCTCATCATCGCCGAGGATGTCGAGGGCGAAGCGCTCTCCACCCTGGTCATCAACAAGCTCCGCGGCGTGCTCAACGTCGCCGCCGTCAAGGCCCCCGGCTACGGTGACCGCCGCAAGGCCATGCTCGGTGACATCGCCGTGCTCACCGGCGGCGAAGCCATCATGAAAGACCTCGGCACCGAACTCGACCAAGTCGAGCTGTCGCAGCTCGGCATGGTCAAGAAGATCACCGTCGACGCCGACAACACGACCATCATCGAAGGGGCCGGCGACTCCAAGGCCATCCAGGCCCGCATCCAGCAGATCCGTAACGAGATCGACGTCACGACCTCGGACTACGACCGCGAGAAATTGCAGGAACGCCTCGCCAAGCTCGCCGGCGGCGTCGCTCAGATCAACGTCGGTGCCGCCTCCGAAGCCGAACTCAAGGAGAAGAAGGCTCGCGTCGAAGACGCCCTGCACGCCACCCGCGCCGCGGTCGAAGAAGGCATTGTCCCGGGCGGCGGCGTGAGCTTCATCCGTTCGCTCAAGGCCCTCGACAAGGTTGTCGCCGAGGGCGACGAGGCTGCCGGCGTCGAGACCGTCCGCAAGGCCCTGACCGTGCCGCTGCACACCATCGCCGACAACGCCGGCGAGCGCGGCAGCGTCGTCGTCGCCAAGGTCGCCGCCGCCAAGGGCAGCCACGGCTTCGACGCCCTGAAGCTCGAGTACGTCGACCTCGTCGAGGCCGGCATCATCACCCCCGCCAAGGTCGATCGCACCGCGCTGCAGAACGCGGTCAGCGTCGCCGCGCTGCTGCTGACCTGCGACTGCGTCGTGGCCGAGGCCCCCGCGGACGACGACGGCCCCGGCGCTGGCGGCCCGCCCGACATGGGCGGCATGGGCGGCATGGGCGGCATGGGCGGCGGGATGCCCGGCATGGGCGGGATGGGGGGCATGGGCGGGATGGGCGGCATGCCCGGCATGATGTAACCCATCAGCCCGTTCAGTCACCGTCGAGTCACACCAACCAACGCACAACCACTTAGGAATCCACCATGCCCGCCACCGCCAAGAAGACCACCATCACCCCCCTCGACGACCGCGTCCTCGTTAAGCCCACCGAGGCCGAGGAGAAGACCGCCTCCGGCATCTACCTGCCCGAGGGCGCGAAAGAAAAGCCCCAGACCGGCAAGGTCGTCGCCGCCGGCCCCGGCAAGCTCAACGACGACGGCGGCCGCACCAAGCTCACCGTCAAGAAGGGCGACACCGTCCTCTACGGCAAGTACGCCGGCACCGAGATCGACCTCGACGGCGACACCCACATGATCATGCGCGAGTCCGAACTGCTCGGCGTCATGGAAAAGTAACGACCGCTTTTCTCAATCCCCGCACACCTCCTAAGCCGCTCGCGGCTTAGCACTCCCCGGAGTCAGCAACCCGATGGCCAAGAAACAGATGATCTTCGGCACCGAGGCCCAGGCCGAGCTCAAGAAGGGCCTCGCCCAGCTCGCCGCCGCCGTCAAGGTGACCATGGGCCCCACCGGCCGCA
>JBCCRT010000024.1:0-28478 GCA_039201235.1 Planctomycetota bacterium
GTGGCGATCATGCGCTGCAAGAGCGCCCGCTGCGACCCCGGCGCGACGCGGTAGGTGTGGTGCCCGCGGTCGAGGCGGTACGCCTGGCTCGCCTCGTTCTGCGTGACCCAGGTCGCCCCGAGCATCATCGACACCAGCTCGCGGTCGACGCGGTCCGCCAGCTGGTCGATCGTGTCGAGCCCGACGCGCAGCGGCTTGGGCTTGCTCCAGCCCGAGGCGATCGCGGTCCGCTGCTGCAGGTCGACCACCAGCCCGTGGTGGCGGTTGGATAGCTCGGGCATCACGACGTAGCAGACCTGACGCTGGGTCGGGAAGATTGTTGCGCCGTCGACCGGGCCGTCGGCCTCCTGCTCGGCGGAGGTCGGTCGCAGCAGCGACAGCCGGCCGACCCACGCCGGCTCGGCCGCGCGGACCGGGCGGACGCCCTCCTCCCGCTTCTTGGCCTTCGGGGCCCGCAGCCGCAGCTTCGCCAGGTCGTTGATCGTCGCGCCGACGTGGCCCTCGTCGTCCTCGTGGGCGTCGAGGTCCAGCAGCGCCGCCCAGATGTGCTTGCAGAACGAGCCGGCGGCGAAGTCGTCGCAGGTGCACTCGGCCACGGCGTACCGCCCGTCGCGGCTGATCTCCACGGTGTGGACCGCGTCCTGGTCCTTGACCTCGGCCCGCAGCAGCACGTCGTTGTCTTCGTCCGGCGCGAGCCGCTGGACGTTGCCCGCCAGCTGCGAAGCCCGGCCCTCCATCCGCACACTGCTCTGAAAAAACGGCGACCACGAAGGCAGAACCAGCATGCAACTCCCCACAAGCGGTGGCGGCAAAGGGCGGCGGCGAAAAACGAATCGACGATTTTAGATAACCTCCGCCCCGTCGGCAATCGGGCCAATCGACCGCACAACCCCATGTTGGAAACCGCCGTCATCCCGACCCTCGGCCAGGCCGCGAGCGCGGAAGTCGGCGGCTTGAGCTACTGGCTGTCGATCGCGTTCTGGGCCGGCGCCGTCGCGGTGCTGGTAGGCGTGCTCTATCTCGCGGGGGCCTTCCGGGGGTCGGTGCTGAAGCGGGGGCCGACGCGGGAATTGGAGCTCGCGCCCGCTGACTTGGCGATCGGCCTGGGTGTCGTTGCGTTCATCGTGGTCGGCAAGCTGTCGTCATTTGGCAAGGTGGTGGTGCCGGCGGCGGCGGTCGAGTTGGCCTTCCTCTTCGGGGCCGGATTTTTCGTCCTCAAGGCGGCGCTTTCCGAAGCGGGAGGCCGGCGGTCGGGGTTGATCCCACGGCGGCCGGGGCGGGACCTGGTCTACACCGCGGCGGGCCTGCCGATCGGATTCGGGCTCGTTTTTGCCTTACTCGCCCTGATCAACGGGGTGGCCACCCTTGCGGGCTTCCCGTCTCCGGCGCTCAACCACGAGTCGCTGCGCGAACTGGTGCGAGACCCTACGGTTTCGGCGGTGCTTGAATTGATCGTCTCGGCGGTGATTGTCGCGCCGCTGCTAGAAGAGGTTTTGTTCCGGGGGCTGCTGCAGACGTGGCTGCTGGACGTGCTGGGGCGGGACCGGCGTTGGCTGACGGTGACCGTCGCGGCGGCGGCGTTCGCGTCGGTCCACGTCGGGTTGGTGAGCTGGCACGGGCTGCCGGGGCTGTTCGTGCTGGGGCTGGTGCTCGGCTGGCTGTACGAGAAGACGGGGAGCCTGCTGCCGCCGGTGCTGGTGCACGCGGGGTTCAACGCGGCGAACATCGGGTATGTGTTGTGGGTGCTCGGGCCGTAGGGTTTGGGTCAGGTCAGTACCAGCTCGGCGCGGGTCAGCTCGGGTTCTTCGGGGTCGGGTTTCGTGGTGAAGCCGTGGTCGTTGAAGGTAGCGAGCATGCGTTGGTTGTCGGCGGAGGTGACGCCGAAGACCCGGCCGACGCCCATGGTGCGGGCGGCGTCGAGGCCGCGGGCGGTGAGCTCGTGGCCGAGGCCCTGGTTCTGGTGGGCGTCGGCGACGAGGACGGCGAACTCGGCGGCGCGGCCGTCGGGCTCGCGGACCAGCCGGCCGACGCCGATCATCCGTTCGTCGTCTTCGCCGTTGGGTCCGGGCGTCATCGCCACCAACGCCATCTCGCGGTCGTAGTCGATGAAGCAGTAGCGGGTGGCCATGGCGTGGTCGGGGGTGCCGATGGCGTGGAAGAAGCGGGCGTGGATGGTTTCGGGGGAACAGGCGGCGACCAGGCCGTGCCACGCGGGCTCGTCGGCGGGGCGGATCGGACGGATGGTCACCGGCGTGCCGTCGTTCATCGTGAACGCCGACTCGAGGTCGGCCTGGTACGGGCGGATCGCCAGGTGGCTGAACCGGCCGTCGGCCGCGACCGGCCCGGCGTCGGTCATCACCCGCGCATCCAGCGCGATCGTGCCCTTGGGCCCGACCAGCAGCGGGTTGATGTCCAGCTCGGCGATGTTGGGGCTGTCGGCGATCAGGTACGAGAAGCGGATCATCGCCTCGACCAGGGCGTTTTTGTCCACGGCCGGGGCGCCGCGATAGCCCTCGAGCAGGGGGCGGGACTTGAGGCCGTGGATCATGTTGACCGCGAGCTTTTCGGTCAGCGGGGGCAGGCCGAGCACGCGGTCCTGCCAGACCTCGGCGGTGACGCCGCCGAAGCCCAGGAGGATGACGCTGCCGAAGACCGGGTCCTTGATCGCGCCGAGGATCATCTCGACGCAGTCGCGGGTGTCGACCATGGGCTGGACGGTCGCGCCCTCGAGGGTCGCGTCGGGCCGGGCCTCGGCGGCGCGCTGCATCATGCGTTGCCAGGCGTGGCGGACATCCGCTTCGTTGGCGAGGTTGAGCTGGACCCCGCCGACGTCGGTCTTGTGGGTGATCTGCGGCGAGAGGATCTTCATCACGACCGGGTAGCCGATGCCGTCGGCGTGGGTGACCGCTTCGTCTTCGGTGGCGGCGATGAGGGTCTCGGCGACGGGGATGCCGTAGGCGTTGAGCAGTTTTTTCCCGTCGAACTCGCTGAGAGTGGTCTCGGGGGTTTCCAGGAGCTCGACGCGTTGTTGTTCGACGCGGTCGTCGCCGAGCTCGAGCTCGACGGGCACGTCGCGGGGGGTCTCGTAGAGGTTCTCGATGTTGCGTTGGTAGTTGACCAGGTGCATGAGGCCCTGGATCGCGCGTTCGGGGGTGGGGTAGGCGGGCAGGCCGCGGGCGCTGAGCAGCTCGCGCCCCTGCATGATGCTCGCGCCGCCGGCCCAGGCGGTGAGCACCAGCTTGTCGGAGCCGGCGACGGCGTCGGCGACGGCCGCGGCGGCGGCGGTCGCGTCGGTCATCGCCTGGGGCGTGAGGATCACGAGCACGGCGTCGACCTTGGGGTCCTGCGCGACGATCTTGGTGGCGACGCCGTAGCGGTCGGCCGAGGCGTCACCCAGCACGTCGACCGGGTTGCCGTGGGACCAGAAGGGGGGCAACGCTTCGTTGAGCGCGGCCATGGTCTCGTCGGACAGCGTGGCGAGGGTGCCGCCGCGGGCGATCAGGGCGTCCGTCGCCATCACGCCGGGCCCGCCGGCGTTGGTCACGATGCCCAGCCGGCCGCCGCGGGGCACCTTCCGCCGGCCCAGCAGCTCGGCGCAGTCGAACATGTCGTCGATCTCGTAGACCCGCTCGATGCCGGCCCGGCGGAAGGCGGCGTCGTGGACGTCGTCGGCGCCCATCAGCGCGCCGGTGTGCGACGCGGCCGCGGCGGCGGACTCGGCGAACCGGCCCGCCTTGTAGGCGATGATCGGCTTGGTACGGGTGAACGCCCGCGCGGCGGAGACGAAGGCGCGGGCGTCGGCGATCGACTCGATGTACACCAGGATCGCGTCGGTGCCGCTGTCCTGGCCGAAGTAGTCGATCAGGTCGGCGAAGTCGGCCTCGGCCATGTTGCCGACCGACACGAACTTACTGAACCCGATGCCCTTGCGGATCGCCCAGTCCAGGACGCTGGTGCCCAGCGCGCCCGACTGCGAGATAAAAGCGATATTTCCGGGGGCGGGGGTGCCGACGGTGAAGCTGGCGTTGAGGCCGATGGCCGGCACGATCACGCCGAGGCAGTTGGGCCCGATCATACGGACGCCGTCGCCCTTGGCGATTTCGGCGAGGACTTGATTTTCCAGCTCGATCCCCGCCTCGCCCGCCTCGCGGAAGCCGGCGGAGATGACGCAGATGCCCTTGACCCCCATCGCCACCGCGTCGCGGACGATGCCCGGCACGGTCGGGGCGGGTGTGCAGATCACCACGAGGTCGGGCGTCTGCGGCAGCGCCCCGAGGTCCTTGTACGCGGCGATGCCCTGCACGGCCTCGCGCTTGGGGTTCACCGGGTAGACCACGCCGCGGAAGCCGTGGCCCACCATATTGTCGAGCACGGCGAAGCCGACGCTCGAGGGGTTGTCGCTGGCGCCGACGACGGCGACGCGGGACGGGTTGAACACGCGGTCGAGGTGGCGGACCGACATCGAAACTCCTGGTCGGGGGCAGATAAGCAAGGCCGGGCCGCCGACGCGATCCGATCTCATGGCTTGTAGACCCACGGCGGCCGGTGGGCAAGCCGGCTCGCGTTGTTTTCACTTGAACACGTTGCCCGGCAAATTTACTTGCCGCCGACGGTCAGGGCGACCGAGCCGCTGCCCGGTTCGGCGTCGCCGGCGGCCTTTTCGATGTGCAGCGCCTTGGCCCGCTGGGTCGACCAGTCCGTGACCCGCCGGTCGGGCGCGTCGGGGCCGTCGTGGACCTTGAGAAACTCGTAGCGGTTGTTGCGCTGCGCCGGGGTGAAGCCGGCGTCGCGGATCAGGTGGCAGAGGACCTCTTCGGTGAGGCAGTAGGTCGTGCCGGCCGCGCTCACGACGTTCTCCTCCATCATCACGCTGCCCATGTCGTTCGCGCCGTAATACAACCCCAGCTCGCCGATGCGGGGGCCCATGGTGACCCACGAACTGCCGATGCTGTGGACGTTGTCGAGGTACAGCCGGCTGATCGCCTGGGTGCGGAGGTAGTCGGTCGCGCCGGACATGCGGACGACCTTGCCGGCGCGGGGGGCGGCTAAGCCGCAAGCGGCTTTGCCGTGCGGATCGACTTCGCCCTTGAGCACAGCCTCGGCGAGGACGTCGCCCGGGAACGGTTCCCCGCTTTCGCCGTCGTACTCGGGCAGGTGGCCCAGCGGGGTGTTCTCGCGTTGGAACGGCCAGCTGATGAAGCTGACGTACCGGCCCGGGTAGCCGCGTGCGATGGCCCGGTCCTGGCGGGTGCGGATGGCGTCCATGTGGAGGATACGGTCGGCGACGCCCTCGATGTGGCCGAACATCATCGTGCCGCTGGTGAACATGCCCAGGCGGTGGGCGGTCTCCATGACGTCGAGCCACTGCTCGGCGGAGGCCTTGCCCAGCCCGATTTTGCGGCGGACGTGCGGCGCGAAGATCTCGCCGCCGCCGCCCGGAAGGGAGTCCAATCCCGCCTCCATCAGCTTCCGCATGACGAACTCGAGCTTGCCTTGCCAGACGTCCGGGGGCAGCGTGTGCGACTTCTTCGGGTCCGTCTTCGGGAAGCCCGGCACGTCGTAGACGGCGACGAACTCGACGAACTCCGGCGGGCTGAATCCGTGGATGTGAACCCCCGGGAACTCGGCCTTGAGGTCTTCCAGCAGGCGGACGTAGAAGTCGACGCCGAGGTTGGGGTGCATGCCGCCCTGCAACAATACCTGGGTCCCGCCGATGTCGACGAGCTCGCGGACTTTCTGGTGCAGCTGCTGCTTGGTCAGGACGTAGGCGTCGTCGTCGCCCTCTTTGCGGAAGAACGCGCAGAAGGTGCAGGACGCCGAGCAGACGTTGGTGTAGTTGATGTTGCGGTCGATGACGTAGGTGCGGACCCCCGGAATTCGACCGGAATCTCCCGTACCGGCTGGGGAAACTTCCGGGGGGCCGTGTTTCCGGTCGCAGACGGCCGAGGCCCAGCGGCCCAGGTCGTGGAGGCTGGCTTCGCGGTAGAGCCGCAGGGCGTCGCGGGGCGAGAGCCGGGCCTCGCCGGCGATGACGGCCGGGAGGTCGAGTTCGTCGGCCAGGCGCTGGCCGGGGGTGCGGGGTGTCGGGGCCGCGGCCCGGGGCGGAGGCGGAGGTGGGGGAGAAACGGCACTCATCTCGCGATGAGTTTAAGCGGGCCACGGGGCCGAGGCGTGGGTCCGCCCGGCCGTTTTGCGGCCTCAGGCGGCCTTGGCGGGCGTGTCGTAGGCGGGGGTGGAGCGGCGGTTGCTCGCGTCGGCCGGTCCGGCGGTCGCGCCCAGCTCGCGGGGGGCGGGCCGTTCGCTCGGCGGGGCGTGCAGGCGCCGGCCGGTGTAGAGCTTCCAGAGCAGGTACATGCCGTAGAGGTAGCACGCGGCGAGGTAGGTGATGACGGCGATCAGCGTGGCTTGAAAGAGCATCGGCGGGCTCCGCGGAGATGAAATAATTACGGATAGATCGACGCGGGGCCGCCCGGTTCTGCAGAATTCCGGGGGGCGTCAGGCGGGCGGCGGGTCGAGGTCGTCGGGGCGCAGCGGGCGGTCGCCGGCGACGTCGCGGGTCAGGCGTCGGCCGACGCAGACGTCGCGCTGCCGGGCGGGGACGCCGCTGCCGGGGCGTTTGACGGTCAGGTCGGCGGCGGTCAGGCGGTGGCCCGCGGGCCGGTCGGCGACGAGGCAGACGCTCTGGCGCGACACGTCGCGGACGTCGCGCTCGGCGTCGGAGCAGGTTTTGGCGATCGACCCGAGCATCGCGGCGGCGCGGCGGACGGCGGCGACGTAGGCCTGCAAGCCGTCGGGCTCGACGCTCGCGGCGTGGTCCGGCCCGGCCGCTTGGCGGTCGTGGGTCAGGTGCTTCTCCAGCACGCACGCCCCCGCCGCGACCCCCAACGCGCCGGTGTCGAGTGCCGCGGTGTGGTCCGAATAACCCACGCGCACACCCGGAAACCGACGACGCAGCGCCGCGATGCCGCCGAGCGCCGCGTCGGGCTCCGGCGTCGGGTACGCCGAGACGCAGTGCAGCAGCGCCCCGCCGGTCGCCCGCGCCACGTCGGCGGCGTGGTCGAGCTCATCAAGGTCGCAGGTCCCGGTCGAAACCAGCACCGGCCGGCCGAGTGCCGCGGCGGCGTCGAGCAGCGGCGGATTCACCGCGTCGGGCGAAGCGATCTTCACCGCGTCGACGCCGATCGTGGCGAGGTCGTCGGCGTCCGCCGGGCTGAACGGCGTGACGACGAACGCCAAGTTCGCGGCGTGGGCGGTGTCGCGGAGTCCTCGCAGCTCGTCGACGGTCAGGGTGAGTTGGTCGAGCAGCGCGGCGGCGTCGTCGGCCTGCCCGTCCTGGTACGCCGCGAGCCGGGCCTCGGCCGAGAGCAGCCGGTCGGGCCGGAAGAGCTGGAACTTCACCGCGTCGGCCCCCGCGTCGGCCGCGGCTCGGACCAGGTGTTCCGCCTTCCGGGGGTCGCCGTCGTGGTTCACGCCGACCTCCGTGATCACCGCCACCGCGGCGGGGCGGTCGGCGTCGGCGTGATGGAAGTCCCACGTCACCGCGGCATCCTAACCCGACCTCTCGGTATCCTCTGACCCCCCATGGACGCCACCCTGCTGATGGACAACCTGCGGACCCCGGCGATCCTGTTCTTCGGGCTCGGCGTGCTCGCGGCGGTCCTGAAGTCCGACCTCACGTTGCCCCAGCCGATCCCCCGCCTGCTGTCGATCTACCTGCTCATGGCGATCGGGCTGCACGGCGGCGTCGAGCTGGTGCGCAGCGAGCCCGGGCTGCGGGTCGCCCTGATCCTGCTCGCCGCGGTGGGGCTGGCGGCGGCGATCCCGGTGTGGTCATTCTTCCTGCTGCGGTGGCGGCTGGGCGTGGCCGACGCCGCGGCGGTCGCGGCGACCTACGGCTCGATCTCCGCGGTCACGTTCATCACCGCCGACAACTTCCTCGACAGCCTCAACCACCCCGACCCGGCGTACCAGCCCGGCGGGTACATGGTCGCCGCGATGGCGCTCATGGAGAGCCCGGCCATCGTCGTCGGGGTCCTGCTGGCGCGATTCTTTGCCGAGCCCGATCCCGATGGAGGGGTGCCGATGCCGCGCGAACGAACCGACTGGGGCGAGCTGATGCGTGAGGCGTTTCTCAACGGCGCGGTCGTCGTGCTGGTCGGCTCGCTGGTCGTGGGCATGCTCATCGGCGAGGCGGGCTGGCGGAGCGTCGCCCCGTTCGCCTACGACCCGTTCAAGGGGGTGCTGTGTTTGTTCCTGCTGGACATGGGGCTGGTCGCGGCGCGGCGGCTGGGCGACCTCAAGCGGTGCGGCCCGGCCCTTCTGGGCTTCGCGGTGCTCAGCGCGCCGGCCCACGCGGCGCTGGGGATCGCGGTGGCGTGGGTCTTGGGCGTCGGGCCGGGCGACGCGCTGCTGTTTGCCGTGCTGGCGGGCAGCGCGAGCTACATCGCGGTGCCGGCGGCGATGCGGCTGGCGGTGCCGGACGCGAACCCGGGGCTTTATGTGACGATGTCGCTGGCGGTGACGTTCCCGCTGAACATCACGGCGGGGATCCCGCTGTACCTGACGGCGATCGAGTGGCTGTGGGGCTAGGGTCCTGGTCTATGCGTGACGTCAAACGGATCGAGGTGGTGATCGACGCGGTGCACGTGGAGCGGGTGACGGCCGTGCTGCGCGACGCCGGGGCGGGGGGCTTCACGGTGCTGCGGGGGGCGTGGGGCGAGGGCGACCGCGGGCCGCGTCGGCCCGACGGGGTGTCGGGGGCGTTCGAGACGTGCGTGGTGCTGTGCGCCTGCGACCCGGGCAAGGTCGAGGCGATCACCGCGGCGCTACGGCCGGTGCTGAAGCGGTGCGGCGGGGTCGGGCTGGTGAGCGAGGCGCAGTGGGTCGATCACTGACCCGCGGCGGGGCGGAGCGGGGCGGGCTGTTTAACGCAAATTCATGAGCGGGGCGGAACCGCGTTCTATGTTTGCTCGGCACGGTCGGTGTGACCGTGACGGTTTGTGCTGATGGACCCCGAGTTTGGAGCCTTGCTATGCGTCGTTTGATTGCCGCCGCTTCCGCGTTCGTGTTCGTGCTGACCCTGACCGCTTGCAACACCGTCGAGGGCGTGGGCGAGGACATCGAGGCCGCCGGCGAAGGCATCTCGGATGCCGCCGACGGCGATAACTGAGGCCGAGCCGTCGCCCGCCGACGGGCGGCGTTTAAAGCTCCAGGTCCACCGACACCGGGGCGTGGTCGCTGCAAGCCAGCCCCGCGTCGCGGTGGGTCGTGGCGTGGGTGAACCGCTTCGCGGCCGGGCCGTTGGCGAGCAGGTAGTCGATGCGCCAGCCGCGGTCGAGCTGCCGGGCCTGACCGCGGTTGGACCACCACGAGTACGGCCCGTCGATGTCGCCGGCGTGACGCCGGACGAGGTCGCGCCAGCCGACACCCAGCAGCTCGCCGAACCACGCCCGTTCGTGTGGCAGAAAGCCCGACTGGTTCTGGTTCGACTTGGCGTAGTAGATATCCCGCGTGGTGTGCGCAATGTTGAGGTCGCCGCCGAGCAACGTGGGCGTGCGAGCCCGGCGGAGCTTCGCGGCCCACGGCAGGAAGCGCTGCATCCACGCCTCCTTGACCTGCTGCCGGGCGTCCGACGACGAGCCCGACGGCAGGTACACGCTCACCACCTGGACCCCGCCGACCTTCACCCGCAGCACCCGGCCTTCGGGGTCGGCGTCGCCGTCTTCCAGCCCGGTCGCGACGACGGTGTGGGGCTGCCGGGTCCACACGGCCGTACCGGCGTAGCCCGGCTTCTCGGCGGGGTGCCAGGTGATGTGCCAGCCGTCGCGTTCGGCCCAGCCGTCGGGCAGCTGCTCCGGCCGGGCCCGCACCTCCTGCAGCAGCAGCACGTCCGGCCCGACCGCGTCGAGTTGCTCGGCCAACCCCTTGCGGATCGCCGCCCGCAGCCCGTTGACGTTCCAGGTCGTGACCCGCATGCGCTATCAGCTTAACGCGGCGTCGCCCTAAGGTTTCATCTCCGGGCAAGGGTCAATCTTAAAAAAAAGTTGGTTTTGCGGACTTTGCGCGGTAGCTTTGAATGCGTGTGAATCGCGAATGGCACCACGCCTTTATCTATCTTCTCATTCGCTTGACGGCTATCGAGACTCAAGGAGAAATATGTGTCGCAACCCGATCCGTTGAGCGTGGCCAAGTGCCGCGGATTTATCCCTGCGTGCCTGTATTGCGTCGTCGCCGGTGTGTTCGCGGGTAATCCGTCGTGGGCTTCCACTCCGGCGTCCGCGGTGCCGGGCCTCTACGAGTTCTCGGCCCAGCCCGACGACCAGAACGCCTTGAGCGAGAGCGGCTCGAAGATCGAATCGGTCTTCACGTCCTTCGACACGACGACCAACCAGTTCGTCTGGGAAGCGACGTACTCCGCCGGCCCCGGGGACTACGTGACCGGCTACGGCACGGCGGCCGACACGCTGCCGACGGGCTTCGCGCTGGTGATCAACGACGGGCCGATGCCCAAGGGTCACCTCGGCGAGCTGGCGGTGATCTACTTCGAAGCCGTCGACCTCATCGAGTCGGGCTTCACCGCGGGCACCCCGAATCTCAACGTCTTCGCCTACAACGGCGGCAACTCGGCGACGTCCTACCGCACCTCCGACGACCTCGACGCGGACGCCCCGCCCGACCCCATCGTCTCGTCGCTCGCCGGCTTCGACTTCACCGCGTCGGTCGTCGACGACGACAGCGGGCCGGTGCTCCTGCGCACCATGCGGATCGGCTTCGACGCCACCGAGATCCTCGACCACACCCCGCTGCAAACCCCCCGCGACCGCTACGACGACGACGCCCCGCTGACCTGGTTCGGCCTGGGCTTCGCCCATCAGGTCGGTATCTGGTTCCACCCGTTCAACGACATCGACCCGCGGTACAACGACGACGGCTTCCTCGCCGACGAGGGGGGCGTCCGCGGCTGGGGAATCACCCGCCGCAACTACGGCGCGTTCGACGTCGACATGCTCGACGCGGTGCTGGTGCCCGAGCCCATCGCCGCGGGGCTGCTGCTGGCGGTACCGCTGCTGGGCCGCCGCCGACGCGTGGCCCGGTCGGGATGAGACCGGCCGCGGGCGTAACGCGATTCGCTTCTGGCATCGCTTGGGAGGGCGAGGCTCCCGCCGAGCCGACACGTATCTGCGACTCACGGCGTGGCGTGAGCCTCGCCCTCCCGAAAGTTTCGGGTCACCGCCACGCTTGAATCGCGTCTTCTTTTAATCTTTGTCCGGCTTGCCCTCGCCCGCCAGCAGGCCGCCGCTGTTGGCTTCCTGCAGCACCAGACCGATCGCCGCCGGCACGAACACCAACAGCGGGATCACCAGCTGGCTCGCCCGCAGCCCGCTCGCCACCGCGTCGTGCCACGGCTCGAAGCTCAGCAGCAGCGCGAGCACCCCCATCACGGCGATCGTCGAGCCGCTGACCGAGGTGAACATCACCACCGACAGCTTGAAGAGGATGAACGCCAACATCCCGCAGATCAGAAGGCCCAGCAGCGCGCCGAGCCAGTACTCGCCGGCCGGGATCAGGCTGCGGGCCGCCCCGGCGTTGTCCGACGCGATGCGGTTGACCGCGTGCGCCAAGCCCGACCATAGGTTCGCCCCCACGAACGCCCCGCTGAGCCCGCCGAAGACCGCGACCGCGTACTTCATCAGCGGGAACGCCAGCGTCGCCAGCAGCAGTCCGAGGCAGCCCGCCACGACGTAGTGCGCCCCGATCTTGCCGCCGAACCAGTAGCCCGCGAACAGCCCCAGCAGCAGCGCGACCGCCACCGTCGCCAGCCGGTAGAACTTGTAGCCGTTGAACATGCACAGCACGCCGGCGATCACGAACACCACCGCCCACACCGCGCCCAGCGCCTGGAGGTGCTGGATCACGTGGTCGGGCTGCGCCAACGCGTCGCCGCGGGAGAACATGCCGGTGACCGTCTCGAAGAAGTTGTTCACCGCTTCGCGGATCGACTGGGGCTGACCCGTCGCGGGGCTCGTAGCCGGGGGGGCAGGGTTTGCAGGGCTCATGGGGCATCTCCTTCGCGGCGCGGCTCGGAACCAGCGCACCGAGGGTTGCCTCAGTCATCGTCCTGCCGCTTGCGCAGCGTCCACTGAATCAGGACCCCCAGCAGCGTTATCAGACCCAGCGTCAGCAGCACCCCCCGCCAGCTGTCCGGTAGCACGCCGCCCACCCCCGGGACGTAAGCCAGCAGCAGCCCCCGGCCGCACGCCAGCAGCAGCACCGACCCCACCATCGCCGACTGCAGCGACGCCGCGATCCCCGGAAGCACGAGGCCCAGCACCACGCCGACGACCCCGCCGACGCCGGCCCCGGCGACCAGAAACCGCCGCGTGCCGGCCGGCAGCTCGGACCACCAGAGCTTGACCTCCTCGACCTGCCGGGCCCACACCGAGGCCAGGCCGTCGACAAACCGTCGGCGGTCGAACAGCCCGCCCGCCGTTTCGGGGTCCCCGGCCTCCGCGGCGTCGGCGTGCGTCGCGGGCAGCGGCGGGCCCGCGATCTCGCCTGGCTCCGCGTCGCCTGCCAAACGCCGGCGGATCGCCTCGGCCGCCGGGTCCGACTCCCCCGCCCCGAGCGCCTCGAGCGTCACGTCCTGCGTCTCCTGCACCGCCGTCAACGCCGGCCCGCTGCCCTGCCACACCAACGCAGCCAAGGGCACCACCGCCGCCAGCAACGCCCCCGCCGTCGCCGCCATCCAGAACCGGAACAACAGCCACGCCAGCAGCACCCCCGCGATCGCCCCCCCGATCCCGATCCCCAACACCCACACCCCCCCCCCGGAACCCCCGGAAATTTCAACGGCTTGGCCGGTCGCTTCCGAGAGCTCGGCCGCGGCTCCGGGGTTGGCGGTCAGTCCCGCCGCCAGCGCCGCCGCGCCCAGCCCGCCGGCGAAGAAGCCGGTGAGCATCACCCCCTTCTGCGCCAGCCGACCGCCGAAGACCCACAACACCAGCCCGACCAATAGCCCGACGCCCAGCAGCAGCGTCCACGCCGCGGGCATCGCCTGCATCAGCTCGGCAAACGTCTCGGGCGTCGTCGGGGCGTCGTCGGGCATCGCGTCGTCGTCGGGGGGGGGCGAGCGGTTCTCCGCGACCGCCGGCACCCGACACGGTAACCGATCGGCCCCCGGCGGCGAAGCGTCGCGTGGCGCGGCCGACTGACCGGGCCGGGCCGATACAATCGCCGCCATGCCGGCCGACCCCCCGACCTCCGCCGACGCCGCCGCGGCCCGGCTCGCACCGCTGCGGGCCCGCATCGACGAGCTGGACCAGAAGCTCGTCGCCCTGCTCAACGAGCGGGCCGGCGTCGTGGTCGAGGTCGGCCGAGTCAAACGCGAAGCCGGCGAGGCGATCCCCATCTACGCCCCGGACCGCGAACACGCGGTCATGGAAAAAATCCGCGCCGCCAACGCCGGCCCCCTGCCCGACGCCTGCCTCGCCGCCATCTGGCGCGAGCTGATGTCCGGCAGCTTCGCCCTCGAACGACCCCTCCGCATCGGCTACCTCGGGCCCCCCGGAAGCTTCAGCCACCTGGCGGCACGCAAGAAATTCGGGGCGTCGGTCGACTACGACGAGCTGACCGACTTCCCCGCCATCTTCGACGAGGTCGCCCGCGGCCACGTCGACTACGGCCTGATCCCGATCGAGAACTCGACCCACGGCGGGGTCACCGCCAGCCTCGACTGCTTCCTGGACACGCCGGTGAAGATCGCGGCCGAGGCCCGCGTGGCGATCCACCACAACCTGCTGTCCCGCGTCCCGCTCGAGCAGATCGAGACGGTCTACTCGCACCAGCAGGCCCTGGGCCAGTGCCGCCGCTGGCTGGGTTCGCAACTTCCGGGGGTAGCGCAGGTGGCGACGGTCTCGACGTCGCAGGCCGCCGCGCTCGCGGCCGAGGAAAAGGGCGCGGCCGCGGTCGGCTCGACCCTCGCGGCCCGCCTGCACGACCTGCCGGTGCTCTACGACAACATCGAGGACAACCCCAACAACGAGACGCGGTTCTTCATCATCGCCCGCCAGCACGCCAAGCCGTCGGGCGACGACAAGACGTCGGTGCTGTTCACGACCGAGCACCGGGCCGGGGCGTTGACGGACGTGCTCAACGTGTTCCGGGATCACGGGCTGAACCTGACCCGGCTGGCCGAGCGGCCGAGCCAGCGGATGAACTGGGAGTACTACTTTTTCGTCGACGTCGAGGGTCACTTCGACGAGTCGCGCGTCGCCGAGGCGATCGCGCGGGCCAAGCGGCACTGTTTGCAGCTCACGGTGCTGGGGTCGTTCCCCGCGGCGCGGGAGGTGGTGTGAGGATGGCGGATTTCGGATGGGCGATGGCAGATGGACAAACCGCCACGACCTGCACCGAAAGATAAACTCATCCGCCATCCGCCATCCGCCATCCGCCATCCGCCATCCGCCATCCGCCATCCGCCATCCGCCATCCGCCATCCGCCATCCGCCATCCGCCATCCGCCATCCGCCATGCCCAAGACCCGCTCCACCACCGTGCTGTGCGTTCGCCGGGGCGACCGCGTGGCGATCGCCGGCGATGGGCAGGTGACCATGGCGGACGTCGTCGCCAAGGCCGACGCCGTGAAGGTCCGCCGGCTCGACGGGCTGGGCGAAGGCGGGGCCGGCGTGCTGGTCGGCTTCGCCGGCTCCGCGGCCGACGCGTTTGCGTTGTTGGAGCGGTTCGAGGCGACGCTGAAGGAAACCCCGGCCAACGTCAAGAAAGCCGCCGTCGAGCTCGCCAAGCAGTGGCGGACCGACCGGGCGCTGCGCCGCCTCGAGGCCCTGCTCGTCGTCGCCGACCGCGGCGTGAGCCTCCTGGTCTCCGGCACGGGCGACGTGATCGAGCCCAACGACGGCGTCCTGGGCATCGGCAGCGGCGGCTCCTACGCCACCGCCGCCGCCCGCGCCCTGCTCACGCACACCGACCAGCCCGCCGGTGACGTCGCCCGCCACGCCCTGAACATCGCCGGCGAGTTGTGCGTCTACTCCAACACGAACATCACCCTGCTCGAACTGGCCTGACGCCCTTGCGTCGAGCGGGGGTTCGACTAAACTTTTGGGTTCGCAACACACGGCCCGTGTGGCGGAATTGGCAGACGCGCCGTCTTCAGGTGGCGGTTCCCGCAAGGGAGTACAGGTTCGACTCCTGTCACGGGCATCTCAACCGCACGCCGACGCGATCCTCCGCGTCGGCGTGCGTTTTTATCGGTAGCGTTACCGTCAGTCGAGGATGACCCGCAGCGTGTCGCCGGCGGGCGTTAGCTCCGCGTCAACGGTGACCCGCTGGTCGCCGCGGGTGACGGTGACGCGGTAGTCGCCGTGGAAGCCGCGGACGTCGGCCCGGCCGGCGGGGTCGGTGGTGGTCTGCTCGTCGGTGTGCAGGGTGTCGGTGAGCAGCTTCACGAAGGCCTCTCCGTTGGGCTTGATCGACCAGTCCTCGCGCCACATCTCGGCGCCGGGGACCCACATCTTCTGGCCCCAGAAGCCCCAGGTCGTGACCGACTCGACGGCCGGGTGGGCGAGCATGGCGAGGTAGAAGTCGCGGGTGTAGTCGGCCTGGGTCAGCTCGTCTTCGGTGTTGACGTCGAACTCGGTGACCTGGATCGGCAGGCCGAAGGCGGCGAAGCGGTCGAGGACCTCCCACAGCTTTTCGGGCGGGGTGAAGTCTTCGCCCATGTGGACCTGCATCCCGATGCCGGCCAGCGGGGCGTCGCGGTCGAGCAGGTCTTGGATGATCGCGGCGTAGGCGTCCTGCCGGGCGCCGTTGAGGCCGCCGGCGGAGAGGATGGTGTGTTCGTTGACGATCAGCTTGGCGGACGGGGCGAGCGACTGGCCGAGCTTGAAGAAGTCGGCGCGGAGGGCGGGGTCGGTGAGGATCTGGTCGATCTCGGTGAAGCTGGCGGGCTCGTTCCAGAAGTCGATCTCGTGGACGCCGAGGCTCTCGAGGCGGGGCATGACCTCGTGGACGTAGTCCTCCATGGCGGCGCGGAGGCGGGCCGGGTCGTCGCGGGCGGCGGACCAGGCGGCGGGCGACCAGTCGAAGCGGGACCAGATCACGGTGTGGGCCTTGGTTTTGAACCCGTGGGACACGGCCCAGTCGAGGGTGCGGGTGTAGCGCTGCGCGGTTTCGGGGTCGGGCCAGCCCCAGGTCTGGGCGGCGTAGGACGGGGCGGTGAGGCGGTTGTGGTAGCGAAACAGCACGTCGCGGTACCGGCGGTCGTCGGGGCTGTCGCCGAGGACGGGCGAGTCGTTGTCCATGAACGTGCCGAAGCCGAAGGCGTGGCGGTCGAGGACGGCGTGGACCCGGGCGTCCGGCACCGGCCGCCCCGCGGCGTCGACGACCTCGACGGTCAGGTCGGCCTTGCGGTGGCGGTCGATCCGCCGCGTCGCCTCGGCCCGCCACGGGGCGTCGGGTTGCTGGCCCTCGTAGGTCAGCCGGGTGCGGGCGAGCTTGTCGAGGTCGGCGTCGGCCCCGAGGTTCCAGAGCGTGACGTTGGCGACGTCGATCGTCTGCGGGATCACGCCGAGATGGAACACGAGGTTGACTTCGCCGGCGGCGAAGTCGTCGCGGGCGGTGGCGCTGAAGAAGCGTCGGCTCCACGTCGTGCCGGGGGCGCCGTCGAGCTTACGCAGGTCGGTCCAGGTCCGCGTCTCGCCGGCGGGGGTCTTCACGCCGGTCGCGTCGGTGCCGGGGGCCTGGAGCCAGGCGGTGAACTGCCCGCCGCCGGACTCCTTGTTCGACTCGCCGCGGACGTCGAAGAAGCCGTACAGCACGTCGCCGCGGCGGATGGGTTGCGTGGTGGCGGGCGAGGTGAGCTGGACGTTCCAGACCGGGTCGGTGGCATGGGCGACCTCGACGCGGGCTGCGCGACCGAACCCCTGGCCCGCCACGTCCACGACGCGGAGGGTCGTGCCCTCACCGGCGGCCGGCCCCGGGCCGCGGAGGTCCTCGGGCCGGTGGGCGGCGATGAGCACCTGGCCGTCGGGGTTCAGCCCGCCGAGCAGGCCGGGATTGGCGACAACCTCTTGCGCGGCTAACGGCGGGGCGAGGGCGGCGGACAGGCAGGCCGCGGCCGCGGCACGGCGGGCGGTTCGGGGCGGCATCGTGGTCCTCTCGGCTTACTGGAGCGTGTAGACGTTGCGCTTGAACAGGCCGGTGTCGTTGGTGTCGAACGACACGCTGGCGGCGTGCCCGTCGAGGAACCAGACGCCGGCGAGGTCGTTGTCGTTGTGCCGGCCGCGGATGTCGCCGGCCGGGGCGGGGTAGCCGCCGCCGGGGGCGACGTCGGCGTTGGCGTGGGGGAAGTTGTACGGGTCATCCAAGGCGTTGAGGGCGGAGTTGCCGCCGCCCTGCCGGCGGAGGTTGGTGAAGCCGTAGATGCCGTAGTTGTCGAGGTTCGCGCCCTCGGCCAGCGACTTGTTGTTGTTGTCGCCGATC
This sequence comes from Planctomycetota bacterium, assembly GCA_039201235.1. GTDB lineage: Bacteria > Planctomycetota > Phycisphaerae > Phycisphaerales > Phycisphaeraceae > Algisphaera. Next base: position 17,497 of record JBCCRT010000024.1, read on the forward strand.
TGCACGCCGTCGAACACGGTGGCGATCTCGGAGGGCGCGAGCTCGAGCTCGATCCGGGGCCGAACGTTCAGTTGCCAGTCGGGGTTGCCGGTCAGGCGGTCGGGGTTGATCAGCAGCCGGGGGTGGGCGCTGTAGGTGTTGAAGGTCGATCCCGGCCCGAGCAGGTTGTCCGCCGGGGCGGAGGGGCAGGCGAACACGCCGTAGACGTCGCTGTCGCCCGCGGCGCTGGTGTAGGTGTTGCCGGTCGCGCCCATGTAATCGGCGAGGTAAAGGGTGAAGTCGCCGTCGGCGGTCTGGGAGTAGGGCATCACGCCGTCGTGGTCGGTGGCGTAGCCGTAGACGGCGGTGCCGATCTGGCGGAGCTGGGACAGGCAGGCGGTGGTCTGCCCGGCGCGGCGGGCCCCGGCGAGGGCGGGCAGCAGCAGGCCGATGAGCAGGGCGATGATGGAGATCACCACCAGCAGCTCGATGAGGGTGAAGCCGTGGGGTCGGGAGGCGGATTGGCGGGTGGACATGGCGGACTCCTGGACGAGAGCGAGAATGAAATAAGGGGCCGAAGGCGTCAGCCGACGGTGGGGTCGGCCGACGCGGGGGTTGCGCGGTCAGTGCCGCCGGCGGCGGGCGACGAGGGCGAGGCCGCCGAGGCCGATCAGGGCGAAGGAGCCGGGCTCGGGGACGGTGTTGAAGCGGAAGTTGTCGACCGTGAACGTGCCGGTGGTGGCGGCCGACTTGTTGACGTAGATGCCGAAGTTGATGGCGTTGCCGGCGGCGAACTCGCTGTTGATCTTGGCGAAGGCGGTTGGGTCCTGGGCCGCGGTGTAGGTCAGCGTGAACTGCGAGGCCACGGGGTTGCCGAGGAACGAGTCGCCGCCGACGCCGTCGGGTTCTTTCGAGCCGTCGACCTGGTCGAAGCTGCTGTCGGAGTTGAAGAAGAAGCCGGCGACGACCTGGGCGAAGCCGCCGGTGATGTCTTCGGCGAAGACGTCGACCTGGAAGTCGGTGAAGACGGTGCCGGCCGGCGCGGCACCGAAGCCGGTGCCCGCGATCTTGTCGTAGGTCGAGCCGTCGAGGGTGTCGCGGACCGCCTGGTTGCCGTCGGTGATGCCGGGGGCGGTGTCGACGACGGTGCCGCCGCCGTCGGCGGTATCGCCCACGGCAGCGCCCTCGAAGGAGTCGAGCACGCCGGCCGCGGCGGTGGTGCTCAGGAGCGAAGCGGCGACGAGGACGGGCAGGGTGCTGCGGATCATGGGGACCTCCAAAAATGAGTGGGAAACGACGAACAGAAGCGGGTGGGGACCGGCCGAGACGGCGCGGGCCCCGACGAGTGACTCAGGCGGGCGGGGCCGTGGAATCGCGGACGACCAGCTCGGCGCGGGGCCGGCGGGGTTCGGGGTCGGCGGACTCGATCCGGCCGACGAGTTGGCGGGCGGCCTCGCGGCCCAGGTCGCGGAACGGCAGGGCGACGCTGGTGATCGGCGGGGCGGTCCAGTCCATGGCGGGCTCGTCCACCATCGAGACGACGCTCAGGTCGCCGGGGCAGCGGAGGCCGAGCGATGCGGAGAGGCGCAGGGCGACGCGGGCGGCCCGCATGCCGTTGTTGGCGATCAGGGCGGTGGGGCGGTCGGGCCCGGCGTACAACGACGCCAGGAGCGGGCGGTAAGTCTCGGGGGTCTCGGGCTTGGTCCCGTTGCGGGGCTCGATCTCGACCAGGCCGTCGGCGCAGCCGGCGTGGCGCATCTCCCGGCGGAGGCCGGCCCGCCACTGCCCGATCATGTGCCGGGGCCAGTGCGCCTGCTCGGACTCGGACGAGTCGACGAACCCGATGCGGCGGTGCCCGAGGTCGAGCAGGTGCCGGGCCGCGAGCGCGCCGGCTTCGAGGTGGTCGGGCATGACCGATAGCACGTTGTCCGACGGGGCCGGGGCGTTGATGACCACCGCCGGCAGCTCGGCCCGGCGGATGACCTCCAGCTCCTCGGCCTCGAGGTGGTAGTCGATGACGATGCCGTCGAACCGGGCGTCGGCGAAGTCGGCGTTCGGAGCGTCCTTGTGGACGCGGACGAAGACGAGCTGGTAGTTCGCCTCGCCGAAGGCCTCGATCAGGCCGGCGAGGACCTGGCCCTCGATGACCTGGGTCTCGGGCTTGTCGGTCGTCAGCAGGCCGACCATGTAAGTGCGTTTGGTCTTCAGGGCTTTGGCCCGCCAATCGACGCGGTAGCCGAGTTCATGGGCGACCTCGCGTACGCGCTGGGCCCGCGCGGCGGAGCTGGGCCAGCTGCCCTTGATCTTGCCGTTGAGCACGTTCGAGACGGTGACCGTCGATACGCCGCAGCGGTCCGCGATGTCCTGGAGGGTTGCCATGGGTCGGCCCGGGGGTCCGCGGAGAAGGGGGAAACGAGAACGCGGAGCGGGATGTAGGGGCCGCGAAGGGCCCCGAGAAGCGAAACGATCAACGACGTCGAGGAACCATTTATTTATCGATTAACTTTTGATAACTTAATCCCGGGTCGCCCGCGCGGCAAGCCAAAGTTCGGCGTTTCGTGAAGTTTCTTTTCTCGGCCCCTCTTCTGCCGGATGACGCCCTGCACCAGGAAGGCAAACATGTTTAAATTCATTATTTATTTGATTTTAATGGTTTTTACCGCGGGGTGGACGGCCGGGGTGGGTGCCGCGGCGGCCGTGTCCGGGCTGGACGCGCTGCGGGCGGACCTCGACGCGTACGGGGCCGAGGCGGCGGGGTTGGACGGGGTCGCGGCCGACCATCGGTTGGCCCGGGCGCTGCGGGGCAAGACGCTGAAGCGGCACCGGGTGGTGGTGCCGGGGGCAGACATGTTTTCGGGGGTGGTTCCGGGGGCGGATGCGTTTTTCTACGCGTCGGACACGGGGACGGTGGCGGTGCTGACGGCCGGGCCGCGGGTCGTGGGCCGGTACCTCATGCCGGTGATCCGCGGGGCGGAGTTCCGGACCCTGGACGGGGCGGTGGCCGAGCCCGGCGCGCCGGTCCCGGCGGGGCTGGTCTACGCCGTGACGGACCTGGGCTGGCACTGGGTGATGTCGCGGACGACGCTGACCCCGACCAAGGCAACGCCGAACCGTGCGGCCGGGGCAAACGTCGACGAGTCGGCGGTGCGGTACCGCTTGCGGGTCGATCCCGACGCGGCGGCCGACAGCGTGACGACCTTTACCACCCTGGGCGCGGCGGTGGCGCGGGCCGGCACGCTGCTGCAACGGGGCGAGGGGGTGAAGGTCACCGTCGCCCCGGGCACGTACCGAGAGGGCGGGATCGAGATGTGGTGTGACGGCTGGTCGGAAGCGGGGCGGGCGGCCGTGTTGGTGATCGAGGGCGAGGGAGAGACGCCGCCGCTCGTCACCGGGGCCGAGGACTGGTCCGGCGGGTGGGAGCTCGTCGCGGGCAGCGCGAACGTGTACCGCAAGCCCTGGCCGCACCGCTTCGGGATGTGCGAGCAGACGTGGGAGCGGTGGGGCTACCTGATCGACCCGCGGGTCGCCCGCAGCGAGACGGTGACGGTCGACGGGATGGTCCTGCTGCCGAGCATGCTCGAGCAGTTCGCCTGGGTCGACCCGGACGGGGCGGTGCCGCTGGACGAGACCGGCGAGGCGCAGAACCAGCCGGGCCGGTGGCAGCCGCAGGGCGTGCGCGACCCGCGGAGCCTGCGGCCCGGCACGTTCGGCGTCGTCGAGGCCGAGGGCGCGATCTACGTCTGCCCCCCGGAAGAAATTGAACTGAACGGGGCGGCGGTCGAGGTGGCGGTGCGCCCGTTCCTGTTGAGCCTTAACGGCCGGGACAACGTCGTGCTGCGCAACCTCGCCTTCGTCCACACCGCGACGTTCGTCGGCGGCCACGTCTGGGGCGTGTCGATCGGCGGCAGCAACGTGCTGGTCGAGGACTGCCGGTTCGACGAGCACGGCGGCAAGGCGTTCGCCATCACCGGCGAGAAACGCGCCCGCATCACCTTCCGCCGCTGCAGCTTCAACGGCAACGGCTGGAAGGGTCTGTCCACCGGCTACCGCGTCGACGACATGGTTATCGAAGACTGCGAGTCGTCGTACAACAACTGGCGCGGCCACACCGGGTCGCAGCACGGCTGGGACTCGGCCGGGGTCAAGGCGTTCGCCCTCGACGGGCAGGTCGGCATGACGGTGCGCGGCCACCGCTCGTTCGCCAACCTGACCAACGGCTTCTGGCTCGACCAGTCGTTCACGCCCCGCAGCCCGATCACCGTCACCGACTCGCTCTTCGTCGCCAACCGCTACGGGTCGCAGCTCTACCTCGAGAAACTCACCGGGCCGGTCGAGGTGCGGCGTAACGTGATCTGGAACAACGTCGGCACCCGCGCGGTCGACGGCACGTCGTGGAACGTCCGCCTTGAGGACAACCTCCTGTACACGGCCAACCCCGAGCAGGCGGCGGTCTACCTGCACCGCCGGGGCACCGAGTCGGAGTACGCGAACCACTCGAAAGACTGGACGGCCCGCGGCAACCTGATCGTCTCGGGCGACGCGTCGAGCCCGCTGCTCTACGACGACTGCTCGGCCGAACAGTTCGCGGAGTTTCTGGAGACCCTGGAGGCCGACGGCAACGTGTACCACGCCGTGTCGCCCGGCGGCGCGTTCCACCTGCCCGGCGGCGGGACGGGCGGGCTCGACGCCTGGCGGCAAGCGACCGGACAGGAGTCGGGCAGCGTCTTCGCGGACCCCGCGTTCGTGTCGGCCGAAGACTTCGACTGGTCGATCGGTAACCCCGAGGTCCGGGCGCAGATGTCCGACCTTCCGGGGGCGCTCTCGGCCGAGGACCGCGCGAAGCTCGAATACGCGTTGGCCCAGTCGGACCGTTTCCTGAGCATCACCGCCGCGGCGGGTCACGAGTCGGGCCCGGCGTTCGAGCTGGCGCGCAGCGCGATCGAGAACCACTGGCAACCCGTCGACCTCGCGTCGTTCGCCAACCGCCCGCTCGTCGGGCCCGACGCGTGGATCGGGGCGGGCAACGCGCTGCCGCACCTCGAGGCCGGGCGTCACGTGTTTGCCGGCGTGCCGTTCGACATCCCCGACGTGAGCGGCAACGCACGGGTCGGGGTCGCGCTGCCGTCGAACAAGGTGAGCCAGACCGGGGGGCAGCCGCTGGCCCCGTCGCACGACGTGCCGATCGGCCGGGCGACGCCGGCCGTGTACGTGCTGCACGGCGCGGGCTGGATCGGCGACGAAACGGAGGCCGCCGCGGTGTACGAGCTGGTCTACGAAGACGGCTCGACCCACGCCGCCGCGGTCCGGCCGGCCAACCCCGGCGTCGCGTCCCCCGGCGTCGGCGAGTGGTACCACGCGTTCCCCCGCTTCGACAACAAACGCACGCGCCACGTCGGGCTGCAAGGCGTCGGCGCGTCGCCGGGCGCGACGCTCTACGTCATGGAGCTGCGCAGCCCGTCGCCGCAGCGGGTGGTGAGCCACCTGCGGCTGCGTCCGGTGCCGGGGCGGGACACGAGCGTGATCATGCTGGGCGTGACGGTGCTCGACCCGTGACGCGGGGCCGGGTTCAGGACTCGGTGAGCCACAGCGCCGACGTCACGCCGCGGGGGTAGTACTTGCTGCCCTTGGCGACGCCGGCGTGCATCTGGTCGGACCACGCCCAGTACGTGTTCTCGGGCCGCAGCAGCCACGCCGCGTGCGCCGCGTCCGCCGCGGCCGAAGCCCCGGCGTCGTCGTGCCCGAGGACCCGCCGCGCGACGAACTGGCACAGGTAGGTCTTGCTCAGCCACGAGTTGATGCTCGTGTCCGACAGCTTCCAGCCGCCGTCGTCGAAGAGGCACCCGCCGGGCCGCAGCACCGCGTCGAGGTGCGTACGCAGCGCGGCGATCAACCCGGCGTACGGCCCGTCGGGCGCGACCGCCTCCCGCGCCCCGGCGACGTACGGGAACACCAGCCCCTCGATCGCCGGGATGATGTGCGCGTCGCCGCCTTCGAACAGCACGGCGGGGATCCGCCCGTCGCCGTCCGCCGCGGCCGCGACGGTGTCCGCGGTGCGTTGTGCCTGCTCTTGAGCCAGCGCCGCCTTCTCGTGTTGCCCGAAGCGCTCGAACAGCTTCGCCAGCAGCACGCAGGCGGCCCAGCCCTTGACCGCGAGGTACACGTTGCCCCGGGCCTGACCCAGCGAGGCGTCGAGGCTGTCGTACGTCGTGATCTCCGCGCCGCCGCCGGTGCGGGAGCTGTCGAGGCCCATGACGCCGTTGCGCTGCGCCGGGTCGGGGTGGTCACGGTTGAGCAGCGAATCGAGGCAGTCGCCCAGCAAATCGGCGTGCTTGGCGGTCCAGCCGTGGTCGCCCGTGGCGTGATCGTACGTCGCGACGCAGCAGACGAAGTTGATCAACTGCTCGCAGGTCATGTACGAGAAGCAGCCGCTGAGTCCCGGCAGCTCGTAGCAGGAGTAGCCGGCCGGCGTGAAGTGGTTCGCCACGCCCTGGTCGTGCGTGAAGCTCACGCCCCCCGGGTGTTCGTTCGGCCCGCCGGGGGAGTGCAGCGTGTCGGTGTAGGCGTAGCGTTCGACGTAGCGGTCCAGCACGTTCCGCGTGGTCCACGGGTTGGTCCGCAGCTCGTAGAACAGCATGTCGGCCGTGAGGTCGAACGTGTTCATCATGCGGTACTCGCCCTCGTTGACGACCCAGCACGGCGTGCGTCCGTCGTGGGTCAGCGGCGGGGCGGTGCCGAGGTCCAGCAGCTGCGTCGAGCCGTAGTAGCCGTGGACGCTGTGGGCGAGGTGAAAACGTTGCGGGTCGTTGAGGTGTGTCGCGTGGTCGAGCACCGCGTCGGCGGCGTCGGCCGCGGCGAGGTAGTCGTCGAAGCGGCCGAGGGCGTAGCGGGCGACGCTCTCCAGGTTCTCGAAGTAGCGGGTGTAGAAGTAGACCGCGTCCTGCCCGGTGGTGACCACGCCGTGGTGGTAGAAGCACACCGCGAAGCGGTAGGTCGTCCGGGCGTCGGGCGGGGCGTCGGCGTAGAGCAGCCCGACCGGGCCGAGGCCGAACACCTCGTCGCCGATGTCGCGCACCGGGCGCAGGATCGCGCCCGGCGCGAACGCCCGGCCGCAGCGCACCGCCGGGTCCGCCGCGAAGACCCCCTTGAGCCGACCCTGAGCCAGGCCCGTCAGCGGGTCGCCGCCGGGGTGTCGTATTGCTTGCAGTTCCGAGTAGGGGTCGCCGCCCGAGTAGCCGAAGAACGCCCGCCGCGGCCGGTCGCCGCCGGTGTTGTCGACCTCCAGCTCGACCAGCACCGCCGGGCACGTCGCGAACTTCAACCCCTCGTGATCCGGTTCCGCCACTTCCGGGGGCGGGGCCGGCACCGGCATCACCGGCGAGATCACCCGCAGCGTCAGGTCCCCCGCCGTCCATGTGTCCCGCGCCAAGCTCAGCGTCCGCGCGACCCGGCCGTCGTCGAACATCACCACCCGCACCCCCGGCACCTCGCCCAGCATCGGGTCGTCCAGCTCCGGCGAGGCGTCGCTGTCGCTCACGAAACGCTCGGCCTCGTTCGCGGTCTGCCCGTCGTAAAACGGCAGCGCGTCGAAACGGTTGGCGTCTTCCCGCGACTCCAGCCCGACGTACACCGGCTCGTCCGCGGGCTTGCCCTGCTGCACGCCCAGACCGCCCTTGGGCCCCTTCTGCCCGAGCGTGAACGAGGCGAAGGCACCGATCGGCGCGTGCTGCACGTTGAAGAAGGGGGGCAGGCGGTGCATGGCGGGGGTTATAGCCGCCCCGGCCGCGCCGCGTCGCCGGCGCTTCCGTTTCGCCGACGTCGTGGTATGGTCGGGACAGTGGTCACCGAGCCCGCGGCGTTCGCCGAGACGGGCCCCATGCAACGAGAGACCGGGTTTGCTCCCCACTCGTAAGCCGACCGCCTCGGGAATCTCGCATGCCGTTTCTCCGTCCCATCGTTTCCGGTGCCGTGCTGTCGTGTGCCCTGTCCGTGCCGGCCGTCGCCGCGGGGCCGTACGGCGACGGCTCCGTCGCCGTCTCCGACCACCCCATGCAGTGGCACCCCGTCACCCTCACCCTCGACGGGCCCGCCGCCGCCGAGACCGACACCGACCCGAACCCGTTCACCGGCTACCGCTTCGGCGTCGTGTTCACCCACGAGTCGGGGACCCCGAGCTACGTCGTCCCCGGCTACTTCGCCGCCGACGGCGACGCCGCGAACACCTCCGCCAAAGAAGGCAACGCCTGGCGCGCCCACCTCAGCCCCGACACCCCCGGGACCTGGACCTACACCACCGAGTTCCACCGCCTCGACGACGCCGGCCGAGCCGCCCGGACCCTCGCGCCCTTCCACGGCGTCACCGGCTCGTTCACCGTCGCCCCCACCGACAAATCACCGACGCCCGCCGCCGGGTCCCACATCATCGACTTCCGCGGCAAGGGCCGGCTCACCTACGTCGGCGGCCACCACCTCCGCTTCGCCGGCGATGGTACCGCCTTCCTCAAGATCGGCGCCGACGCCCCCGAGACCCTCTTCGCCTACACCGACTTCGACGACACCTTCACCCGCCGTGACTGGGTCCCCGTCCGCGACTACACCCCGCACAAGCCCGACTGGAACCCCGGTGACCCGACGTGGCAGAACGGCAAGGGCAAGGGCCTCATCGGCGCGCTCAACTACTTGTCGGCCGCCGGCGGCAACGGCATCTCCTTCATCCCCTACAACCTCGCCGGCGACGGCCGCAACGTCTGGCCCATGGTCAGCCCCGACCTCAAGCACAAGCTCCACTACGACTGCTCCAAGCTCGACCAGTGGCGCATCGTCCTTGAACACGCCCAGGCCCGCGGGCTCCACGTCAACTTCAAGCTCCAGGAAACCGAGAACGACGACGACACGCTGCCCGACTACGAACAAAACCCGCCGCCCACCGTCCCCGCCTCGCTCGACGGCGGCGACCTCGGCCCGCAGCGCAAGCTCTACCTCCGCGAGATGATCGCCCGCTTCGGCCACCTCCTTGCCGTCACCTGGAACCTCGGCGAAGAAAACTCCCAGACCCCGCCGCAGCAGCGGGACATGGCCAACTTCATCCTCGACACCGACCCCTACGACCACCTCATCGTTGTCCAGACCTTCCCCCACGAACAGGACAAGGTCTACCGCCCGCTGCTCGGCAGCCGATCCGTCCTGACCGGGGCTGCGCTGCAGAACGACTGGGACCGGTCGCACCCGCAGACCCTGCTCTGGGTCCGCGAGTCCGACGCCGCCGGCCGGCCCTGGGTCGTCTGCAACGACGAGCAGAACCACTGGACCACCGGCGTCCCCCCGGACTCGAACTACCCGCCGTACGACGGCCTGCGCAAAGACGGCAGCCCCGTCGGCTACGACGAGCACGACGTCCGCCAGCACACCCTCTGGGGCAACCTCATGGCCGGCGGCGGCGGCGTCGAGTACTACTTCGGCTGGGAGCTGCCGCAGGGCGACCTCTTCACCGACGACTGGCGCAGCCGGGCCGAGTCCTGGCGCTTCGGCCGGCTCGCCGTGGACTTCTTCCGCGACCACGCCCCGGCGTTTCCCGACCTGACCAACCGCAACGACCTGGTCGGCAACTACACCGACGCCAACGGCCTCTACTGCCTCGCCCCCCGGAACCCCGCCCCCCGGAACCCCGCTCCCCGGAACCCCGCTCCCCGGAACCCCGCTCCCCAGAACCTCGCCGCGACGCTGCCCTACGTCGTTTACGTCGCCGACGCCCGCGTCCCCGTCCGGCTCAACCTCGCGGAGGCCAGCGGCTCGGCGTACACGGTCCGCTGGTTCAACCCCCGCGACGGCGGGCCGCTGGCGCTCGGCTCCGTGGCCGAGGTCCCCGCGGGCCGGGTGAGCCACCTCGGCGAGCCGCCTGCCGACCCCGACCAGGACTGGGCCGTGCTGGTGACGCCGGTGTCGGAGCCCTGACCGTCCGGTCGCGCGGCACGGCGCACACATCCGTGCCGCGGATCGACCGAAAATCGGTGGCCGGCAAAATTTTCTTGATCCGTTATCCGGTCAAGGTTTAGGCGCTAGGTGGGGGCGGGCGGCGCAACGCTGGTGCGCACGAGCGGGACGCCGCGGCCCCGGGTGTCGGACCCCGGGGTGCGGCGGTTCCCGAGCCGGGCAAGGTCGGGGCCGTCTAGAGACCGGGGCACCGGGCTGGTTGCGTCGCGGTCGGCGGCGATGCCGCGGGTACCACCTTGCCGGGAACCCCGCGGGTCCAGACCACGATGGCCGGTCGGGGGCCCACGCCCACGGATGGGCCGATCCGTTGAACCGCCAAGGACGCCAAGAGCGCCAAGGAAGACCGCAAGGCGTTGAAGTTTTGGCTTCTGCCTTCCTTGGCGTCCTCCGCGTCCTTGGCGGTTTAACGGGTTTGGTCCACCCACACCCCGCCGCGGCGGCCGCAAAGCGACGCGGGGTGGGGGCGTGAGCGGCCCGCTCCTTGACAATTCGGGACGGAAGCGGAGCCGTGCGGGCTTGATCCCCGGCTCGGGTTGGGGTAATTTATAGGGCTTGGCCCAAACGGGCTGTTCTCCGTTCACCCCGCCCCAAGGGTTCGAGTTATGCCCCGAGTCTGTGAATTCACCGGCCGACGCACCGGCACCGGCTACCAGTACACCCTCCGCGGCAAGAAGAAGTACCTCGGCGGCGTGGGCACCAAGGTCACCGGCAAGACCAAGCGGACCTTCAAGCCCAACCTCCAGAACGTCAACGCCGTGATGGAAGACGGCAGCGTCCGCAAAATCAAAGCTTCCGCCAAGGCCATCCGGATGGGCCTGGTCGTCAAGCCGCTGAAACGCAAGTACGCCTACCGGCCCGCCCCGGAAGCTTCCGCGGCGGAGTGAGTTGCCGTTAGAGACGGGGGGACCGGTCCGCCCGCAACCCGGGAAGTTCGTTGGTGAAGTTTGGTGGTGGTGGTGAACCCCCGCGGGGTGAGGTTTGCGATGAGCTTCAAGCCCAACAACCACCCCCAGAAC
>JBCCRT010000025.1:0-28007 GCA_039201235.1 Planctomycetota bacterium
ATCCGCGTTGGCGTTGTTTGATTGAGTATCCATACTCTTAAAGGCTCGAGTCCTTAGGTGTTTCGTAGTGGTTCCTCGCGGATTGTAACGGGGATTAAGTGCGATAGCGGAGCGCCTGCGCGGCGGGCGGTCAGGGCTTCGCCCCGACACCCCAAAGGCAAGACTTCAGGCTCGGTTTGCCTTCGGGGTGTCGGGGCGGAGCCCTGACCGCCCGCCGCGCAGGCGACCGCCACCCAAGAACTTCCCGTTACACTTCGATCAACAGCATCACCGAAACGACAACGTCCTATGAGCACGGAAGCTTCAAAACCTACCCACTTTATTGTTCAGGAGATCGAGGCCGACCTCGCTGCGGGGAAGGTGAACCACGTGCAGACGCGGTTCCCGCCGGAGCCCAACGGGTACCTTCATATCGGGCACGCCAAGGCGATCGCGATCGACTTCGGCCTGGCGAAACGGTTCGGGGGCAAGTGCAACCTCCGGCTGGACGACACGAACCCGGCCAAGGAGGAGCAGGAGTACATCGACTCGATCCTCGACGACGTGCGGTGGCTGGGGTTCGAGTGGGACCGGCTGTGCTACGCCTCGGACTACTTTGATCAGCTCTATGCGTGGGCCGTCGCGCTGGTGAAAGCGGGTTACGCATACGTCGATGACCAGACGGCCGAGGAAATCCGGCAGAACCGCGGGACGCTGACCCGGCCCGGCACGCCGTCGCCGTTCCGCGACCGGCCCCCGGAAGAATCGCTTGGGCTATTGGAGCGGATGCAGGCGGGCGCGTTCGACGAGGGGTCGCGGGTCCTGCGGGCCAGGATCGACATGGCCAGCCCGACCGTCGAACTGCGCGACCCGGCGATGTACCGCATCGTCAAGCGGCCGCACCCGCGGACCGGCGACGCCTGGTGCCTGTACCCGATGTACGACTGGGCGCACGGCCAGTCCGACTGGATCGAGGGCGTGACGCACTCGCTCTGCTCGCTGGAGTTCAAGACCCACCGGCCGTTGTACGAATGGTTCATCGACCGCATCGCCGAGGTGGCGGGGCACCCCGAAGGCGTGCCGCACAAGTCGCGGCAGATCGAGTTCGCCCGCGGCAACATCACGCACCTGGTCACGAGCAAGCGGAAGCTGCGGGAGCTGATCGACGGCGGGCACGTCTCGGGCTGGGACGACCCGCGGATGCCGACGCTGCGGGGCATGCGGCGGCGGGGCTACCTGCCCGGGTCGATCGTGCGGTTCTGGACCGAGGCGGGCGTGGCCAAGCGGGAGAACAACATCGAGTTCGCGAAGCTGGAGAACGTTCTGCGGGCGGACCTCAACACAAAGGCCCAGCGGCGGATGGCGGTGCTGGACCCGATCCGCGTGACGATCACGAACTACCCCGAGGGCGAGGTCGAGTGGTTCGAGGCGCAGAACAACCCCGAAGACCCGGCCGACGGGACGCGACAGGTGCCCTTCGCCAAACACCTGCTGATCGAGCGCGAGGACTACCTGCCCAACGCCCCCCGGAAGTTCTTCCGTTTGACCGAAGGGCGGGAGGTGCGGTTGCGTTGGGCGTACTGGATCAAGTGCGAGCGGGCGATCACCGACGACGACGGCAACGTGGTCGGGCTCGAGTGCACCTACGACCCCGACACCCGCGGCGGCGAGAGCCCGCCGCCGGACGACGAGGGCAAGGTGCGGAAGGTCAAAGGCACGATCCACTGGGTCAGCGAAGCGCACGCGGCCGACGCGGAGGTCCGGCTGTACGAGCACCTGTTCACGGCCGAGGACCCCGAAGCGGCGCCCGAAGGCGGCGACTGGCTGGATCATCTCAACCCCGACTCACTCAGGACGGTGACGGCGAAGGTCGAGCCGGCTTTGGTTGATGATCTTCCGGGGGCGCCGCTGCAGTTCGAGCGTCACGCCTACTTCGTGCGGGACGCGGAGGACGCGGCCGACGGGACGCCGGTGTTCAACCGGACGGTGACGTTGCGCGACTCGTGGGCGAAGCAGAAGGGCAAGGCGTGACGGTGTCGGGGCCTTGGCGGACCGGGACCGGGCGGCTGATCGACGGCGACGGCCGGCCGGTGTTTCTGTTGGCGGACACGGCATGGCGGCTCTTCGCGGCGGTGTCGCCCGGAGACATTGAGTTTTACTTGGAGACGAGGGCCAAGCAGGGCTTCAACGCGGTGCTTGTCGTCGGGTACTACGAGCACGACTGCCGGACGACGCCGATGCCCGGCGGGGCGTGGCCGATGCTCGACGGCGACCCGGCCCGGCCGAACCCGGTGCTACTCGACCGGGTCGAAGCGTTCGTCGATCGCGCGGCGGGGTTCGGTCTCACCGTGGGTTTTCTGCCGACGTGGGGTCACCTGGTCACGCCGCTGTGGGCCGGTGGCGAGCCGATGCTCGACGCGGCGCGGGCGGCGACGCTCGGGGAGGTGTGGGCCGACCGGCTGGGCGACCGCGACAACCTGTTCTGGGTCATCGGCGGCGATCGGCCGGCCGAAGACGAACCGACGCGCTCCGTGTGGCGGGCGATGGCCGAGGCGATCCGTGGCCGCGAGGCGAAGCGTCACCTCATGACCTTTCACCCGCCGGGTTCGTCGTCTTCGTCGGACTTCCTGGGGGCCGAGGGCGAGGCGTGGCTGGACCTGCACGCGCAGCAGAGCGGCCATGCCCACCGCGACCCGGCGGTTTGGGAGCGGATCAACGCCGACCGCGAAGCAACGGACCGGCCGGTGCTCGACCTGGAGATGCCTTACGAGGACCACCCGATCGGCTTTACGCCGGAGAACGGCCGGTTCACCGACCACGACGTGCGGTCGGCGGCGTACCGCGGCGTATTCGCCGGCGGGTGCGGGGTGGGTTACGGGGCGGCGGCGGTCTGGCAGTTCTGCGGCGGGGGGCCGGACACGACGACGCCGGTCGTGAAGGGATCGTGGCCGAGCCGGGGCTGGCGTGAATCGCTGTCGTTGCCGGGGGCGGGGCAGATGCGTCACCTGCGGGAACTGATGGAGTCGCTGCCGGCCGAGGCGGCGGCGCGTTACGACCCGCACGCGGTACCCAACGCCGACCCGCACCCCTCCGTCTGGCCGGTCGGCTGTCGGGTGGCCGCGGACCACGGGCCGCCGCGGACGCTGCTGGTTTATTTCCCGTTCCGGCAGTCGTGGCTCGAGATCGACACGTCGTGCGTTGGCGGCGGCGAGGTCGTCGTCGCGTGGATCGATCCCCGCAACGGGGCCAGCTATCGCGACACGCATCCAGCGAATCCGGGACGCATCTCGTTCACCCCCCCGCCGGGCGGGCCCGACTGGGTCTTACGAATTGACCGCTTGGATTGAAACTACACCGACGCGACGGCGGCGGGGTCGCAGAGGTGCGACAGGGCGTCGCAGGCGTACTTGACGTCCTGGGTGGTGACGAACGGGCCGAAGGACAGGCGGGTGGTGCCGCCGCGGTCGTGGGTGCCGACGGTCCGGTGGGCGAGCGGGGCGCAGTGGATGCCGGCCCGGCTAAGGATCCCGAACTCTTGTTCGAGCGCGTCGGCGAGGGCCTGCGGCGACTCGAAGCGGCCGTCCTCGCGGTCGATGCGGAGCGAGAACACCCCGCAGCGGTGCTTGATCCCGGGCGGGCCTAGGCAGGTCAGGCCGGGCAGCGAGTCGCGGTCGTGCAGGCCGTCGATCATGGTCTGGGTGAGCTTGCGGTCGTGGGCCCAGAGCTTGTCGACGGTCTGGTCGAGGACCCAGCCGACGGCGGCCCCCAGGCCGACGATGCCGATCGCGTTGTGGCTGCCGGGCTCGAAGCGGTCGGGCATGAAGTCGGGCTGGACGTCGAGCTCGCTGACGCTGCCGGTGCCGCCCTCGCGGACAGTGCGCATCAGCTTCTCGACGCCGGGGCGGATGTAGAGGAAGCCGGTGCCCAGCGGCCCGAGCAGGGACTTGTGGCCCGGCGCGGCGAGCAGGTCGATGCAGTCGGCTTCGACATCGAGCGGGACGTGGCCGATCGTCTGGGCCGCATCGACGAGGAACGGCACCGCCAGCTCGCGGCACAGCCGGCCGATCTCTCGGATCGGCTGGAGCGTGCCGGTGACGTTGCTGCCGTGGACGACGGCGACGAGCCCGGTGTCGGGGCGGACCGCGGCGCGGATGTCATCGGGGTCCACGCGTCCCGTGACCGGGTCGCAGGCCACGCGGGTCTGCTCGGCCACGCCGCGGGCGACCAGCGCGTTGAACGGCCGCAGCACCGAGTTGTGGTCGAGGTGGCAGGTCACGACGTGGCGTCGTTTCGCGGCGGGGTGGATGAGCCCGTGGATGGCGAGGTTCAGGGCGTCGGTCGTGTTGAGCGTGAACACGACGTGGTCGGGCGACGCGCCGCCGATGAGCGTGTTGATGCGCTGCCGGCACTGGTTAAACAGCCCGGTCGCCTCGCGGGCCTCGGCGTAGGCACCCCGCCCCGGGGACGCGCCGAGCTCGGTGGCGAAGCGGGTCATCGCTTCGAGGACGCATGGCGGCTTCGGGAAGCTGGTCGCGGCGTTGTCGAGGTAGAAGCGGCGGGTGGCAGGCAAGGCGGGGTCCGGGGGCCAGGGGGGAAGTCGTTGTCCCCGACTCGGCCGGCGGCCGGCGAGGTCGGAGCTTGCCGTGAGGTTAGGCATTGGCGTCGCGGAGGACGAACACCACGAGCAGCAGCCCGGCGACAAGCACGTTCAGCGCGACCAACAAGACGAAGGTCCAGTTGACCGGGCGGGGGTCTTTCGCCAGCGCGGAGGCCGGCGGGGCCGATGAAGTGACCGGGGCGATGGCGGTGAGCGGCGACTCGGGGCGGGGCTCAGCGGGGGCGGGCGTGTCGGATGCGGGTGTGGTGGTCGCGGTTGGGACCTCACCGCCCAGGATGTCGTCGATCAGGTCGCCGCCCGGCGCGGCTTCCGGGGCGGGGCGGGAAGCGGCTTCCTGCTCGAAGATCGAGGTCGGCGTGTCGTCGGTCGCGGCGTCGTGGTACGCGGCCGCGGCGGCCAGTTCCGCGTCGCTTTCAGCCGTCTCGGCCGCCCCGTTCTCGGCCACGGTCGTCGGCGACTCGGTGTCGTTTTCTGTCGGGGCGACGCCCAGCAGGCGGTTGAGCGACCGCTGCGCCGCCGCCGCCGACCGCCGCGTCGGGAACTGCAGCCCCAACTCGTTGCGGTGCTTGACTGGCCCGAACGCCACGCCGCAGTGCGGGCAGTGGGTGTCCGTCGGGTCCACGTGCTTCGCGCAGGCGTGGCAGTACCCCAGCAGGTGGGCCACGCCCGGCACGTTCCGCGCGATCGACCAGAACTGACGCGTCGTCGGGCCCCGCAGCACCGTCGTCGGGCCCACCCGCCCCGACTCGATCATCTTGACCAACACCTCGTAGCTCGACCCGGGCCGGAACGGGTTGTTCTTGTCGCGGATGTACCAGGGCCCCATCGCGATCTGCGTCGCCCGCCGGCTCAGCGGCTCGAACAACCCGCCGCACGCCTCGCAGCGGGAAGTCCCCTGCGGCTGCGTGTGCCCGCAGTACGGACACAGCACGATCCGCGGCTTGCCCCCCCCGGAATTGCCCCCGCTCCCGGAATTTTCTTCGGCTTGTGCCGGACCCGCGGCGGGCGGAACCGAAACCGCGACCACGCCGCCAGACGCTTGTCCGCTCGGCGCGTTTTCGGCGGGGCCGGCCGTATCTCCGGGGGCGGCCGTATCTCCGGGGGCGTCGGCTTCGACCGGCGGCGGCGGATCGGGCTGGGTCGTCTCGGGTTCGGGCATCGCTTCGTTGACGCTGGGCGGGGGCGGGCCTAGCTTGCGGGCATGGTCGGCCGTGCGCTCTGTCTTCTGCTTATTGTGACGCTTACGGCGGCCGGTTGCCAGTCGAACGGTCCGGTCACGCCGCCCGCGACGCCCGAACCGACACGGGGCGAGCTGGTGGCCTACGTCGGCGGCGAGCCGGTGCGGCGCGGGGCGCTGTGGCCCGCGATGGTCGAGGCGGTCGGCGGGGCGACGCTCAGCGAGTACGTGCTCGACGCGATGCTCGAACGCCGGCTGGCAACCGCGAGGGTGGAGGTGGGCCCCGCTCAGCTCGACGCCGAGCGTCAACGGATCGCGGCGAGCCTGGCGGACGACGAGGACACGGCCGCGCGGCTGCTCGACGAGCTACGCCGCCGCCGCGGCTGGGGCCCGACGCGGTTCGACGCGCTGCTGCGGCGTAACGCCGGGCTGCGGGCCCTCGTCGCCGACCGCGTCACCGTCACCGACGCCGCGGTGCGGCGGGAGTTTCGTCTGCGTTACGGCCCGGCGTACCGCGTCCGCCTGCTCATGGTCCGCTCGCTCGACGAGGCCCAGACGCTGCGCCCCGAAGCCGAGCGGGGCGACCTGGCGTTCGCCGAACTCGCCGCCGCCCGCTCGATCGACCCCAGCGCGGCGCAGGGCGGGCTGCTCTCGCCGATCCGGCCGGACGACACCACGTACCCGCGGGCCCTCCGCGACGCCGCCGCCCGGCTCGAGCCGGGCCGGGTCAGCGCCCCGGTCGCTCTCGACGGCGGCTTTGGGCTGGTTTACCTCAAGGAGAAGACGGCGGGCCGGCGCGTCGACCTCGACACGGTGCGGGCCGAACTGGTGGCCGACGTCCGCCGCCGGGCCGAGCGGGTGATGATGCAGCAGCTGGCCCGCGAGCTGATCGGCGCGGCCGACGTGGTGGTGCTCGACCCGGCACTGCGGCGTGGGTGGGAGCGGCAACGCGACGCGGCCGCAGCGGGGCCGTGATGAAGTTTGTGGGAAACGCTATGCCGCAAGCGGCTTAGAATCCGTCAACCGTTACCCCGCCGAGACCCGACGTGGACATCCAGTACGCCTCCCGCATCGAACGCCTGCCGACCTACATCCTGGGTCGGCTCAAGCAGATGATCTACGACCGCCGCAAGGCCGGCGCGGACGTGATCGACCTGAACATGGGCAACCCGTCGGACCCCGCGCCCGACGCCGTGGTCGAGAAAATCCGCGAGGCCGTGCTCGACCCGCGCAACGGCCGGTACAGCGTGAGCAAGGGCGTCTACAACCTCCGCCGCGATATGGCGCTGAAGTACGAGCGCAAATGGGGGGTCGAGCTCGACCCCGATACCGAGGTGATCGCCACCATCGGCAGCAAGGAGGGCTTCAGCCACCTGATGCTCGCGCTGATGGGCCCGGGCGACACGGCCGTGGTCGCCGACCCCGCGTTCCAGATCCACACCACCGCCGTGGTCCTCGCCGGGGCGTCGACGGTCAGCGTGCCGCTGGGCAACGACGACACGTTTCTGGACCGGATCGACCACACGCTCGACAGCCTCACGCCGCAGCCGAAGATGGTCATCCTCTGCTACCCGCACAACCCGACGGCCATGACCGTCGACGATTCGTTTTTCCCCAAGGCGGTCGAGGTCTGCCGCCGCCACAGCGTCATGCTCGTCAACGACTTCGCCTACGGCGAAACCTGCTTCGACGGCTACCAGGCGCCATCTCTCCTGCAAGCCCCGGGCGCGAAAGACCTCGGCGTCGAGGTCACGACGTTCAGCAAGCCGTACAACATGGCCGGCTGGCGCATCGGCTTCTGCTGCGGCAACGCGAAGATGGTCGAGGGCCTCGCCAAGATCAAGGGCTACTACGACTACGGCATCTTCCAGGCCGTGCAGATCGCCGCGATCATCGCCATGCGGTCGGGCGACAAGCACATCGAGCAGCAGAACCTCAAGTACGCCGCCCGCCGCGACGTGCTGGTCAAGGAGCTCCGCCGGCTCGGCTGGAGCGTCGACCTGCCGCGGGCGTCGATGTTCGTCTGGGCCAAGGTCAAGCCCGAACATCTCGAGCCCTACGGCGGCAGCAGCGACACGTTCTGCGTCGAGATGGTCGAGCAGGCCGACGTCGCTATGACCCCCGGCGCCGCGTTCGGTCCGCGGGGCGAGGGCTACGTCCGTCTGGCGCTGGTCGAAAACGAGCAGCGGATCCGTCAGGCGATGCGCAACCTCAACCGCGTGCTCAACCGCCCCGCCGCCGCGGTGGGGTAAGTCCCATCGGACCTTCCAGTAGCCGGGTTGCTATGCAACCCCGGCCCGCGACGCGTAGCGTCGCGGCTACCGCGGCGGATCACCCCGTCGGCGACAGCAGCGGGTGGCCGTCACGCGCTTCCGCGGACCCGGCCTCTGCATCGCCAACGATCTCGAGCGCCGGGGCGTCGGCGACGTCGGTGTCGCCCGACGACGACTCGATCGGTCGGCCGAGAAACGCGGCGGCGAGCAGCGGGTCGCTCTCGGCGGCGTTGCGCAGGGCCTCAACCTTCGCCGAGCCGATGACCTGCAGATCCTGCCGGGTGTCGGCGATTTCGGTCTCGAGCCGCTGCTGCTGGGCCCGCAGGTCGTCGAGGCGGATATTGAGCTTGGCTTCGTCGTCGGCGAAGGGCCGAAGCAGCTCGTCGATTTGATGGCCGAGCGTAGGGGCGGGCTTGCTCACGGTCGGGCTCCCGGGGTCTGGGGGTGGGGTGGGGTGGAGTGGGCGGGGCTGGGTCGGGGAGGCGGGGGGACGTCGGGCGTCCGATTAAATTTGCCATATACCGCTTCGGCGGCAAGTCAAACCGCGTCCTCCCAGGTTATCGGCGGTCCGTGAGGCGAAATTAACCACGGCGTGCGGATTTCGGGGCCGGGACGATCGCGACGCCGTTTGCCGGGCAGGATCGGCCGGGCTATGCTTGCCGATTCGATTGAGACGCGATCGGGCCGGCGGGGCCTTGTCGCGTATGCAACCTCACCCCCCTTTCGAGAAACCGCAGAGCCGATGAGCGACGACTCCACCGCCACGCTAGACGGGGCCGACATCCGCGACACCGCGACGGCCCGCAAGTACTTCGACGCCGGCTACGCCGCCGAGCAATCCGGTGACCGCCTCACCGCCATCGAGCAGTACGAGGCCGCCTACACCGCCGACCCCGACGACGCGGAGAACTGCTTCCGCCTCGCCTATAACCTCGACCTCGTCGGCGAGGAAGACGAGGCCCTGCACCTCTACGAGGAGTGCGCGAAGCAAGAGAAGGCCCCGCTCAACGCGCTGATCAACCTCGCGGTGGCGTACGAAGACCGCGGCAAGTACGCCCAGGCCGAGCGCTGCGTACGCCAGGTGCTGGCGACCGACCCGAACCACGGGCGGGCCCGGCTGTACATCAAGGACATCCTCGCCTCCAAGGCGATGCTCATCGACGACGAGCAGGAGAAGCGGCTCGAGGCCCACCACGCCGTGCTCGACACCCCGGTGACCGACTTCGAGCTGTCGGTGCGGACCCGCAACGCGCTGCGGAAGATGAACATCCGCACGCTGGGCGACCTGCTCAAGGTCACCGAGGCCGAGCTGCGCGGCTTCAAGAACTTCGGCGACGCGAGCCTGGAGGAGATCAAAGCCATGCTTGCCCAGAAGGGTCTGAAGCTCGGCCAGGCCGTCGAGCAGCACCAGGCCGAGGTCAAGCAGCAGGTCTACGACCAGCTCAAGAGCGAGGTCGGCGACGAGAGCGGCATGCTCGAAAAGTCTGTCGCCGAGTTGAGCCTCAGCGTCCGCGCCCGCAAAGCGTTGGCCCTGCTCGGCGTGACCAGCATCGGCGACCTGGTCATGAAGACCGAGGCCGAGCTGATGGGCGTCAAGAACTTCGGCATGACCAGCCTGGTCGAGATCAAGGAACGTCTGACCGAGTTCGGCCTGAGCCTGCGCACGCTCGAGGGGTGAGCCCCGCGTGAGGCAAGCGGCCCGGGTTCTCGTTTTCGACCGTGCCGGGCGGGTGCTGCTGTTCCGCTTCGTCGACCCGGTGTCGGCGGCGGTGTTCTGGATCACACCGGGTGGGGGTCTGCACGACGGCGAGGGCTTCGCCGACGCGGCGGTGCGGGAGCTGCGGGAAGAGACGGGGATCGACGCGACGGGACGGTTGGGGCCGTGCGTGTGGCAACGCACCGTAGACATCGTCTACGGCCACAAGCGGTTCGCGCAGCACGAGCGCTTCTTCACGCTCCGCCTCGACGCCGGCGAAGAAACGATCGATACGGCGGGCATGACCGACTACGAGACGACCGACCTGGCCGAGCACCGCTGGTGGCCGCCGGCAACGATCGCGGGCAGCCGCGAACGTTTCGCGCCGCGGCGGCTGGGCGAGCTACTCGCCGACATCCCGCGGCTCGAACACGGCGGCGGGCCGATCGACGCGGGGCGGTGAGCGTCGGGCCGCGCGGCCGGCGGGCAAGCGGTATGATCCGGCCATGCGAGTACTTTCCTTCCGCCGGCCGACGTTTCGCCGCTGCCTCGCTTCGCTAGGAGCGGGGCTGGTGCTGGTCCTCGGCGGCGGCTGCGTGTCGTGGGAACCGCTGTTCCGCGTCGCGGCCTGGTTGCGAAGCGCCTGGCCGTTCGGCTGACCTCGATCCAGACCATTCCGGCGAGCGGCGAGCGACCGCACAGCCGACAGGAGTTTGCGTGTGGCCCTGTTGCCGACCCCGTTCCGGAAGTTTCACGAGGAGCAGGGCGCGAAGCTGGTGGACTTCGCCGGCTGGGAGATGCCGCTGCACTACGGCTCGATCGTCGAGGAGCACCTGCAGACGCGGGAGAACGGCTCGATCTTCGACGTCTCGCACATGGGCCGGCTGATCGTCACGGGCCGGCACGCCCGGCGGTTCCTCGAGACCGTCCTGACCCGCCGCGTCACCGACATGCGGCCGATGACCTGCCGCTACGCCATGGTCTGCAACGCGGCCGGCGGGGTGCGCGACGACGTGATCGTCTACCGCTACGACGACCAGTGGATGCTCGTAGTCAACGCCGCGAACCGCGCGAAGCTGGTCGAGCACTTCGCGGCGGTCAAGGACGAGCGGGAGTTCGCGGTCAAGGTTGACGACCAGACCCAGAAGACCGCGATGCTGGCGGTGCAGGGCCCGGCGGTAATCGAGAAAATCGGTGAGTTCTCCAGAGAGATCCCGACGCTGCGGCCGTACGCGTTTGCGCTCAAGAACCTGCTGATCCTCAAGATGACGGTCAGCCGGACGGGCTACACCGGCGAGGACGGCGTCGAGGTGATCCTCGGGGCGAACATGGCGGGCATGGCGATGAAGCTGCTGCTCAAGGAAAAGGACGACGCGGTCAAGATCAAGCCGGCCGGGCTCGGGGCCCGCGACACGCTGCGGCTCGAGGCGGGCATGCCGCTCTACGGCCACGAGTTGGACGAAGACACCGACCCGCTGAGCGCCGGGCTGGGGTTTGCGGTGTCGCTGGACAAGGGCAGTGCAACCGCGGAAAGCGGCCCGGAAGTGCCGCGGTTCATCGGGCAGGACGCGTTGGAGAAGATTGCCGCCGAGGGCCCGCCGAAGAAGCTGGTCGGGCTGAAGCTCACGGGACGCCGAACCGCCCGGCAGGGGGCGGCGGTGACCCGCAGCGATGAAGCGATCGGGGTCGTGACCAGCGGCTGCCTCTCGCCGACGCTCGACGCGCCGATCGCCATGTCATACGTTGCCCCCGACGCCGCGACGGCGGGCGACACCGTGCAGGTCGCGGTGGGTTCGTCGACCGCCGAGGCCGAGGTGGTCTCGCTACCGTTCTACAAGCGGGCCTGACCGCCCGATCGCATCCGCCCGGAACACGCCATGAGAACATGCGCTTCGCATATGGTCGCCGTCACCCTGCTGGGCCTCATCGCTACCGCGGCGTCGGCCGTCGAGCCCAAGCCGATCACCGAGGTCGACACCGCGGCCCTGACCCAGGAAACACAGCAGACCCGCGACGACGGGCGGCTGGACCTGGTCTGGTACCTCCCGGTCGAGTTCTGGTCCGCCAGCCTGCGGCAGGACCCGAACGTGCCGGCGCAGCAGGCCGAGCTGATCATCGAGACGCTCGAGCCGTTCTTCATGGTCGGCGTGGTGCAGGCCGACGTCTCGCCCTTCGGGGCGTTCGACTACTTCAGCCGGGCGGAGGTCCGCGAGCAGCTCGACGTCTTCTTCGCCGACGAGGCGGGTGTGGAGACCGCCCTGCCGGTGGTCGAGGACGCGGGCCCGGACGTGGAGATGTTGCTCGCCCAGGTCACGCCGATCCTCACGGCCGCCATGGGCGCGCTGGGCGAAAACTTCCACTTCTTCGTGTACCGCGACCGCGACGCCGAGGGCAAGCGGATCGTCTCTCCCTACGCCCCCGGGGAGCTGCGTCTCGGCACTACGGGCCGGGGCGGCGGGGCCCCCAACACGTTCGGTTTCTCGCTGCCGCTGGACACGCTGCACGTCCCCCGGATGTGCCCGAACGGCGAGCCGGCGCACGTGTCGTGGAACTTCTGCCCCTGGACCGGCGAGAAGCTACCGGAATAAGCGGCGGCGATCGCGGGGCTTCTAAACCCTACGCCGCTTCGCCAAGCCGGCCGTCGTCGCCGTTGTTTTCCGTGCGGTAGCGGACCAGGTCTTCGAAGCAGGCCCCGAACGCCTCGACCACGGCCGGGTCGAAGTGCTTGCCCGACTCCTCGACGATCATGCTGCGGGCGACCTCGGCGGTAAAGGCGTCCTTGTAGACCCGCACCGAGGTCAGGGCGTCGAACACGTCCGCGACCGCGGCGATGCGGGCCGACAGGGGGATCGCCTCGCCCGCCAAGCCGTCGGGGTAGCCCGAGCCGTCCCAGCGTTCGTGGTGCGAGCGGGCGATGTCGGTCGCCATCGCCAGAAAGCCGCCGGACTCGCCCTGGCGGGAGACGTTTTCTAAAGCGCGGGCGCCGATGAGCGCGTGCTGCTTCATCAGCCCGAACTCGCGGTCGGTCAGCCGGCCCGGCTTGAGCAGGATCGCGTCGGGGATGCCAACCTTGCCGATGTCGTGCAGCGGGCTGGCGAGGTAAACCTGCTGGATAAACGCGTCGTTGATCGCGTCGGCGTAGGGGCCGTGGGCCGAGAGGTGCTCGGCCATGCGGCGGCAGTACAGCCGGATGCGTTCGAGGTGCTCGCCGGTCTCGGGGTCGCGGGAGTCGGCCAGGTTTGCCAGGGCGAAGACGATCAGGTCGCGTGAGTCGGTGAGCTGGCGGTCCTGCTCGGCGACGGTCTGGCACAGCGCGTCGTTGTCGCGGGCCAGCGTTCCGCGGGCCTCGGCCAGGTCGTGCAGCGCCGTCATCAGCCGCAGCTGCACCCGCACCTTCGCGGCCAGCTCGTCCTCCTCGAACGGCTTGACCATGTAGTCGTCGGCCCCGGCGCGGTAGCCCACCAGCCGCTCGGAAGTCGACGCCTTGGCCGAGATCAGGATCACCTGCGGCCGCGGCTCGGGCAGCGTCTTGATCTTCGCGCAGGCGTCGTAGCCGTTCATCGTCGGCATCATGATGTCCATCAGCACCAGCCACGGCCGGTGCGACTCGGCCAGCGCGACGGCCTCGGCCCCGTCCTCGGCCCGCAACAGCGGGAAGCGTTCGCCCAGGATCTCCTCCAGGATGCTGAGGTTGATCGGGTCGTCGTCGACGATCAGGATCGTTGGGTCCATGTCGGTCGGTCTCACTTTCAACCCCCCTACGGGTTTCGGTGGGTCAGGCGGCTTCCGGCATCGCGGGGGCGGTGTCGGGTCGCCCGGCGTTCTTGGGCCACTCGACGACGAAGACCGCCCCGCCGTCCGGCGCGTTTTCGGCCCAGACCCCGCCGGCGTGGCCCTGCACGATCTGCCGACAGATCGCCAGCCCCAGCCCGGTGCCCCCCGCCGCGGACTTGGTCTTGCTCGACTGCACGAACTTGTCGAACACCGCCTCGAGCTCGTCCGCCGGGATGCCCGGGCCGTCGTCGCGGACGGTCAGCCGGACCGCCCCGCCGCGTAACGCGAGGCCCACCTCGATCACCCCGCCCGCGGGGCTGAACTTCATCGCGTTGTTCAGCAGGTTGCGCAGCACCTGCATCAGCTTGTCACGGTCGGCGACGGCCGACGTCGGCGTCGCCGGCTGGTCGAATCTCACGTCGATGCTGCGTTCAGAAAGCAGCGACTCGAACTCATCCACGACGCAGGCGACCACGTTGCCGATGTCGTGCCGCGCCATCTCGAACTCCAGCCGGCCCGACTCGAGCTTCGCCAGGTCCAGCAGGTCGTTGACCAGCACCAACAGCCGCTGGCCCGATTGATCGATCTTCTCGAAGTAGCCGTGGAGCTTGGCGTCGGTGTCCGCGGCCCGCCTCCGGCCGAAGCCCGCGAAGCTCAGGATGCCGTGCAGCGGCGTGCGGACCTCGTGGCTCATGTTCGCCAGGAACTCGCTCTTGGCGTGGTTGGCTTCCTCGGCCTCGCGCTTCGCCCGGCGGAGTAGCCGCTCGGTGGCCTTGAGCTCCGTGACGTCGGTGGTCGTCTGCTGCAGCACGTCCATCAGCGCGTTGTACCGCTCGGCGATCTGGCCGACCTCGGTGAACGGCTCGACGGGCAGACGCGCACTGAGGTCGCGGGTGCGGGCCTGGCGCTGCAGCACCGTGGCGAACTCGTAGAGCTCGGTCGGGGCGTGGTGCTCGGCGACGTTGAGCCCCCGCTTCTCGTCGCGGCGGCTGACCCGCAGCCCGAACAAGCGGTGGCCCAGCCACAGCGTCGGTACGCCGATGCCCAGGCACACCGCGGCGCAGGCCGTCACGCCCAGCGCCTGCACCTCGATCTGCTGCCACCGCGTCAGCCCGGTGCCGAGCGTGTCGAGGTTGCCGAGCAACCCGACCGCGAGCGTGCCCCAGATGCCCGCGGCCAGGTGCGCCGGCGCGGCGCTGATCACGTCGTCGATCCGCAGCCGCAGCAGCAGGGCGCACGCCGCCTGGCACACCAGCCCCCCCACCGCGCCCACGAGCAGCGCGGCGGGCGTCGACACGCAGTGGCAGCAGGCGGTGATCGCGACCAGCCCGGCGATCGTGCCATTGATCATCCAGCCCGGCTGCGGGTAGCCGCACACGAGCCAGCCGACCACCGCCGCGGCGAGCATCCCCGCCGCGGCGGCGAGCACGGTGTTGAGCACGATCCCCGGCACGCTGCCGTCGAGCGACAGCGTGCTGCCGCCGTTGAACCCGATCCAGCCGAACCACAGCAGCAGCACGCCGAGCATCGCCACCGGCAGGTTGCTGCCCGGGTTCGAGTGCGGCCGGCCGTCGCGGTCGAATCGCCGCATCCGGGGCCCGACGACCACGCAGGCGATCAGCGCGAACCAGCCGCCGACCCCATGGACCACCGTCGAGCCGGCGAAGTCCACGAACCCCATCGACGACAGCCAGGTGTCGTTGCCGCTGAGGGCCCCGCCCCACGCCCAGTGCCCGAAGACCGGGTAGCTCAGCGCGACGATCGCGGTGACGTAGAGGTAGCCGCCGAAGCGGATGCGTTCGGCCACGGCCCCGGAAACGATCGTCACCGCCGTGCCGCAAAACATCAGCTGGTAAAGGAAGAACGCCGCGTCCCACGTCGGGCCGGCGGCGAAGTCGTTCGCGAAGCCGTCGCCCCCGATCCAGCCGCCGCGGGTCGCGCCGAACATCAGCCCGAAGCCGACGACCCAGAACAGCAGCACCGAGAGCCCAAAGTCCGCGAGGTTCTTGACCGCGACGTTGATCGAGTTCTTCGACCGCGTGAAGCCGGTCTCGAGGCAGAGGAATCCCGCCTGCATCAGCATCACCAGCGCGGCGGCGAGCACCAGCCACAGGATGTCGATCGCGTTCGCGTCCATCGCAACATATCCCTGGCGAAACAAAACCGGGTCGATGGCTGCCGGCCCCCCGGCAACCCCTTGAACATCGGAAACTCCAGGCCGACGCTTGAACGCCACCCAGGGGATTAACCTTTGATTTAGGCCGACTTACGCTGCTCCGCCGCCAGCATGTCTTGTTTCACCCGCACCGCGGCGAGCGGGCGGTCGGACTCGAGCCGCTGGTTGAGCTTGCGTAGCGCCTCGATCTCGATCTGGCGGACGCGTTCGCGGGTCAGCCCGACGTGCGTGCCGATCTCCTTGAGCGTCAGCGGCTCGTTGCCGTCGAGGCCGTAGCGCAGCCGGAGGATCGTGGCCTCACGCTGGTCGATCGCGTCGAGCAGCAGGCCGATCGTCTTGAGGTCGTCTTCGAGCAGGACCTGCTCGTCGGGGGCGAGGTTGCGTTCGTCGGCGACGACCTCGGAGAGGGTCGGGCCCTGGCCGTCTTCGCCGCTGCCGGGCTGGACGGGGCGCTGGCTGGCCTTGACCGCCTTGCGGATGATGCGGATCTTCTTGGCGGGCAGGTCCATCTCGGCGGCGAGCTCCTGGACCGTGGGCTGGCGGCCGAGCTGTTCCTCGAGGTCGCGGGACGCCTTCTTCCACTTGGCGATCAGCTCCACCATGTAGGCGGGGATGTGGATGGGCTGGACCGCGTTGATCAGGGCCCGCTTGATCGCCTGCTTGATCCACCAGCAGCCGTAGGTCGAGAACCGCGCGCCCATGTCGGGGTTGAAGCCCTCGACGGCCTTCATCAGCCCGACGTTGCCTTCCTCGATCAGGTCCTGCAGCGGCAGGCCGCGGTTCATGTACCGCTTGGCCATCGCGACCACGAGGCGGAGGTTGCTGCGGATCATGTGTTCGCGGGACGCCATGCACCCCTCGTTGATGATCTTTCGCGCCAGCGACTTCTCTTCGTCGGCGGTCAGCAGCGGCGACTCGTCGATCT
Organism: Planctomycetota bacterium; assembly: GCA_039201235.1. Taxonomy (GTDB): domain Bacteria; phylum Planctomycetota; class Phycisphaerae; order Phycisphaerales; family Phycisphaeraceae; genus Algisphaera. Next base: position 16,619 of record JBCCRT010000025.1, read on the forward strand.
GCTTGAGGTACAGCTCGAGGTCGGTCTTGATGCGGGCGGATTTAGCCATGCGCGGCGGGGTCCTCGGGCGGACGCCGGGCCCGGGTCGGGCACGCAACGTCTCCCCTCGCATCGGCGAGGTCGAAGGTCGGCTTAAGGCGGCAAGCGGCCGACGGCTCCACGCCGGCGACGCCGAGTCGCTACGCTGCCGGGCATGCCCGAACCGACCGGACCGCTGCACGCCCTGCGTCTCGCCGGGCGCTTCGCCGCGCAGCCGGGGTTATCGGTCGCGTCGTCGTTCGCCGACTCGGTGCGGGGCTACGGCGTCGGGAAGCTGCGCGGCGACCTGATCGCCGGGCTCACGGTGGCGATGGTGGCGATCCCGCAGTCGCTGGCGTTTGCAAGCATCGCCGGCGTGCCGCTGATCTACGGGCTCTACACCGCGATCGTCGGTGCGGTGGTCGGGTCGCTGCTGACCAGCAGCGCGCACCTGGCGATCGGGCCGACCAACACGATGAGCCTGCTGGTCAGCAGCGCCCTGGTCGCCGGGGCCGTGCCCGCCGGGGGCGACGCGGCGATCCGCGTGGCGGTGATGCTGACCCTCGCCGCGGGTGTGCTGCAGCTCGCCTTCGCCCTGGCGCGGATGGGCGAGCTGGTGAAGTTCGTCAGCCACTCGGTCATCGTCGGCTTCAGCGCGGGGGCCGGCGTGCTGATCGCGGTGGGCCAGGTGCCCAACTTCTTCGGCATCGGGCTCGCGGATACCGAGAGCGGCCACGCCGGCGTCGCCGAGAAGGTCGAACGGCTGATCCAGGCGGTCGGGCTCAACGGCGAGCTGCCCGACTGGCGGCCGATCGCCGTCGGGCTGGTAAGCATGGCCGTCGCGCTGGTCTGCCGACGGGTCTCCAAGTTATTGCCGGCGTACCTCCTGGCCGTGATCGCCGGGGGCGTGGTGGTCTGGCTCGCGGGGTGGACCGGCGAGGACCTGCGACTGGTCGGGCAGCTGCCGTCGGGCCTGCCGAAGTTCACCGCCCCCGAGCTGAGCCTCGAGGCCTACCGCCCGCTGCTGGGCCCGGCCCTCGCCATCGCCATGGTCGGCATGATCGAGGCCTACGGCATCGGTAAGACCGTCGCGGGCAAGACCGGGCAGCGCATAGACGCCAACCAGGAGTTCCTCTGCCAGGGCGTGACCAACGCCGTCGGCGCGCTGTTCGCCTGCATCCCCTCGACCGGCAGCTTCAGCCGCACCGCCCTGAACTTCGCCGCCGGCGCCCGCACCCGCTTCGCCGGGCTATTCTCCGGCGTGTTCATCGCGGTCGTCTTCCTGCTGCTGGCCCCTGCCGCCCGCGTCATCCCGATGGCCAGCATCGCCGCCATCCTCTTCGTCATCGCCTACGGCCTGATCGACTTCCAATACGTCCGCCGCATCGCCAAGTCCAACCCCGCCGACCTGCTCGTCTGCGTCGGCACCTTCGCCGCCACCCTCACCATCTCGCTGGAGATGGCCGTCTTCGTCGGCGTGTTCCTGACGCTGGCGCTCTACCTCCAGCGCGCCCGCCAGCTCTACATCACCGAGATGGTGCGGACCCCCGGCGTGCCCAGCGGCTTCATCGAACGCTCGCTCCGCGGCCGTACGCCCCGCGGCGTCGACCAGGAAAATCAAGAGGACGATGTCGAAGTCAGCCAGGACAAGTGCGGCGACGTGGTATTTCTTCAGGTCGAAGGCAACCTCTTCTTCGCCGCCGCCGACGACCTGCAGGACCGGTTCAACGAGCTGCTGGCGTCGGACGCCCGGGCCGTGATCCTCCGGCTCAAACGCACCCACCTCGTCGACGCGACGATCATGCACGTCATCGAGCAGTTCGCCGGCCAGCTCCACGAAGACGGCCGGCACCTGATCCTCTGCGGCGTCCGGCCGCGGATGTTCGAGCGGATGGTGTCCTACGGCCTTGTCGCCGACGTCGGGGAAGAGAACGTGTTCGTCACGCAGGACGAGCCGTTCCGCTCGGCCAAAGAAGCGGTCGAACGTGCACGAGAGCTCGCTAGCGGACCGGCATGAACCTCGTCTTCCACCACGCGGCGCTGGGCGACTTCGCGTTGATCCTGCCGCTGCTGCGCGGACTCGACGGGCCGACGACGCTGGTCGCGCCGTGGTCCCGCGGCCGGCTCGCCGCGGCGCTGATCGACGGCTTGCAAACGCTCGACATCGAGCTGTTCGAGTTCACTCGGCTACACCACGAGGACGGGCCGAGCACGCTTAGCCCCGCGGTCCGCGAAGCGTTCGAAGACGCCCGCACCGTCGTGAGCTTCGTCGGCAATGGACAGGACGCGTGGACCGCCAACGTGCTACGTCTTGCGCCGCAGGCCGACGTGGTCCACCTGCCCACCCGGCCGCCCCCGGAACACGGTGGGCACATTGCCGAATTTCATCGCGACGGGCTGACGAGCCACGGCGTCGCGGTCGTCGACATCCCGGTTGAGCGGCGCCGCGACCCCGACGGGCCGGTGCTGATCCACCCCGGTAGCGGCGGCGTGGCGAAGTGCTGGCCCCCGGAACGATTTGCCGAGTTGATCGACCGGTTGAACGCGACGGGGCGGCCAACGCGGGTGGTCTACGGCGAGGCAGAGGCCGAGCGTTGGCCGGCGGCGCGGCTCGACGACTGGCGTCAACGTTACGACGCGGTGGGCTGTGCTTCGCTCCAAGCGTTGGTCGAACAGATGCTGACGGCCTCGGCGTACGTCGGCAACGACGCCGGGCCGACTCACCTCGCGGCTCAGCTCGGGCTGCCGACGCTCGCGCTCTTCGGGCCGACCGACCCCGAGACATGGTCGCCCCGCGGCCCGGCCGTTCGGGTGCTCTCGCCCCCGGAACCGGGACCGATGGGTTGGCTGAGCGTTGGTGCGCTGATGCAAGTTCTGCGAGACTGGCCTTAGCTTCAACGGACAGCCCGGACGCCGTACGCGGTGCGGACCGGGCCCTCGACCACGCCGATCACTTCGAGCGCATCCGCGTCGGTCCAGGCGGCGTGGCCGTCGAAGAACAGCGTGTTGACACCGACGCCGGCGCTGCCCAGGAAGCCCGCATAGGACGGGTTGGTGTCGAGGATGCTGGTGTCGGCCCGGCCCTCGCCGTGGTTGTAGAGCAGTTCGCCGGGTCCGTCCTCGCGGTAGGTGTCCTGCAGCATCGTCAGGGACGAGGCTGCGTGGGCGGTGTCGAGGCGGTCCGGTACGCCGGCGGGCAGGCCGAAGTCAGGGTCGGCCCGGCCGGGGTAGTAGCCGTAGGTGCCGTAGTTCGCCGGGCTGCGGATGTTGCCGGGGTCGTCAAGGGGCGTGGCGGCGGTGGCCGGGCAGCTCCAGACCGCGAAGTCGTTGAGGTAGGGCTCGACGAATCCCCGCAAGTCGTAGCCGGCCCGCAGAAATACCGAGGGCACGTACGCCCCGCCGCCGCCCCCTTCCGGGGGCAGGACGCCGTCGGCGTCGCCGGCGAAGGCGTGCAGCGCGACGCCGATCTGACGCTGATGCGCTGCGCACCGCACCAGCGTCGCGCCCGTGCGGGCGCTGCCGAGCACGGGCAGCAGAAAGCCCAGCATCACCGCCGCGATCGCCATGACGACCAGCAGCTCGATCAGCGTAAACCCGCGGTCACGGCCCGACGCGGGCGCGGCTCGATCCATCTCCGTTCTCTCCCTTCCGTCCCCAAACATAGCTCACGCTGCCGGTGATGCCAGACAAAAGCCAGCGTTAATGCTCGGCGTCGCCCCCCGCCGGCTCGCGGACCATCACCCGCCCGGTCATCTCCGCCAGCGCCTCGGCCACCACCGCGGCCGGCAACGCGTACGCCTCGACCCGCCCCGCCCGGGCGATGTTGATCCCCAGGCACCGCCCGTCGAGGTCCAGCACCGGGCCGCCGCAATGCGCCGGGTCGATCGTCGCGTCGTGCTGGAACACCGAGGCGAACCCGTCCCGCCGCCGCGACAGCTCGTTGCCCATCGTGTTCATCCGGTCCGCCCGGCTGCGCGGGTCCAGCGGCCGCAGCCGCATCTCCACCGCGAAGGTCATCTCCCGGCCCCCCCGCCGCACCACCACGTCCAGCACGTCGCCCGAGTTCGCCGCCTGCAGTGACTCAATCACGTCTTCGGCGGTCCGGACCTCGGTTTCGCCGATCGAAACCAGCACGTCGCCGCGACGCAGCCCCGCCGCCTCGGCCCCCATGCCCGGGATCGTCGCGCCGATCTCCGCCCGCCCGTCGGCGTTGTCGCCCAGCGCGATGCCCAGCCGCACCCCCCGGATCCGCCGCGGCGTCGCGCTGTACACCCCCACCGCCTCGGGCAGGTCGGTCAGCCCCGGCACGACCAGCCACTTGCCCAGCACCGCCGGGCGATCGATCGCGAACTCCACCGGCGTCAACCCGTCCGCCTCGACCCGCAGCAGGGCCAGGTCGTGCCCCCGGTCTTCCCGAAGCACGCGGGCCGGCACCCGCCGGCCGTCGAAGAGGTCGGCGGTCAACGCAGCGCCGTCGTCGTCCCGGCTCCGCAGCTCGCTGGCCTTGCTCAGTACCAGGCCGTCCCGCCCCACGACCGTGCCCAACGCGACCGGCCGGTCGCCCAGCCGCAGCGCCACCACCGACCCCCGCGCCGCCTCGACCACCGGCCGAAACGCCGTGAGCACCTCCCGACCCTCGGTGTCCTGGGACCGTGGGAGTGCCGTCTGGCCCAAAGCCGCCGCGCCCACCAAGACCGACACCACAAGGCCCAGCGCTCTCATTCCCACTCCCCCAGTTCCACGTCCAGCACGACTTCCCGCCCGCCCCGCAGCACCGTCAGCTCGACCGCGTCGCCCGGCGCCTGCAACGCCATGATCTCCATCACCGTCTGCGAGTCGCGGATGTCCAGTACGCCCATCCGCGTCAACACGTCGCCCCGCCGCACGCCGGCCCGCGCCGCGGCGCTGCCGCGGATCACCCGGTCGATCCGCACGCCCCGGCCCTCGTCGTCCGGCGTGAACACCACCCCCAGCAGCGGCATCCGCCGCTCGCCCCACTCCCGCCCCCGGAACAACCGATCCCACGAGGCGACGTAGTCGCCGACGGCGACGTGGATGTTCGTCCGGCTGCTCTGGCCGATTCGGCTGTGGATGCCGACCACCTCGCCTTCGAGGTTCAACAGCGGCCCGCCCGAGTCGCCCCCGATCAGCGAGCAGTCGGTCTGGATGCCGGCCACCGGGCGGACGCGGATGACCCTTCCCAACCGGACGACGACCGGCCGCTCGGCGTCGAACCCGCCGGGGTGGCCCAGCGCGACGACCCAGTCGCCCCGCCGCGTCTGGTCGGGCTCGGCGAGCGGGACGAACGGCCAGGGGCCCTCGCCCTCGAGCTTGGCCATGCCCGAGTCGTTCTGCTGGTCGCTGCCCAGCGTCCGGGCGTTGGCGACCGTGCCGTCGGGGAAGCGGACCTGGAACAGCCGGCCCGCCCGGCCGATGACGTGCGCGGCCGTCAGGATCACGCCGTCTTCGCTGACCACGACCCCGCTGCCCGTGCCGAACGGCCCGAGGTCCAGCGCGACCGTCGCGGGGCCCGCCGCGGCCGCCACGTCGGTGACCCGCCGCTCGATCTGACGCAGATCGGCGAGCGACTCCGGGGCGGGCTTGTCGTAGCCGGCCGGCCCTTCCGCGCCCGCCGCGGGGTCCGACAGGACACACGCCACCGCCGCGAGGCAGACGGCGAGCGGATAAAAACGCAGAATCAGGGGCGTACTTCTCGGGGTCACAAGGTAACTTGGGGTCTGACGCATCCCGCGGCGGCCCACCACCGAACCTGTTCGGCCCGCCGTGTTTCGATCGGATGGTACGCCCGGACGCCACCGACGGGTCGGGCCGGCCGCAGAAAGTTCACCTCATGAGGAAAGAAACCCGCCGAGGCCCGAGTTTCTCCGACATGCGGTTGAGCACCAAGCTGCTGATCATCTCAGAGCTGGTGCTGCTGGTGCTGGCGTTCGCGCTGCTGATCCCGACCCGCAACGGGATGAAGCAGCAGGTCATCGCCGACCTGCAGAACCAACTGGCGGGCATCGCCGGGACCGCGACGCTGCAGCTCGACGGGGCGCTGCACCGCGCGGTGGCGGACGACCCCGCGGCCGACAACCCCGCGTTCCTGAAGCTGCGCCGGCAGCTCCGGGCGATCCGCGACATCAACGGGCTGACGCCCGAGCACATCTACACCTTCTACCTCGACGGCGAAGGCGGCCTGCAATTCGGCGTGATGACGCAGGAGGACGACCCCTTCGTCGGGCAGACCTACCCGAAGAAAGCACATCACGTCGAAGCGCTCGAGACCAACCGCGTTGCCGTCTCGGGCCTGTACCGCGACCGCTACGGCCAGTGGATCTCCGCCGCCGCGCCGATCTTCGACGCCCAGGGGCAGACCGCCGGTCTGCTCGAAGTCACCCAGCCCTCGGCGACGTACTTCGCCCGCTACGACCAGCTGCTGCTGGTCAACACCGTCATCACCGTCGTCGGGCTGGCGATCTCGTCGCTGCTAGGCTACCTCGTGCTGACGCGGCTGGTGATCCGGCCGGTCGGCAAGATCCACGCCGGGCTCGAGGCGCTGGGCCGGCACGACTTCAGCCACAAGGTCGACATCCGCACCGGCGACGAGTTCCAGGACCTCGGCGCGGCGCTCAACACCATCGCCGAGCAGCTCAACGCGGCGCGGTCGATCCAGGCCGGCTTCTTCCCCGCGGAGCTGCCCGCCAGCACCGGCTACCGGTTGGCCGGGGCGTCCGAGCCCTGCGACGCCACGGGCGGCGACTACTACGACGCCTTCCGCCTCGACGAGCAGCGGACCGCGGTCGTCGTCGCCGACGTCACCGGCCACGGCCTCGGGCCGTCGCTGATCATGGCCACCGCCCGCTCCGCCCTCCACGCCCTGGCCCACGCCGACCTCGAGCCCGGCGCGCTGCTGCAACGCCTCGAGGCCCAGCTCGAGCCCGACCTCACCGAGGGCCGGTTCATCACCATGATCTTCGGCGTGCTCCACGAGGACGGCACCTTCACTTACGCCAACGCCGGCCACGCCCCCGCCATGATCTGCACCGCCGACGACGGCGTCGCCCACCTGCCCTCGCACCGCCCGCCCCTGGGCGTCGTCGTCCCCCTCGACGGCGAAGACCTGCAGACCACCCTCCGCCTCGCGCCGGGGGACCGCGTGCTGCTGACTTCCGACGGCGTCAACGAGGCCCAAGACCCCACCAACCGCCAGTTCGGCTTCCAGCCCCTCGAACGCCTCATCGGCCAGGCCGACCTCGCCTGCGACCAGGTCGTCGCCACCCTCCGCCGCGACGTCGGCACCCACCGCCACCCCCGCCGCGCCGACGACGACCTGACCATCCTCTGCATTGACCGCGTCGGCGTCGAGGTCGCGGTGGGCTGAGCTATCCACAGCGGTTGTGGTTGCGCAAAGAAGCCCAAGGTCGCCGACTGTGGGCTTCCAGCATCTCACACCAACATCAGATACCCAGGTCCCGCACCGGTTTCGTCACCGCCCAGAGGTTCTCCGGGGTCACCGTCTCGTTGAACCCGAAGAGCCGGACGCTCGTGTCGCCGAAGGCGTAGTTCGACTTGCCGCCGCGCTGGTTGCCCTGGAACCCGCCGTGGCGGGACTGGTCGAGCTCGGAGAGCGGGTCGCTGGTGGCGGCGAAGATGTCGACGTAGTAGTGGGTGCTGCCGGTGCGCTTCTCGCCGAAGAACACGACGTCGCTGAAGTTGACCATGAAGTCGCGGTCCATGGTGGTGTCGTCGGTGCCGTCGTTGAAGGTGGTGGACCCCGGGCCGGTGATCTCGTTCTTCAGGTCGTTGAACCCGTTGAACATGTAGCTGCGGGGGGCGGTGTCAAACTCATCGAACGTGGCGTCGTCGTTGCTGAGCGGCTCGGGGTCGTTGGGGCAGATCAGCAGCTCGGGGGTCTGATAGGTCGGCTCAAGCTGGGACGGCCAACGCGGGTTCACGCCGCGGGTCGGGTACTCGCCGTCGTGCTCGTTGGCGTAGATGTCGGCGGCCAGGGCGAGCTGACGCATCCGGCTGGAGCACTGCATCGTCCGGGCCGTTTCCCGCGCGGCGGCGAGCGAAGGCAGCAGCAACCCGATGAGCAGGGCGATGATGCTGATCACCACCAACAGCTCGATCAAGGTAAACGCGGCACGTACGTGATCGATCCGAACCGGGTTTTTCATGGCGGGCTCAACTTTCATCGAACTGGCGGGGTGACGGAAATACGCGAAGACACGATCTCGGGGTCGTAGGAAAGAATCGATTGGGGTCGATGCTGCGGGCTTGAGGTACGTCTCCCGGATGCAGGGGGTCAGTAGAAATAAACGCGCCAGATCAGGTCGTGCGGCCCGTCGCCGGTGAATCCGTTGGTCGCCGGGGTGCCGTAGAACCACCCCCGGAGCTGGTGCCCGGCGGGCAGATAGACCTCATCTTCGTGATAGGCGGCGTGGCCGTCGATAAAAGCGACGTTGGCTCCGTCGCCGTGCCGCAGCCCGACGTTTCGCTCGTAGGCCGAATCGCTGGCCGCCCAGATCACGTTGACGTATCCGGTGTTGGTGGCGGGGGTGTCCGGGCCGTGTCCGTCGGCCAGCAACACGGTCTGGCTTGGCCGCGGCAGGCTCGTCAGTCGGACGAACTGCCGGGTGAGCGACGACACCCCGAGGAACTGGTTCATCTTGATCGTTCGCACGTTCGTCTGGTTGTAGCCGACGCCGGGGCCCTCTGGCAGATCGAGGTAGGCCGGGTCCTGCTTGACGGGGTGGTACGTCTTCTCCACCGAATCACCCCGGGCGTAGTTCTTTTTCGGCAGACCCAGGTAATGATCGACCGCGTTGAACCACAGGGCCTGGCCCTGCAGCCGCCGGGCCGTCGCATTGCTCGTGCTGTTCGTGGCGGGGTCCCGGATGCTCTGGTTGGGGTAAGGCTGCGGGAGGTATCCGTCGTAGTCCGCGGCGTAGGTCTGGATCGCGATCCCGAGCTGACGCATGTTGCTCAGGCACACGATCTGTCTGCCCGACGCCCGAGCCCGCCCCAACACCGGAAGCAGCAGCCCGACCAGCAGGGCGATGATGCTGATGGCCACGAGTAGCTCGATCAGCGTGAACGCTGCGGCTCGGGGAGACGGCGATCGCTCGGGCATCCAACGAGCCCTAGGCAAGGATTTCGGGATAGGGGAAAGGCCGAGCCTTCCGTAACACGGCATGCCGAGTAATATACTTAACGGTTTATAGATTTCCTCGGTCGATTTAGGGTTTCTCAAGGAAGGAGTGGCGGGTCATGGACAAACGGAAGTTCGGTCTGTTCGCGGTGCTTGTCATGCTGGCCGGGGCGTACGTCTGGGTGATCGGGACGCGGCGGGAGGCGCCGCTGCAGGTGCAGTTCGTGGAGCTGCCGGGCTCGTCGCCGACGTTTTCGTTCAACGACGACGTGGTGATCCGGGAGCTGGTGGTGGTGCGGAAGGGGCAGGAGCCGGCGGAGGGCGAGGTGTACAGCGCCCCGGAGGACGAGGTGGTGTGGCACCTGGTGCCGCGACCGCCGCGGAACCGGGGGCAGGCACAAGAGGGCGAGCCGCCGCGGGAGCTCCGGGAGCAGCCCGCGACGCGGGCGGTGGCGTACGGCCGACGGGTGCGGGGGCTGCGACGGGCACCTGGCACGCCGCGGCGGGGCGTGCCGCTGGAGGCCGGGGCGACCTACCACTTCACGGCCACGCTCGACGACGGGCAGGTCGAGCTGGAGTTCTCGCCCGGCGGCTCGGCGGGGTCGTAGAGGTTCGGCCTGCGACCAGGGGAACGTGGCGAAAGCCGAGGTCCGTGGGCGTGTCAATGCGATGCGGCCGCCCAAGGCGGACGACGCCGCTTCGCCCGGCCGGGCGTATTGCACTGAACCTAGTACCGGTTTCGGCCGATAGGGCCGGGGACACTGATCTCCGGGAGACCCCGCTTTGTTCCCATCCGAAGCCTACGGCGACGCCGGTCGTCCACCGCGCCTCGAGCCGCGTTCGATCGACCGCCCCGACCCGCCCCGCGGCGGGTTCAGGCCGCTGGTCCTGCTCGGGGGCCTCGCCCTTGCCGGCATACTGTGCTTCGGTTTTCTGCGTAACGGCTACGAGTCGCTTCGCCTCAAGACGGGTGAAACGCAGCAGGTCTACGCCGAGGTCGTGTCGGAGTCCCGGGGCGGGCGGCGTCTGCGGAAAGACGGCGAGTACGCGTTCGTGGTCGGGCAGGAAGTCTTCTTCGGGTTTGTAGACGGTCGCAAAACGGGGGACCGGGTCCCGGTCAGCTTCCTGGTGAGCGACCCCACGATCAACCGGCCGACCAACGCGATGGGCACCGACTTCGTCCCCTTGGGGGTGGGTGCCGCGATTTTCGTGGTCTGGCTCCTGTTCGCCAAGAAGCCGATGCTCCGCCCCGAAACCGATGGGTAGCCCACGGCCCGGCCGTTGGTTCGACCCGGTCCGGGTATCCTGCGGGGATGAACACCACCGCTGCCGCCACCACCACCCGCCCCGCCGCCCTCGGCCTCACCCCCACCTTCGGCTTCGGCGACCGCATGGGCCTCGCCACCCCCGGGCACCTCGCCGCCTTGCAACGATGCGGCGGCGACATCGCCGGGCTCTTCGCCCAACAGTCGATCCGTGAGATGACCCGCACCCGCCGCACCCCCGGCGGCGTCATGGCCGACGCCACCGCCGCCCTCGATGCCGCAGGCTACGACCGGCCGTGGGGCGCCGATGCCGACCACCTCAAGACCCCCGCCGATATCGACGCCACCGCCGACGCCGGGTTCACCTTCTTCACCATCGACCCCTCCGACCACGTCGACCAGCAGGCCGACGGCTACCCCCCGGACGTGATCGAAGCCAAGTACGTCGCCCCGCCGTGGGCCGAGACCTACCTCGCCCAGACCGTCGCCGTGCCCGACGGCCCGACGATCACTTTCGACGAGCCCACCGTGAAGCGGGCCGCGGTCAAGTACGGCCCCGCCATCGCCCACGCCCTCGAACTCGCGGCCTACATCGCGTCGGCAGCCGAGAAACGGGGCCAAGACCACGAGATCGAGATCAGCGTCGACGAAACGGACCAGCCCACCACCCCGGCCGAGCACTACATCATCGCCGACCAGCTCGTGCGGGCCCGCGTCAAGCTCGTCAGCCTCGCCCCGCGGTTCATCGGCGAGCTCGAAAAGGGCGTCGACTACCTCGGCGACGTCGCCGCCCTCGAGGCCTCGCTCGACGACCACGCCGCCATCGCCCGCCACCTCGGGCCCTACAAGCTCAGCCTCCACTCGGGCAGCGACAAGCTGTCGATGTACGCCGCCTTCGCCCGCGCCACCCGCGGCCAATTCCACGTCAAGACCGCCGGCACCAGCTACC
>JBCCRT010000026.1:0-27920 GCA_039201235.1 Planctomycetota bacterium
GAAGGCCTTCCGGCGACATTTCGACGTGAGCCCGCGTGATTTCCGCGACGTCGGCATGTACCGCGGGTAGCCACACCCTCACGGACGGGGCGACGAGAAATTTTGGATTTGGGTATTGACGCACCCGCAGTTTTGATTTATTCTTTAGAAATCGTTTTCTATACAGTCTAGAAATCGTTTCCTATCTTTTCAAACCGATTCCCATGAGCCCGACCAGCTCCGTCAATCCCAAACAGGCCAACCTCAGCGATGTTGCCAAGCACGCCGGGGTCGCGGTCTCGACGGTCAGCCGGGTCCTCAATGGCAACAAGAAGAATTTCTCGGTCCGCCCCGAAGTTCGTCGGCAGATCCACGCCAGCGCCGATCGGTTGGGCTACCGCCCCAATATCAATGCCCGGACGCTGCGTGGGCAGAAGACCGGGTACGTCGCGGTGCTGGGCCTGCGGATGCTCGCCCGGGCCGTCCACGACCCGTCGGACAGCGTGGTCGATCGCATGGCCGACGCCCTGGCGTCGCAGGACATGCACCTGACCTCGACGTTCGTCGGCAGCCAGGGCGGGGCGTACGCCATGCCGCCCTGGCAAGTCGAGAGCGCCGTCGTCGTACGGGCGACCCGGCCCGACGACTTCGCAGAAGTCGAACGCAGCGGCCTGCCCTACGTCAGCATCAACAACCCGGCCGGGCCGGGGGGCTCGTCCGTCCTTGTTGATGACCGCGCGGGCATGCTCGACGCCCTGACGCATCTCTTCGACTTGGGGCACCGGCGGATCGCATACTGCCATCGGGCGGACCGCTTCGGCGTCCACCACAGCCAGTCGGAGCGCCTGGAAACATACCGAGCCTTCATCGCTCGGCGAGGCTTAGGCGAGATGACCTACGGCCTCGAAGCCGAGGGCGACAAAGACGGCCGGGTCGACGCCCTGATCCAGAGCGGGGCGACCGCGGTGGTCACCTACAACCACTACGTCGCGATGGACGTGATCCAGACTGCCGACCGGCTAGGGCGGTCGATCCCGGACAATCTGAGCCTGGTGACGTTCAACGACGAATATCCGATGGATTCGCTTCACCCCGGCATCACCTGCGTCGCGCACCCGGCGGACCGCATGGCCGAGGTCGCGTCGCGTCTGCTGCTCGAAAAAGTCCGCGGCGGCGCGTCGTCGTCAGTCCGTTTGCCCTTGTCCATGGTCGTCCGGGGGTCCACGGCCCCGCCGTCGGCGGATGGTTGAGACCGGCCGTCCCCGCCCACTCTCTTGCGTTGTGCGTCTTTGATTTCTCGTTCTTCTCTTCTTGGAGGTTCCAATATGTTTCGTCAAGGTATGTTCGGGTTAGCGGCCGCGTCGATTGCGGCCGGGGTGTCCGCCGGGTCTCTGACCGACTCCGGCGACGCCGGCGCGACTTTTCTCAGCAGCAGCGACAACGTCTCTATCTTCGACAGCAAGTTCCAGGTCAACTGGAACGGTGGCCCCAACGGCGAGCCCGGCTACGACGGCGACGGCGCGACGTTCGAAGACGACGAGGCGTTCGGCGAATTTGTCTACGACGCCACCATCGCGATCACCGGCATTCCGGCCGGAGAATCGTTCACCGAGATCGAGATCGACACGAATACCTGGAACGGCCGCAACTCAAACGAGGGCCAACTCCTCGACGACATCTACAGCGTCGAGGTTTCCGACGACGGCGTGAACTTCACCCCGATCACGCTGTCGTTTGCGGGCGATTTCCCCACCGACCCCAACGGCAACGGGTTCGCGACGAACACCGGCTCGGCCGACGGTTTCTTCGCCCGTTTCGTCAAGGTCGGCATCGCGGCCCGCGTCGAGGGTTCGGGGTCGGCGAACAACGACAACTGGTCGTCGGAGGTCCTCGAAGTCCGCCTCATCACCGCGGTGCCCGAGCCCGGGTCGATGGCGCTGCTGAGCCTCGGCGGTCTGCTCGTCACGCGTCGCCGGCGTACCTCTCGGTCCTGACATTCATGGCCCCCGGGTCGGCCGACCGCCGGCCCGAGGTTTTCTGGTTTTGCTTTGGTTCCCCCGTCTTTCGAGTTACTGTGAAACGGAGTCCATCATGTCTCGCAAAGCGTTCACCCTGATCGAATTGCTCGTGGTCATCAGCATCATCGCGCTGCTCATCGCCATCCTGTTGCCGGCCCTCGGCTCGGCCCGGGCGGCGGCCCGCGACGTGCAATGCAAAAGCAACCTTCGCCAGATCGGTATCGGCAACCTGGCCTACGCCGCCGACCACAAGCAGCGGCTCGCGGCCAGCTACGAGCAAGAGGCCGTGCTCAACGGCACCTGGTCCACCGCGCTGTTCTGGCAGGAGAACCTGGCGGGCTATATCCCCGTGCTCAGCGACGAGGCGACCGCCGGTTCGCGGGAGGACTGGCGTAGCAACCCGGCCAACCTCTTCAACTGCCCCGAGTCCGACTTCGTCAACGACGACCGCTATACCACCGCGCCCAACAGCCTGATGCAGGGCGACGCCAACCCCGCCAATGGCTCGGACCCGTGGGACCAGTACAAGCTCGACGCCGTCCCCAACGCCAGCGAGATCATTCAGCTCGGCGAGACCGATGGCGACCTGGCTACGCCCAACTCCAACTACCTCGCCAGTGTCGACGGCACCATCGGCTGGGTCGAGGGCGGCTTCGGCGTTACCCAAGCGGGCAACTGGTACTCGACCCCCGGCTTCCGGCACGGCGGCGACGCGACCGGCCAAGTGCCCGGCAGCCTCGACGCCGCCCGGCTGATGCGGGGCGAACGCGCGAACATGACTTTTATGGATGGACACGTCGCGGCGCTGACTCCCGAAGAGCTGCTGGATAACGGCGGCTTGGGCTTTGACAACGCCGGCTCGCCGTGGCGGTGGTGGCAGTAAAACGCCCGTCGCCTGTTGGTTGGTTTCTTGATGTCACGCGAGTTCCCAAGATGACGATCTCCGCCTTCCGGTCCGGTCGGTACAGCCTTTCGATCGGTGTTTTGCTTACGGCCTTGCTGACAGCGTCCGGTTCCGCCGGCGGTCAACTCCCGGTATCCGCCGAAGGGCTCGCCCACCGCCAGTACGGCCCGTGGTTCTCGTCGCGGCTCGGCGGCGGGGGGTACTGGCTCGACACCCGGCCCAGCGTGGTCGCGGGCCGGTGGTACCTGTGGTCCGACGTCGGGGGGTTCTACCGCAGCGACGACGACACGCGGACCTGGCGCGCCCTGCACCAGAACCTGCCGGACGGGCGGGGCGACGTAACCAACATCCGGGCGTTGATCGAACATCCGGACGACCCGGACAGGCTGGTTGTGATGACCGGCACGCGGTGGCGCGACGTCGGCGGGGTGTGGGCGAGCGACGACGGCGGGCAGACCTGGGACAAAACGCTGACCGCATTGTTCTGGGGCAACGCCGACGGGCGGGAGTTCGGCCGGACGCTGCGGATCGACCCGGGCGACGCGGACACCCTGCTCGCCGCCGGTCAGGAAGGCGTGTGGCGGAGCGAAGACTTCGGGCGGTCTTGGCGGAAAACCGCGGCCCCCGACGGGTTGAACCCGGTCGATCTCGGCTGCGATCCCGCCGACCCGTCGCGGTGGTGGCTGAGCTCGTGGGCCATCGAGACGTGGACGCAGGGCAACGCCTTCACAACCAGCGACGGGTTCTACGTCAGCGACGACCGCGGCGAGACGTGGGCGAAGATTGCCCATGAAGCGCCGCGCGAAATCGTGATCGACCCGACGGTGCCGGGCCGATGGATCGGCGCGTTCCGGGGGCAGGTGCGGGAGAGCCGTGACGGCGGCCGGTCGTGGTCGGCAACGAGCGACGGCCTGCCGCCGAGCGACGCGGGAACGCCGATGAACATCGGGCCCGCGCAGGTGCAGGCGATGACGACCACGGACGACGCGGTGCTGGTCGCCAACGCCGCGGGCGACCTGTTCCGCTTGCCGGGCGGCGGGTCGCGGTGGGGAGCGATCCCGCGGCAACGGGTGTCGGCCCCGTCGTGGTGGTACGGCAACACCGGCGACGCCGGCCACAACACTTCCGGCGGCGAAGCCGGCTGGGTGCACTACGGCAAGTCGGCGTCTTCGCTGTCGGTCGATCCGCGGAACCCGGACCGCTGGGTGATGACCGACTGGTACGCCGTGTGGCGGACCGAAGATGCCGGCCGGACCTGGCGCTACGCCGGCGACGGCGCGGAGAACACCGTGCTCCACGGCGCGGCGGTCGATCCGGGCGACCCGGACCACTTGCTGGTGTTTATGGGCGACAACGGTATCCTGCACAGCGGTGACCGCGGCCACACGCTGCGGAAGCTGCCGATGCCCGGCGCGCCGCTCTATAGCAATGTCAAGCGGGCCGTGTTTGCCCCTTCCGACGACCGAGTGGTCTGGGCGATCGGCAACACGAACCCGGGGCAGTGGGAGAGCTCGACCGTCGCGCGTAGCACCGACGCGGGCCGGACGTGGCGTTACACGGCGGCGACGGGGCTTCCTGGAGGCCTGGCCCGACAGCACTTCATCAACGCGATCGCGGTCGATCCGTCCGACGCCCGGCGGGCCTGGGTCGCGCTCTCCGGACGCATCGCCGACGGCGGCGGGGTATACGAAACGCGGGACGCGGGGCGGTCCTGGTCCGCGATCAACGAGGGCCTGACGGGCGGGGTGGACCTGTTTACCGCCAACATCTGGGACGCCGGCCCCGAACTCGCGGTCGACGGGATGGGCATGCTGCTCGCGGTGAGCAAGTCCGCCCGTTCCGTGTATCGCTACGACCCCACGAGCCGCCGCTGGTCTGTATTGGGTCAAGCCCCCGGCCGACCGGACGCCGTGGCCGCCGACCCGCACACCCCCGGCCGTTGGTGGCTGGCGTGCGGCGACGCGGGGTTATTCGTCTACGAGAACGAAACCGGCGCCGACTGGCAGCGTGTGTTCGACCGCGGCGCGTCGTCGCTGGCGATCGACCGCACGCACCCCGGCCGGATGGCGTTGGGGGCGCTCGACGGGGTCCACCTCAGCGACGACCACGGCCGGACCTGGCGGCGGGCCGACGCCCGCATGCCGCACCGCCACTTCCCGGTGGTGGCGATCGGCCACGACCTGATCGTGGCGGGCACCAAGGGCAACGGCGTGTTCGTCGCGCCGTGGCACTGATCCGGCCGAAAGGGCGGGGCCATTTGGTAGGCTGCGATCGGCGGAGGAGGCTCCACGATGCACGTCTACTTCGGCACCTACACCCGTGACCGCGACGAGGGCGTTTACCGCGGCCGGCTCGACCCGGACACGGGCGGGCTGACGGTCGAGGCCGGCTACGGCGGGGTCACCGACCCGAGTTTTCTGACGCTGCACCCGGGGGGCGGGATGTTGTACGCCGTGAACGAATCGGACCGCGACAGCGGGGTAACCGCGTTCGCCATCGACCGCGACACCGGCGATCTGTCGGTCGTCGGCGGCGCATCGATCGCGTCGGGCCGGGGGGCGTGTCACGTGGCCGTGGACCCGGCGGGCGCGGCGGCCGTGGTGTCGTACTACGGCAGCGGCACGGTGGCGTCGTTCCCGCTGGACCGTGCGGGGGTGCCCGGCGAAGCGGTATCGGTGTACCAGCACGAAGGGTCGAGTCTTGACCCTCAGCGGCAGGAGGGACCACACGCCCACTCGACATCTTTCGACCCGACCGGGAGGTTCGCGCTGAGCTGCGATCTCGGGATCGATCAGGTGAAGGTCCACCGCTTCGACCAGGCGGCCGCGACGCTGACGCCCCACGACCCGCCGGCGTTCGGCCTGCACCCCGGCGCGGGGCCGCGGCATTTGGCGTTTCATCCGACGCGGCCGTTGGTGTACATCATCAACGAGCTCGACGCGACGGTGACGGTCGCGGCGTGGGACGCCACGGCCGGAACGCTGACGCGGCGGCAGGTGGTTTCGACGCTGCCCGAGGGTTTCGACGGCCGACGCTCGACGGCCGAGGTCCTGGTGCACCCCAGCGGCAGGTTCGTCTACGGCTCGAATCGCGGGCACGACAGCCTGGTGGTGTACGCGGTCGATCCCGACGACGGGACGCTGACGTTGTACGGTTTCGTTGATGCGGGTGGGGCGGAGCCGCGGAACTTCAACTTCGATCCGACGAGGCGTTGGGCGGTCGTGTGCCACCAGAACGGCGACACGGTTCGGGTGTTCGCGGTCGATGCGGATCGCGGCGGTCTGACGCCGGTGGGCGAGCCGGTGGCGGTGCCGATGCCGGTGTGTGTGAAGTTTCTTGAGGGCGGTTAAGCGGGCAGCGGGCGGGTAGGCCCGCTGCCCGGGGAGAATTATTCGGGGGGTCAAGGCGTGGCGACGGCGGCGGTGAGGGTCGGGCCGTCGATGAGGGTCGGCAGCTCGGCGGCGACGTAGCCCGGGGCCTCGACGCGGAGCGTGCCGACGCCGGGCCGATGGCCGCGGACGGTGAAGACGGCAACGCGGCGGCCGGGCTCAAGTTCGACGGTGATGGGCTCGCCCGGGGCGTGGTCGTTGAGTACGACGCCCTTGTCGTCGGCCGGGGTGACGGTCAGCGTCAACGCGCCGCGGGTCGGCTGGGGAAGGCGGACCATCACGCTGGTCCGCCCGTCGCGGGGCAGCTCGACGCGGCTGTTGACGCCCATGCCGACGTTGCCTTGCAGGCTCAGGGCGGGCGGGAAGTAGGTCAGCGTCCCGGTGAACGACCGCCCGAGCGGCCGGCCCTTGGCGTTGACGCCGGGCTCGGCCGCGATGGTAAGCGTGTGCGGCTGCCGCGGCGGGGCGGCCTCGTAGACGTGGCCGGTCAGCACGCCGCGGCCGTCTTCGAAGACGAAGGCGTCGGTGACGTCGCGGCCGTCGATCGAGGCGGTGAAGGTGGTCGGATCGGCCTTGGCCTTGAGGGTCACGGCGATCGGTACCGGAACGTTGAGCCGCTGGCGGTGGTCGGGCCCGTCGAGGCGGGCGACCGAGGTCGAGCAGCCGGCGGCGGCGAGGGCGGCGGCGGCGGCGAGGCCGAAGAGGGCGGGGGTGGATCGGTTCATGGCGGGCTCGCTTCCGGGGTTTGCTTCCGGGGGTCGGGGTTGGGTCCGTGTGGGTACCGGCGAACCGTCGCATCCTCGCGTCGCGCCGCAACCGAAAAAAACGCGCCGCGTGATGCGGCGCGTGAAGCGGTGCGGGCTGGGCGTGCCGGGGCGACGCGTCGGGTCGTGCGGGTCGGCGAGGCCCTGCGGGTTCAGACGCGGGCGAGTTCTTCGAGCAGCACGGCGTGGGTGCGGCAGCCGAGGGCGAAGCGGTCGAGGCCCAGGTGCTCGTCGGGGCTGTGGATGTTGTCGGCGTTGAGCCCGAAGCCGATCAGCAGCGTGTCGATGCCAAGCCGGGTTTGGAAGTCGGCGACGACCGGGATGGTCGCGCCCTCGCGGACCAGGGCGGGCGGCCGGCCCGCGGCGGCCTCGATCGCGCGCGACGCCGCGGCGACCCAGGGCGAGTCGCGGGGCACGGCCACGGGGTGGGCCTCGCCGTGGTTGGTGATCTCCCAGCGGCAGCCGCCGGTGTCGTGCTGGTGCAGCCAGTCGGTGAACTGCCGGGCCACCTTGCCGGGGTCCATCGCGGCGGGGATGCGGAAGCTGACCTTCGCGCCGGCAAACGTGGGGATGACGGTCTTGGCACCCGCGCCCATGTACCCGCCGTAGAGTCCGTTGACGTCGCAGGACGGGCGGACCCAGCGGCGCTGCAGCGTCG
Source organism: Planctomycetota bacterium (assembly GCA_039201235.1). GTDB lineage: Bacteria > Planctomycetota > Phycisphaerae > Phycisphaerales > Phycisphaeraceae > Algisphaera. The sequence continues at coordinate 7,713 of JBCCRT010000026.1, forward strand.
AGCAATCTTTCTCGCCGGCGGGGCGGGAGCCGACCTGTCCGGTGAACTCGTGCTCGTCGAAGCCCAGGTGTTTCCACGCCTCGAGCTCGGCGTCGGTGGCGGGCTCGACGTCGTCGTAGAAGTCGGGGATGGTCACGCGACGGTCGTCGTCGGTGAGTTTGCCGAGGACGCGGACGAGTTCGGTAGCGGGGTTGGCGAGGGTGCCGCCGTAGACGCCCGAGTGCAGGTCGCGGGACGGGCCGTGGAGCTTGACGTCGAAGTAGACCAGGCCGCGGAGGGCGTAGGTAATTGCCGGCTGCGGTTCCTCGCCGGCCGGCTCCCACATACAGGTGTCGCTGACGACGCAGACCGTTTTTTTGTCGGCCTCGAGCAGGCCGGCGTGGTGGTCGAGGAAGGCGGGCAGGCTGACGCTGCCGCACTCTTCTTCGCCTTCGATCAGCAGGGTGACGTGGCACGGCAGGGGGGTATTGGTTTCGCGGTAGGCCCGAAGCGCTTCGAGGAAGCAGAGGACCTGCCCCTTGTCGTCGGACGCGCCCCGGGCGTAGACCTTGCCGTCGCGGACGGTCGGGTCGAACGGCGGGGACGACCATTTGTCGACCGGGTCGGGCGGCTGGACGTCGTAGTGGCCATAGAACAACACGCGGTTCGTCGAGTGGTCGGCGACGAGCTTCGGCGGGGTCTTGGCGACGACGATGGGGTGGCCCGGGCCTTCGATGCCCCCGTCGGCCGCCGGGCTTAAGACTTCGACGGAGAGCCCTAACTCTCCGCACTGCGACGCGACCCAGGCGGCCGCCTTGTCGACGCGGTCGGCGAAGGCGGGGTCGGTGCTGACGCTGGGGATCGACAGAAACGTTTTGAGCCGGACCAACGCGTGGTCGCGGTCGGTTTCCAGGTGGGACAGCGGGCCGGCGGCGGTGGTCGTCATGGCCGCAGTGTAGATCGGCGTGCCGACACGGGGTCAGTGACTGTGGTCGTGGTCGTGGTGCCCGGCGATGTGGGCCTCGTCGTGCTCGTCGAAGTACAGACCGCGGAACTCGGCCAGCGACGCCCGCAGCGCGTCGACGTTCGCCTGCTCCAGCGTCTGCTTGCACTTCATCGCGTGGATCGTCACCGCGTGCAGGGCCGCGAGCTTGGCGTGGTAAGCCTCGTGCTGCGACTCGTCTTCCGGCAGCTTGATCCGCTGGGCGAGGAAGTACGCCTGCACGTCGTCCATGATCAGCTCGGCGTGCTCTTCCTTGTTGATGATCCAGCGCACCATCTCCTGCTGCGCCTCGACGCCGGACTCGCCCTCGAGGCCGCGGACTTCGCGCATCGCCTTCTCGATCGTCTCGATGTGCTCGGCGAACTTCTGGAACTTCATCTCGTCGCCGAAGATGCCGCAGGGCACCTGGCAGTGGGCCGCGGCGGGCTGGGGCGTGAGCCAGACCACGAGGGCGAGGGCGGGCAGCAGGGCGGCGAGGGTTCGATGGCGGGCGGTCATGGTTCGGCTCCGTGATCGGGTGTGATGTCCGAATCGTAGCGCGACACACCGGCCGCGCGGCGGGGCTATAAACCGGGTATGCCGAAGGCCGACGTCAGCCGCATCCTGCCACTGATCCGGTCCCTGGCCGGGCGGGCCATCGGGCGAGCGGTCGACGCCTCGCCGCACCGTCCGCGGCAAGGCGAGACGCGTTACAGCTTGACGGAGCTGCTGCCGGCGGCGGAGGTGTTGCTGGGTCAGCGGGAGCCGGCCCGGCTCGAGCCCCCGCCGACCGGAGAAGACGCCCGCTTCGTCGACGGCATCGGGCACGAGCGGCCGGTCTACCGGTACCTCGCGGCGTACCTGCACCACCGCGTGACCGGGGAATTGCCGCCGCTCCACGCGTCGCCGGGGGACGACGTGGCGCTGCGGCTCTGGGCGTGCTGGCACCGCCGGGCGTCGGGCGTCCCGTGTGACGGCGAGCTCGACGAGCTGCTGGGTCTCGGCGACGGCTGCCTGCACCCGCAGTCGCTCGACGAGACGCCCGATCACTGGACCTACCGCGAGCTCGCCGGGCTCCACGCGCTGGGCGCGTTGATCGCGTCGGCCGGCGCCGACGCCCCGGGCCGTTGGCGGGAGCGGGCCGAGCAGATCGCCGTCTACCACCAGCACCACACCCAGCCGGACTACACGACGTATCAGCCGTGGGCGTTGGCGGTGTTCTTCTCGTACGACGAGACCCGGCCCTTTGCCGAGCAGCAGCTGCACGACACGCAGACGCACCTGCAGATCGAGGGCGGGCCGGGGGCACTGCTGCCGGCCCTGCTGCTGGCCGACGCCGCGGCGTCGCTGGCGGCGTCGGCGTGAGCCGGGCGGTACCCTGTCCGGCTCGTCATCTCGCCCCGCCCCCGTTGGAGGCCCGCCCGTTGGAACCGAACTTCAGCCTCGCCGCCTACGGCATCCATGCCGAACACGTCTTCCGCAACCTCGCCCCGGCCAGCCTGTACGAAGAAGCGATCAAGCACGAAAAAGGCGCGTCCATCGCCGTCTCCGGCGCACTGATCGCGTACTCCGGCGACAAGACCGGCCGGTCGCCCAAGGACAAACGCGTCGTCGAGCAGCCCGGCTCGAAAGACGACGTGTGGTGGGGCCCGGTGAACATCCCGATCGACGAACGCACCTTCGCGATCAACCTCAGCCGGGCGGTCGACTACCTCAACACCCGGCCCCGGCTCTACGTCGTCGACGCCTTCGCCGGCTGGGACCCGGAACACCGGCTCAAGGTCCGCGTGATCTGCGAGCGGCCGTACCACGCCCTGTTCATGTGGACCATGCTCATCCGCCCCACGCGGAAGGAATCGGAAAGCTTCGGCGAGCCGGACTGGACCATCTTCAACGCCGGGCACTTCCCCGCCAACCCGCTCACCGCCGGCATGACCAGCCGCACCAGCATCGACCTCAACATCGCCGACCGCCAGTTCGTCATCCTCGGCAGCGAGTACGCCGGCGAGATGAAGAAAGGCATCTTCACGGTCATGAACTACCTGATGCCCAAGCGCGGCCACCTCTCGATGCACTGCTCGGCGACCTGCGACGAGCACGGCGAGAACACCTCCGTGCTCTTCGGCCTCTCGGGTACGGGCAAGACCACGCTCTCGGCCGACCCGAACCGTCAGCTCGTCGGCGACGACGAGCACGTCTGGACCGACCGCGGCGTGTTCAACGTCGAGGGCGGCTGCTACGCCAAGGCCCTCGACCTCTCGGAAGAGAACGAGCCGGCGATCTACCACGCGCTGCGCTTCGGCGCGGTGCTGGAAAACGTCCGCTACGACCCGGACAACCGCCACGTCGATTTCCACGACCACAGCATCACGCCCAACACCCGCGGGGCGTACCCCGTCGAGGCGATCGACAACGCCCGCATCCCCGGCATCGCCGGCCACCCCAAGGACATCATCTTCCTAACCTGCGACGCCTTCGGGGTCCTGCCGCCGGTCAGCCGGCTGACGCCTGAGCAGGCGATGTACCACTTCATCTCGGGCTACACCGCCAAGGTCGCCGGCACCGAGATGGGCGTCACCGAGCCCGAGGCGACGTTCAGCCCCTGCTTCAGCGGCCCGTTCCTGGTCTGGCACCCCGCGAAGTACGCCGAGCTGCTGGCGCAGAAGATGCGGGAGCACGACACAAACGTCTGGCTGATCAACACCGGCTGGTCCGGCGGCGCGTTCGGCGTCGGTGCCCGGATCAAGCTCGCCCACACCCGCGCCATCGTCGACGCGATCCACGCCGGCACCCTCGCCGACGCCCCGACCGAGCCCGACCCCGTCTTCGGCGTCGGCGTCGTCACGGAGGTCCCGGGGGTGCCCGGCGACATCCTCCGGCCCCGCACCACCTGGGCCGACGGCGACGCCTACGACCGGACCGCCGCCAAACTCGCCGGGCTGTTCCATGGCAACTTCGCCACCTACTCCGACGGCGTCGCCCCGGAAGTCCGCGACGCCGGGCCCCGCCGCGGCTGAACAAGCTGCGATTTCTCGGGTTATCGGCGTTCACTCTTTTTGCTTGCGGCGCCAGTTCACGCGGTTTTAATATCGCCCTCGGCTACGGCCCGCTCCAGGCGGAGCGGTGCTTTTACTCAATCTGGAGAACGCGATGGGCATCGTCAAGGAATTCAAAGAGTTCATCATCAAGGGCAACATGGTCGACATGGCCGTGGGCATCATCATCGGCGCGGCCTTCGGCCTGGTGGTCAAGTCGTTCGTGGCCGACATCATCATGCCGCCGATCGGTGCCGCGATGGGCGGGATCGACTTCGCCGAGCTGAAATATGAGCTGGTTCCCGCACTCGAAGCGGGTACCGATGCCGACGGCAACCCGGTGACGCACCCCGTGACTCAACTCGAAATCAAAAAAGACATCCCCGCGGTGACGCTGAACTACGGGCTGTTCATCAACGCCTGTATCGCATTGCTGATCCAGGGTTTTGCCATCTTCATCCTTATCAAGTTCATCAATGCGATGAAGCGTAAGGAAGAAGAGACGCCCAAGGAAGCCCCCAAGCCGTCACAGGACATCGTCCTGCTCGGCGAGATCCGCGACCTGCTGGCGGAGCGGCCGCCGAACGGCTGATCCGGCCGAACCCGCGTCTACTTAAGGTCGCTCGGGTCGTAGGCCCAGCGGTCGGTTGTTTTGTCGATCGACACCAACTCGTCCGGCGTGAACCACAGCGCGAGCTCGCGCTCCGCCGACTCGGGGCTGTCGCTGCCGTGGACGAGGTTGTAACCGCCCGACATGCCGAAGTCGCCGCGGATCGTGCCGGGGTCCGCCTTCTGCCCGTTGGTCGCCCCGATCAGCGCTCGGCAGACCGCCACCGCGTTGACCCCACGGATCGCCAGCACCAGCACCGGGGAGCTGGTCACGAAGTCCAGCAGCCCGGGGTAGAACGGCTTGCCCTCGTGCTCGGTGTAGTGCTTCTCCGCCAAGCCGCGGGGCACGTTCATCAGCTTCATCCCGACGAACGTCAGGCCCTTGCGCTCGAAGCGGGCGAGAATCGGCCCGATTAGGCCACGCTGCACGGCGTCGGGTTTTAGGAAGATGAGGGTCGTCTGCATGGCCGGGGGTCTCCGGGGCGGGGGTCATCACCTCTGAACGGGAAACAGGAGGCGGGTTATCGCCCAAATCCCCCCGCCGAGCAAGCCGTAAGAACCGGGAATCCGCGTCAGACACCGCCTATGGTTCTGCGTACGCAAGAACTCAACCCTCAATGATTGAGGACATCCATGAAAGCCGCAAACCCCGACATCCACGATATTTCCGGTAACCGACTCGAAACCGGCGACACCGTCGTCACCGTCAACGGCCAAACCACGGGCCGCGTCTGCGAGATGACCCTGGAGGACGATATGGGCTTCGTCTGCCTCCGCCCGGTCCACCAGACCTTCGGCCAGGGCGTCTGGTACGCCGCAGATCAGGTCTTTTGGGTCGCCCGCCCCAACGCGGCGGGGAAGAAGTCTGAATCCAAGCCCGCAGCGGCATCCGGAAACATTCGCACCAAGCCCGCGAGCAAAAAATAGCCCGACGGTGGTCTGACGCGGGCCGGTCAAGCCGTGTCGTGTGATCTTGAGGTTGACTGAACTTGGGCGAAAGCCCCCTAGCGATTACACTGCAGCGTTATCGGTCCGCGCCGCTGCTCGGTCCGTCTCGCTGGTCGTATCTATGCCTTTGCTACCCGAAGAATTACGCGGCACCCGCCGGACCCGGCCGTTCGCCTGGGCGTTGGCCGGCGTGGTAGCGACCGGAACCGCCGTGGTGGGTCTGACCCTGGCGTGGGGCGTGCTGCGGGGCATCCAGAGCGGTCAGAGCATCGAACTCATGAAGATCGATGCCCCCGGGGCGTCGATCGACCCGGCCGATTTTGCCGGTGAGCAGGCGTTGGAGGTCGCGCCGTCGCGGCCCAGCCCGGCGGGGATGGAGGGGCTGATCGAAGCCGATCACCAGCTTCGGCAGCGTGAGGCCGAACTCGTGCGGTCCACCGCCGACAACGGCCCGCAACTGGGTGCCGAAAGCACGCTCCCGGCCTGGACCCAGTGGCAGACGCTGACCTTCGACGGTCGGCCGCTGCGTCCGGTCAGGACCGTACGGATGCTCACCACCGCCTACAGCCCCGACGCCAGGTCCTGCGGCAAATGGGCCGACGGCATCACCGCGTCGGGCTACAGCGTCTGGACCAACGGCATGAAGCTCGTCGCGGCCGACACCGACCTGCTGCCCTTCGGCAGCATCGTGACTGTTCCGGGCTACCACGGCGGCCGGCCGGTGCCCGTCCTCGACCGCGGCGGGGCGATCAAAGGCCACCGCCTCGACGTGCTCTACCCGACCCACGAGCGGGCGCTGCGGTGGGGCGCTCAGCGGCTGGACGTGACGGTCTGGGAATACGCCGACTGAGTGGACGTTTTGTCCGCCCCGGCCATCGGGAATTCACCTACACTTTAATCCACGGCCGGTGCGTCACCGGCCTCGGGTGATCTTTGTCTGTCCGGCGAACATTTATGAGTACGTCGAAGTCCGGCTTTGACTGGATCCAAATCGGCCTCGGGGCGCTGGCCGGGGTCTTGGGCTGCTTGGCGGTTGGCGGCTTGCTGATCCTGTTTTCCGGCGACAACGAAGCTTCGCCGGACGAAGCGGGCGGGCCGCCCGACGGCGGGGGTGGGCCGCCGCCGAGCAGCGTGCGGGTCGCCGCGGTCGAGATGCGGACGCTCACGCACCGCGTCCCGGTGATCGGCCGGTTGCGTGAGACGCGCCGGGTCACGGTGACCTCGGAGATCGAAGGCAAGCTCACGGCCGTCGACGTCGACGAGGGCGACATCGTGGTCGGCAGCGAAACGCGGCTGGCGCAGGTCGACGAGGTCTGGGCGAAGCTGACGCTCGAGGCCGCCGAGGCCGAGGTCGCCGCCGCCGAGGCCGAACTGGACCAAGCCCGGCGAGACCTCGATCAGCTCGAACAACTGGGCCGGGCGGGCTCGGCCCGTCCGCGTGAGGTCGAAGACCAGCGGACCCTGACGCGGGCCAACACCGCCCGGCTGGAGTCCGCGGTCGCCGCCCGCGACCGGGCGCGGGTCGAGGCCGAGCGCGCGGCCGTGGTCGCGCCGTTCGACGGGGCGGTGTCGCGCAAGCTCGTCGAGGTCGGCCAGTGGGTCGAGCCGGGCGACGGGCTGATCGAGATGATCTCGGTCGGCGAGTTCGACGCCGTGATCGACGTGCCGGAGCGTTACGTCGGGGCCGTCGCCGCGGGCGACGAGGTCGAGGTACGGATCGGCGTGCTCGACGCGTCGATGGTCGGCGTGGTCGAGGCGGTGCGGCCCGACGGCAGCACCGCGGCGCGGACGTTCCCGGTGAAGGTCCGGCTGGAGGACCCCGACGGCCGGCTGCGGGCGGGCATGAGCGTCGTCGCCGAGGTGCCGGTGCAGCGCGAGGCCGAGTACGTCACCGTGCCGCGGGACGCCGTCTTGTGGGGTAACGACGGCGCGGCGGTGTGGTACGTCAGCGACCGGGTCGGCCCCGGCCCCGCGGCGATGCCCGAGCCGGTGGACGTGCTCTTCGGCGTCGGCGACCGCTACGCCGTCCAGCCCCTGCCCGGCGGGTCCGGCCCGGTACTCACGCCCGGGACCCGGGTCGTGATCGAGGGGGCCGAACGCCTGTTCCCCACGGCCCCGCTGGCCATCACTCCGGACTCCCCGACCGGGACCGCCGCTTCCGGGGGCGGTCCGGCCGGCTCGTAGCTCGACCCCATGGACGTCATCCGCTTCGCCATCTCGAACCCGGTCAAGGTCACCGTCGGCGTGATCCTGACCGTGCTGTTCGGCGTGCTGGCGTTGACCAACATCCCGATCCAGCTCACCCCCAACGTCGACGAGCCGGTTATCACCGTCCGCACCGCCTGGACCGGCCGCAGCCCCGAGGAGGTCGAACGCGAGATCATCGAGGAGCAAGAGGAGTTCCTCAAGACCCTCTCGGGCCTGCGCAAGATGACCGCCTCGGCGACGACCGGCGAGGCCAGCATCGAGCTCGAGTTTTTCATCGGCACCGACACGCAGGACGCGCGGGTCCGCGTGTCGGACAAGCTGCGCGAGGTGCCGGAGTACCCGGACGACGTCGACGAGCCGGTGATCATCGACGCCGACGCCGAGCCGAGCAAGGCGATCGCCTGGGTCATCATGGAGTCGCCGGACCCGGACTTCGACCTGCAGTCGGTTTTCGACTTCGCCGAGGACCGGGTCAAGCCGGTGATGGAGCGGGTGCCGGGCGTGAGCCGGATCAACGTGCTGGGCGGCCGGGAGCGGGAGCTGCACGTGCGCATCGACCCGGCGGCGCTGGCCGAGCGGGGCGTGACGTTCAACGAGCTGCGGGACGCGCTTCGGTTCGAGAACGTCAACGTCTCGGCCGGCGATCTGCAGGACGGGATCCGGGACGTGCGCATCCGCACGGTCGGGCAGTACGACGCGCTGGACCAGATCGAGAACACGGTGGTCCGCTACGACGAGGCGGGGCCGATCCGGGTCAAAGACTTGGGCGACGCGGTGCAGACCCTCGAGAAGCGGCGCAGCTTCGTGCGCGCCAACGGCCAGTCCGCCCTGGCGATCAACGCGATCCGCGAGACCGGCAGCAACGTCATCGAGGTCATGGCCGGGCTCCGCGAGGCCATCGCGTTCTGCAACGAGAACGTCCTGCCGACCTACGCCGGCGACCAATACCAGCTGCAGATGCGCCAGGTCTACGACGAGACCGAATACATCGAGCAGGCCATCGGGCTGGTGCAGTCCAACCTCGTCATCGGCGGGGCGCTCGCGGCGGCGGTGCTGCTGGTGTTCCTCGGCAAGCTGCGGCCGACGCTCATCATCGCGCTGGCGATCCCCGTCTCGGTGCTCGGCACGTTCGTCGTGATGACCGCGGCGGGGCGGAACCTCAACGTCATCAGCCTCGCGGGGATGGCTTTCGCCGTCGGCATGGTCGTCGACAACGCGATCGTCGTGCTCGAGAACATCGACCGCCACCTGAACATGGGCAAGCCGCCGCCGCGGGCCGCTTACGAGGGGGCCCGCGAGGTGTGGGGCGCGATCCTCGCCTCGACGCTCACGACGCTGGCCGTGTTCGTCCCCGTGCTCACCGTGCAGGAAGAGGCGGGCCAGCTGTTCTTCGATATCGCCCTGGCGATCTGCGCCGCGGTCGCGTGGTCGCTGCTGGTGTCGATCACCGTCATCCCCTCGGCCTCGGCCCGGTGGCTGCGGCCGGCCAAGCCGACCGCCGACGGCAAGGCGTCCGGGCTCGGTCGGCTCACGCAGGTCTTCGGCGTGCTGCCCCGCACCTACGCCGCGGTCGTCCACCGCACCACCGAGCCGGGCGCCCCGACCGTGCTCCTACGTTGCGGCGTCATCACGGGGCTCACCGCCGCTTCCGTCGCCGGGGCCCTGCTCCTAATGCCGCCCACCAGCTACCTGCCCAACGGCAACCAGAACCTGATCTTCGGCATCATGCTCACGCCCCCGGCCTACAACATCGACCAGGCCCAGGGCATCGCCGAGCGCATCGAGCCCGAGATCGAGCCCTACTGGAGCGTCGACACCGTTGCCGACGCCACCGCCATCCGCCCCGTCGCGATCCCCAACCCCGACCCGACGGCCGAGCCCGCGTTCTACCCCGAGGTCCCGCCGGTCGAAAACTACTTCTTCGTCCGCTCCGGCCCGATCATTTTCATGGGCGCTCGCAGCACGGAAGACGAACTGGTCGCCCCGCTCGGCCCCGTCCTCGACGGCGCGATGGCGAACATCCCCGGCTCGATCGGCTTCTCGAACCAGCGCTCGATCTTCGGCCGCGACGCCGCGGGCACCGGCGCGATCGACGTCGAGCTCGTCGGCGACGACCTCGACACCCTCCGCCGCTCCGCCGACGCCGTGTACATGACCCTCGCCCCGCGGTACGGCTTCGCCAAGGTCCAGCCCGACCCGCTGAACTTCAACCTCTCGGGCCCCGAGGTCCAGTTCCGCCCCGACCCGGTCCGTGCGACCGACTTGGGCGTCCGCACCGCCGACCTCGGCGCAGCCGTCCGCGCCTTGATCGACGGGCTTGAGATCGGCGACTACCGCCTCGACGGCGAGTCCATCGATCTGATGCTGGTCCGCCACCCCGACGTGGAGTTGAGCACCGACCGGCTGCCGCAGACCCCGATCGCCGTCACCGACAGCGACGGCGCGGCCCGCGTGCTGCCTATCTCCGCCCTCGGCGACTTCGTCCCGACCACCGCGCCGCAGCAGATCAACCGCGTCGACACCCAGCGGTCGATCACCTTCAGCGTCACCCCGCCCCCGGACGTCGCGCTCGCGACGGCCGTCGAGGACATCGAGGCCACCTTGGCCGAGCTCGACGAGCAAGGTGCGATCCTCCCGGGGGTCGTCGCCCGCACCGCCGGCAGCGCGAACAAGCTCGCCGAGGTCCGCGGCGCGCTGCTCGGCGATTGGACCGGCTTCAACATGGCGTCGATCGGCAGCCTGCTGTCGAGTCGGATGTTCCTCGCCGTGCTGATCGTCTTTCTCGTGATGGCTGCGCTGTTCGAGAGCTTCCTCTACCCGCTGGTGATCCTCTTCGCCGTGCCGCTGGCGACGGTGGGCGGGTTCCTCGGCCTCGCCCTGGCCCACGCCGCCAACCCCGAGCAGCAGCTCGACACGCTGACCATGCTCGGCTTCGTCATCCTCATCGGCGTCGTGGTCAACAACGCCATCCTCATCGTCCACCAAACCCTCAACTTCATGCGCCCCCGGAAGGAAGAGGTCGCCCCCGGAAGGTTTGAGGACGTCGAGCCGTTGGGGGCCCGCGAAGCGATCCGCGAGTCGGTCCGGACGCGGTTCCGCCCGATCTTCATGACCACGACGACCAGCGTGTGCGGCATGCTGCCGCTGGTGCTGATGGGCGGCTCGGGCAGCGAGCTGTACCGCGGGCTCGGCAGCGTCGTGGTGGGGGGGCTGATCGTGGCGACCGTGTTCACGCTGGTTGTCGTGCCGCTGCTGCTGAGCCTAGTGATCCAGGGGCGGCACCGGCTGCTGGGCTCGGCCTGAGCAAGCCTGTTTTGGATTGACACGGGGTTCGCGCGCGGCGGCCGATAAGTCGTCGGCCGGCCCGCCGCGTGGTGGCGTGGGTCGTGGCGGTCCGATGGGACGACCGGGTCGAACGCGGCAGCCCGCCGACGTCGCCGGCCTGCCCGTCCCCCTCCTAAGCAGGCCGAGCCCATGTCTTCGCCGACCCCCGCCGTCTCGGCCGAAGCCGCCGCCGCGGCCAAGGTCTTCAGCCTCGACGAAGCGAACCGCGCGCTGCCGTACGTTTCCCGCGTCGCGGTCGACATCGCCGAGGTCTACGCCCAGGTCATCGAGCTGCGGGCCGAACTGGAGGGCCTGGACGACGGCGAGCTGCGGACGCTGACCGAGCGTGAGTACGAAACCACGATGGACCGGCTCGGCGGGCTGGTCGACGAGCTGCACCTCACCGGCGCGGAGCTGCGCGACTTCGAGCGCGGCCGGGTCGAGTTCCCCGGCCGGCTGGGCCACCGCCGGATCATGTTGAGCTGGGAAGCCGGCGCAGCCGCGGTCACCGGCTGGCACGACGCAGAGGCCGACGACGACACGCTGCACCCGGTCGCCGACCTGATCGGCGCCGACGCGGCCTAGCGGTTCAGCCCGCCTCGAAGAACCGGCTCTCGGTGCCGTCCGGCCCGACGACGGCGCGTACGGCCGAGCCGCACTTCGGGCAGTTGCCCTCGTACGCGTCGCCCCGCCGGTTGCGGTACACCCGGCTGTACGTCGCACAACACGTCCACGTCACCGCGATCCAAGGCCTTTTCTTCGCCCCCGGAAGTATCCGTTCCGTGCGGGCCGGCTCGACGCCGTCGATCTCCACGATATAGTCCGGCTCGTCGCGTCGCATCCCCGACCTATCGGCCAGCGGCGGGGGCCCGGTACAGCCCGTGCTCGGCGATGTACGCCGCGACCTCGGGGTGCAGCAGCCCGTCGGTCGGCTCGCCCGCCGCCAGCCGACGCCTCACCTCGGTCGAGCTCACGTCGGTCTCCGGCACCTCGACCACCCGGCCCCGCCACACCCCCGGAAGGGAGCCGCGTTGCGCCGGCGGACGCATCATGACGACCGGCTCGGCCAGCTCGACGATCCGGTCGCCGCGGTGCCACGAGTCGAAGATCGCCACCTGATCGGTCCCGATCAGCAGCCGCATGACCGCCCCGTCGGCGAACCGAGGTTGCAACGCCTCGAGCGTCTCGACCGTGTAGCTCGGCCGGCCGTCCGCGGCGCGGTCGATCTCATCCGTCAACACCACGGTGTCGGGCCGGTCGGCCAATGCAAGCCGCAGCATCTCGATCCGGTGCGTCGCGTCGGTTTGTTTCAGGTCGAGCTTGTGCGGCGGCCGGGCCGCGGGAACGTAGGCCACCACGTCCGCGTTGATCGCCTCGGCCGCCGCCGCCGGCAGCGTGACGTGGGCCACATGCGGCGGGTCGAAGCTGCCGCCAAAGATCAGCGGCCGGCGGTAGCGGGACAGGTCGGGCGTCGCGGTCATGCGGCCACCATACCGATTACGAACGGTTTACCGCGACGCTTCCTGCAGTGCGATGACGCTGTACGCCGTGACCAGCGTCGGGTTGTCTTCCATCCACCGCGACGCGGTGTTGACAAAGGACCCGTCTTCGTTCTGCCGCTTGACGAGCGCCGCGATGAGGTTGTTGGCCCAGTCGACCCGCGTGCCGTCGGTCAGGTCGAGGTAGGTTGCGCCCCAGGCGGCGAGGGCGCGGGCGTGGGTGAGGTAGTAGTAGTAGAGGCCCTGGAGCTTCACCGACTCGGGCATGCCGGGGTTCTGATCGAGGGTGTAGTTGTCCTGGATCCAGTTCAGGGCGGCGGCGACGCGGTCGTCGTCGCGGTCGAGGTCGGCGTAGAGGAAGCTCTTGAAGGCGGCGTAGGTCATGCTGCCGTAGCCGCGGAGGCCGGAGACGGGCCGGCCGGCGCGGGCCTCGTCGACCATATCGGGGTTGGCGTAGCTGACGGGGATGTCGGTGTGGTCGCGGTTGATGGCGGTCGAGTAGATCACGCCGCCGTCGTTGACGATCGTGCCCTCGGGGAAGAAGTCGTTGGCCTCGATGCCGTGGCAGCGGCCGATGAAGATCAGCGCGTTGAGGAAGGCGGGGTCGTCGCAGTCGACGCCGGAGTCGGCGAGGCCCTGGAGCATGAACTGGGTGTTGGACATGTCGGGCCGGCCGCTGTTGCCGTAGCCCGCGCCGCCGAAGAACGGGTGGTCGCGGGTGACCGTCTCGCCCTCGGGGGTGACGTCGCCGACGGACCACTGCAGGTCTTTGAGGAAGGCCTGGGCGCGGTCGATGACGGCGGCGACGTCGGGGTCGTCGTGGACCCGGGCCAGGGCCGAGAGGCAGATGGCGGTGTTGTAGTTCGCGAGGATGCCGTCGGCGCCGTCGCGGATCGAGCCGTCGGGCTGGGCGCGGTCCATGATGTATTGCAGGCCGCGGGCGACGACCGGGTCGTCGGGCCCGAGGTCGGGTTGGTCGAGCAGGGCGGCGACGACGAGTCCCGTGATCGCCGGGCCTGGCTGCGGAGCCCAGCTGCCGTCGGGGTTTTGCGTGGCGCGGAGGTAGTCGAGCCCTTGCTCGATCGCGACGCGGGCCTTGGCCTGGTGCTCGGCGTCGAGCGCAGACGCCGGGGGGGCGGTCCAGCCGGTGGTCAGCAATAGCACGGTCAACAACGGGGTCCAGCGAATTCGCATGGCGTTCTCCGTGATGGGGGATCGGTCGGTAGCGTTATCCTAGTCGGACGCGACACGGCCCCGGCCTACAGCCGCGTCTCCCAAGGGTCCTCCGACCCGTCGTAGCCCGCGAGATCGACCGGCCCGATCCGCAGCGCCCGGTGCAGGCTCATCACGCACCACACGAACACCGCCGTCAGCCCCGCCGTGAAAAGCACGTTGCACACCCCGCCCCGGACGACGCCGGGCAGCGACAGCAGCAGCGAGACCCCCAGCACCCCCAGCGCCACCCACGCCAACACCAGACACGTCCGCGTCGCCCCACGGTCGCCCCGCCGCACCCGGAAGCCCAGCACCACTGCCACCACCGCCGGTGCGAGCGTCACCACCCCAATCACCGCCGCGGCGGCCGGCAGCACCGGCTGCGTCCGGCCGAGCTGGTCCCACACCTCCGGCGGCACCTGCCCGCCCGTGTCCTGTTGACGCACTTCGTCCAGCGGGACCACGCCCACCACCGCTACCCCCAGCACGCAGCACCCCGCGACCGCCAGCCACAGACTCGCCGCCACCCACACCGACACCGCGGCTCGGCCGTAAGCCCCGGAGTCGTACCCGTCCGACATCGCCGTGTCGTCGTCCCACATCGGCCGAGATTTTACTGACCGCGTTCGATCCTGCCGGGCGCCGGCAACAGCTCCCCAACCTTCAGCGGCGTGTCGAATCGCTCGATCGGCAGCGCGTCCTCCACCCGACACTCGCCCACCGCCGTCCGCCGCAGCGACGCGAGGTGCCCCCCGGTGCCGAGGGCCACGCCCAGGTCCCGGCCGAGGCTGCGGATGTATGTCCCCTTGCCGCACACTACCCGCAGCCGCGCGATCGGCCAGCCGTAACCCAGCAGCTCAACCGCGTCGATCCGCACCCGCCGCGGCCGCATCTTCACGTCTTCGCCCCGGCGCGCCAGCTCGTACGCCCGCTGCCCGTCGACGTGGATCGCGGAGAACCGCGGCGGGACCTGCTCGACCGCCGGCCCCACCATCGCCGCGCACGCCGCCGCCACCGCCGCTCCGTCGGGCGGCGTCTCGACCGCGACCTCGGTCCTCGGCCCCTCCCGGTCTTCGGTACTCGTGAACGCCGAGAGGTCCACCTCGGTCTCGTAGACCTTGGTCTGCCGCATCAGCCGGTCCAGCGACTTGGTCGCCCTCCCGATCCCGCACACCACCACCCCGCTCGCCAGCGGGTCCAGCGTCCCCGCGTGTCCGCACTTGGTCTTCTTGACCCCCGCCCCCCGCGACGCCGACCGCCGCACCCGCCGCACCACGTCCATCGAGCTCAGGCCCACGGGCTTGTCCACCACCACCAGCCCCGACCAGACAGCCTCTGCTCCGACGCCTTCCAAGCTACGCTCCGCATCACGCCCTTGTCTGCCGGGCCGGCCGCTTGTCAGCCGACCCCAAACCCATACGATACCGATCCGCTCGCTCGGCCCGTGTCGTGGGCATGCCCGCCCCGGAGCCGACGACCCGCCGGAGAGGTGGCTGAGCGGCTGAAGGCGCACGACTGGAATTCGTGTTGACGGGCAACCGTCACGAGGGTTCGAATCCCTCCCTCTCCGCTTCCCGATCAAGTAGTTTCGTAAGCACTTGATCGAACGAGTCTTCCGAATCAGTCTCGATGGTTGACTCCCCCGTTGCCCTCAAATTGCCCTCAACCGAGGGCAAAGACGGCTTCTGCGGCGAGCCCGTAAGCCCGTCTTCCGCCAGCGACCGCAGCGCCGTCTGGCTGTCCGCGTCGTTGAGGTGGTAGTACAGATCCAGAATCTCCGACGAGCTGTGCCCGAGCCACGCCAACGCCTTGCGGTACGATACCTAGCGG
This sequence comes from Planctomycetota bacterium, assembly GCA_039201235.1. Classification (GTDB taxonomy): domain Bacteria; phylum Planctomycetota; class Phycisphaerae; order Phycisphaerales; family Phycisphaeraceae; genus Algisphaera. The sequence continues at coordinate 23,342 of JBCCRT010000026.1, forward strand.
TTCGCGCAGAGGCTGGCGAAGTGGTGCCGGGACGAGTGCAACTTGTAGACCTTCCAGTCGCCGAAGCCGACTTCCTTGCGTAACCGCTTCGACCTCGCGAGCATATTTCGCTCGGTCAGTCCCGGGAATACCACCGCTTGATTGCGGGACAGCTTCTCCAAAAACGGCGGACACGCGAATGGATCGGCACGAACCGTTGGTCCTTGTCGTTGGTGCGCCCCGGCACCGACCCGCCGCGTCGGATGTGGAACATCCCCAAGTCGCCGCGCTCCAGCTGCACGTCCACCCACCGCATCTTCCGCGACGACGACACCTGGTCACGCATCCATGACACGCAGCGGGCCAAGGTCCGCCGGAAAGCAGGGCTACAAGCCCACGCCCTTTGTCGGGCCGCTCGACCGCCAGAGCTTCGAAACCTACACGCCACACAATGGGAGCCACGGCTGCGACGTGGGCAAGAACACCCTTGGCCGTAAGCGTTTTTTGATTGTGTATACGCTGAGGCTGATCCCGGGCGTGGCCGTCACCGGGGCCGACACCATCAAACGCTACGGCGGCGGGGACGTGCCGATCGACATCAAGGGGCTCTACCGCCGGCCCAAGAAGGTTTGGTCCGACGGCGGGTAATCGGGAGGTGGCTTCGCGATACCCGCCCGGCGTCTGGGCCGGGAGGTCGAGATCATAAAACGCAGCGACGATCGGGAAGGCTTCAAGGTGTTACCCAAACGCTGGATCATCGAACGCATGTTCAGCTGGCCGGGCCGGTACCGGCGGCTGGGCAAAGCTTACGAGAGCCGAGTCGAAAGTAGCGTCGCGATGATTCAGATCGCAATGACCAAGCTCACGCTCCACCGACTGCAGCCGGGGTGACAGGATTCTCTTAAACGCTATTAGATCGCGGGCGGATAAACAGCCAGCGAATGCCCGATCGCTGCCTGGGGTCCAATTCGCAGCTCAGTAAATTCGGTATAGTGAAAAAAATTATTTCATTTCTTGAGTCTCGCGTCAAAATAATTTATATTGCTTCAACCGAATAGGCCGTGTGGGAACGAGCCCGATCAAGTACTCGCAGCACTTAATGCTAAAACTGTCGGATATCTCCAGATGCTTAAAGCACATAAGAAAATTTCTACAGAAACGGTGAGGTCTCGAAAAATAAGTGCTTTCACGCTTATCGAGCTGCTAGTCGTGATCTCGATCATCGCCCTGCTGGTCGGCATTCTGCTTCCCGCGTTGAGTTCGGCCCGCGAGACCGGTCGTGCAATGGCTTGCCTCTCAAACCTCAAGCAATTCGGTATCGCTGGGGGCGGCTATCAGGCAGACCACGACGGTACCGTCATGCCAGCTTCCCACGGGATCTTGCCCGATGCCAGCGGCAACTACACCGATAGTATTGAGTGGTATCAGTCCAGTGTCTTTAACAACTATGTCCCAGAAATGACGAAGGGTAAGACCGCCGGTACCGTAAAATTTCAGTGGACCGGGATCGAGGGCACTGTCTACGACTGTCCGTCCGACGGAGAGGCCGGAGATGATCGGTATACCGATCCGTTCGGAGACGGTGTTTTCATCAGCTACGGCAGGAACTGGCGGACCGGAGCACACCCCGCTTTTGGCGGCAGCAACACAACTGAATTTATCAGAATATTTAACGTGCCAAGTCCTACCGAAATGATGGAAATCATGGACTACAACAATCAGCCGCCAACGGCAACGGCGCCGGTATTCCCCAATATGCTGCTTTACACCAGCAACACCAACGACGGTATTAATGACCGCCTCTTCTGGGCCAACTGGCACGAAACGCTACAACAGAATGTTCTGTTTGCCGATGGTCATGCTTCAGTTTACACCTTTGACATCAACAATAATCTTTTGATGATCGAAGACAGTACGAACAACATTGACGTATTTTGGTCTGGCGGTTTCGACTTCATTAAACAGTGAATAAACCGCGAACCTTACTCTATCGCGTTCGGCCATGTCGCGGATCGATACAAAAGCTGTGCAGTTATTTTGACTGAGTAAATTAAGATTTGGATCGGTATAGTCTTGTATCAATGGTGTTGGCAATTTGTTTAATGTCGGCGGTAAGGTCGAGATCATCGAGTAAAAATTTAACCGTTTCGATGGGTCGTTGAATCAGTTGCCGGTGTTCGATAATCGTAAGTTTCACATCGCTCCGACGCTGCAGCAACGACAAAATGCGTTCGGCTTGCCGTGTGTAAACCTGTCTAAGCACGTTACGGTCGCGTTTGGGCGCGGTGATATCCGTATTGTGCTGCAGCATATTTTCTTGCGACTCTATGATTTCGTCGATGCTGCGTTGCATCCAGATAACACAGTAAGGCGGCCCCGGAGGAAGGTATTCGACCAGAGCGTGGATGACTTTGACCGCCTGGCCATGCGCACCCTGCAGCACGTAAGGATCATGAGCCAAACGCTTGACCGCCTCGTGTTCAAAGTAACCTTTGGGGTTACTGCGATCGGCCGATCGCCGGTTGTCCGTAAAGGGCTTTACGCCGGCGGCTTGCAGCACCTGCATCATGAGGCTGGTGCCCGACCGGGGCAGACCGGAAACGACCAAGATACGGCGAGCCGAATCTTTAAACGACATAGGCTCGGTGGCGGATTGCCGGCCCTCGGCGTTCACGCGTTCCTTCGAAGCCGTGTGGGTATCAACCATACGGTCTACAGCCGATCGGACGTGGAAGGCGACGTTGGTTGCTTCTTCGTGTCGATCGGCACGCCTGAGTTGGGCGGTTAGCTGGCGACGGGCTGTCGCCCATTCGGGTGCCTGGTGGCAGGCGACTTGAGTGGCTTGAATTGCGGCATCGACGTGCCCCAGTGTTTCCAGGATCCGGCCAAGACGCAGGTGTACTCGTGGGAGGAAGTAGAGCCGTTCGACCGCGGCCAGACAGTTTTCAGCGGCGGCGCGGTCGTCTCCCCGCTTTGACGCGACCGCGGCCAGTCCGTCAAGGGCCATAGGATGATTGGGATCACGTTCCAGTACCGCTCGGAACTCCGACTCCGCCTCATCCACCAGCTCCCGTTCAAGCAGCAAGTACCCCGTTTGCATCCGAAACGAGGGCTCGGAGGCCGCGTCGGGTTGGAGGTCCGCAAGTATCGACATCGCTTCTTCGGGTTGGTCTCGCCCGGCCGCGATTTGCGCCCGCAGCAACGCGAGCCGATGTTTACCGTCACCCCGGGAGGACAATTGGTCGAGTTGGTCTGCGGCCTCGTCATAGGCCTGCCTCTGGATCAGGCAGCCCACCCACAACTCTAGAGCGGCGAGATGGTCGGGCCTCTGTTCGAGCATGGCCGTGAGCTCGACTTCGGCACGTTCGGTGTCGCCGGCATCCATCAGAGACTGGATCAGACACACACGGTTGGTGTCCCGGATTTGATTAATACGTTGCTGCTTGTCCTCGCCGAGTGGCTCGATGTAGCCCAGATCAATGAGTTGTTGGACCGCTTGCTGTTCGGCATCCGGGTCCGATCCGTTCGTTATGGCCCCACCGAGCCGGCCGTCGTGCCCGTCAATCAGCTCCCAGCTGATGACGTGCCGAGGGGCGATCGTCTCGTCTAATGCGTCGAGCAAGGGCTTACCGTCCATGTCTAGGCCGTAGGGCTGATCGAGCAACGAGAGCACCGTGGGTGCAACATCGAGAAGGTTCGCGCCCAGAATGGTCTGACCCCGCCGCACCCCGGGACCCGCCATGGCCAATACGCCCAGCGGGTGGTGCCAGGACACCGGGTTGGTCTTGTTCACCGGGCCGGCGGGACGCAAGTGGTCGAAGTGGTAGCCGTGATCGCTGAGCAGCACGACCGTGGTCTCGCTGCCGACCAGGTCGAGTGTTGCGCCGAGCATCATGTCGTGAAAGCGGTAGCAGGCCCGCATCACGTGTTGATACCGCGTGAAGCGGGTCGGGTCGACGTGCTCCATCCGCGGGGGGTGGAAGTGCATGAATTCGTGCGCGAAGCGGTCGATGCCTTCGTAGTAAACCGCCATGAAGTCCCATTCGGTATGCTGCATCAGCCACGTCGCGGATGTATGAATCGTGCTGGTGTGCGCGATCAACTCCATGAGCGAGCCGAGCTTCCGGTGTTTGACCGGGTTGAGCAGCTCCGAGTCGTCGGGCACCCCGCCGGGTCTGAGCTCCGGCAGAAAGGCGGCGAGTGTCCCGCGTTCTATTTCCATCGGGTGGACGCGGAGTTCGGCCAGTTCCCCCGCGATGTCTTCGGGGTGGACACTGCCGGGCGGGACCGGCCAGGGTTGGTCCGGTGGACCGGCCGGGGCTTGAAACTGATTCGACACGACGACGCCGTCGATCGGCTCGGCGGGGTGGCTGGCGTACCAGCCGACGACGTTGGACTTCAGTCCGGCTTGCGAGGCGATGTTCCAAAGGGCTTTGCAGGTTCGGCTGCCGCTCTGGACGGGCCGGATGCCGGTTCCGTCGGGCAGCACCTCACAGAAGCCGTGGACCCCGTGCTTGGCGGGCCGCTTACCCGTGGCGACCGAGTTCCAAAGCATCGGCGAAAGCACCGGTCTAAGTGTGGCGATATTGCCCGCGCTGCC
>JBCCRT010000027.1:0-26551 GCA_039201235.1 Planctomycetota bacterium
CACCGAAATCCTCACCTATCACGTGATTCCGGGTGAAGTACCGTCTGCCGACATTACCACCGGCCCCGTCCCCACCTTGAACGGTGACGACGTCATGGTGACTGCCGATAATGACATGATTATGGCTGATGACGCCATGGTGGTGGCAGCTGATGTACCTGCCAGCAATGGCGTGATTCACGTGCTGGATGCCGTATTGGTGCCTGATGACGTGGCTGAAGAGCTAGGCGCACGTCTGGCAGCCGCCGAAGAAGTCGAAGAGCCTGAGCCTGCTCCGGCTGAACCCGCTCCGGCTGAGCCTGCTCCGGTTGAGCCTGCGCCAGCTGAGCCCGTTCGCGGTCTTTGGTAAGATAGCGGCGATTCTTTAATGCATGTGTTGTAACCCATGAATCAGCGGACAGGGCGTCAGAAAATGGCCCGGCTTTGGCGAACGGCAGGACTGGTAGCGTTACTGTTAATCGGGTTGACATTACCAGTCTGGGCCAATGGTCAGACTGGTAATGTCGTGACTGATGCTGTCCGCCTGGAACTTGATTACACACCGGAACGATCGCTGCCCGCCGATAGCAATGTCTACGGTCTGGGGCGGCGATCTGATCATTTACCCGCAGCGATTCCACAGGCGGATCGCGTCGTCTTGCGGCTGGGTGATCGACGGGTTTACGTCTATGACGGCGAGCGGATTTTAGAGAACTATCCCGTGGCGATCGGCACCCCTGAGACGCCGACCCCGATCGGCCAATTTGCCGTCACACAGATGGTGGTTAACCCTGTCTGGCAAAGTCCTTGGACGGGTGAAGTGTTTGCTCCTGGTGCCAACAGTGCGCTGGGGTTGCGATGGATTGGCTTTACCTCTCTGCCCAATGGGGATATTGGTTTTCACGGCACGCCGACCATCTCTTCCATTGGTCAGGCGGCTTCCAACGGCTGCGTGCGTCTCACCAATGAAGACGTGCTGTCTCTCTATAGCCATGTCAAGATGGGGATGACTGTTGTGGTTGAGCCCTAATGATGGTGTCGTTTCTGAGTCGCTGTCGCCGTCCTGTTCGCTTGTCGCTGCCCACTGCGGCTGGTGTCTTCATCAGTCTCTGGATGGCTGGCAGTTTCAGCCTGGGGCAGGCCCAAGCGGCGGCGGTGAAGCCGCCTGACCGTCCGCTCCCCCTGGAAGTTTCCACGGCGGAGATCGCCCCGACGACTGCTAACGATATCGTCCGCGACCCCGCGTTATTTTTGCCTCAGGCTCCCCAGCGGGTCTCGCGACTGGTACTCCGGCTTTCGGAACGGCGTCTCTATGGCTATCACGGCGATCGCGAAATCGTCGCCTATGACGTCGCGATCGGGCGTGATGAATGGGAAACCCCGACGGGAGCCTTCACCGTTTTTCAGCAGCAGCAGCATCCCGCCTGGGAGCATCCTTTCACCGGAGAAGTGGTTGCCCCCGGCCCCGACAATCCGCTCGGGGCTAGATGGATTGGCTTTTGGACGGATGGCACCAATGCCATTGGCTTTCACGGCACCCCTGATGAACACCTGATCGGGGAGGCCGTTTCCCATGGGTGTGTGCGCATGCGGAACGCGGACGTGATTGAACTGTATGACCTGATTGCACTGGGCACAGCCGTTGTCGTTTTGCCCTGACCTCGATAGGCAAAATCCGGCTGAAGTCACTCGATAGCAGCGTGCCAGAAAGGCTGAACGCATGTATCATGCCTGTTGCAGGGTGGGCTGCTCGATGAACCTAGCGAACATCTAGCGTTATGCCCGCTTGCGATGGCCCCTCGGGCCGGTCTCTGCACCTCGCCCCCTCGCCCCCCGCAGCAGCATGGTTTTAAATCTGCTTACCCGCATTCTTGTTTGGGCCGCTTTTGGGCTGCTGATTTGGTATTTCATCAACAAAATCATTCCCAAAAACTTCCTCACGGTATTTGGGGGGGCCATCATTTTGGCTCTAATTTTCCTGTCCTTTGCCTTTACCGGTGATCCCACTATTAGTGCGATTCGGCGCATCATTTCTTTTCCGTTAAGCCCTTTGGGGGCAACGATTACGATCTTGCTCTTCTCGTTTAGAGACGTCTCCTTCGAAAACGGCTTTAAGAAAATCAATGGTCAGTGGGTGGCGATCGCCTTCGTGATTTTAGTCGTGTCGAGTCTACCTCTAGTGGCGCGGGTGCTTGTGAATCAGGCTGAGCAATCGGTGCAGCGAGCCTACGCGGAGCAGCAGGGCATTTGTCAGGATGTTTGCCCTGCCGACATACCCGAAGCAGCCCCTCTGGGTCAAATTGTGGGGCTCGTGGTGTTGGGCGATAATATGGATGCCGTCCGCACCCCGGCGGAGCTCTCCAGCCGGATTGAAAATACGGTTACTCCCAGTCCAGCAGCGAGCTTAAGTCCCATTCTGCTCTCGCGATTAGACAGTGCCTCGCGGCTGTATGGCCGCGTGCAGCAAGCGGGTGGCGCTCCCTTTGTCATGGTGACGGCGGGGCCAGTGGTCGGCAACTCAGAACGCAGAACGCAAAAAGAACAAGTGCTTCGTCAAGTGCTGATCAACAACGGTGTGCCCGATGCTGCAATCAGTGTCAACCGCAATGGGCTCAATGCGCGCGAGGCGATGAAGGATGCGCAAGATCTGCTAGAAGAGCGGGGGCAGCTCGATGGCGACGGGACAAGTCAACTGAATTCCAACCGCGTGGCGATCGTGGCTCCAGCATTGACGATGCGCCGCGCTGCCCTCACCTTTGAAGAAGGTGATCTACAGGTTGTGGCTTGGCCAACGAACTTTTACGGCAGCGATTTTTCGACCGATGACACGTTGGCACTGCTGTCTGACCTAGTGCCGAATGTCGAAGCACTCCGGTTAACCACCGCCTACGTCGAAGAAACGACCGCTCTGATCGGCTATTTTCTGCGGGGCTGGCTACCCCGCGAACCAGTCGGTCCCGATCCCCGGTTCGACCTTAAGCGGCACCTTCAGCGACATCGCGTTTTCCATCGCGTCGGTCACCAACGCCGCGACGGCGTCCGCTTCGGCCTCGGGGCACTCCAGCACCAGCTCGTCGTGGATCTGCAGCAGCATCTTCGCCGGCACGTCGTCATCTTTAAGCCGGCGGTGCAGGTTCACCATCGCGAGCTTGATCAGGTCGGCCGCGCTGCCCTGCACGACCGAGTTGATCGCGAGGCGTTCGCCCAGCGCCCGCTGCTGCGGGTTGCGGGCCTGGACCTGCTCGATCGGGCGGCGTCGGCCGAGGATCGTGGTGACGTAGCCCTCGGCCGTCGCCTGCTCGACGCACGCGGCGAGGAAGCGGTCGATCCCGGCGTAGGTGGTCTTGTAATCGTCGATGAGCTTGGTCGCGCCGTCGAGGTCCAGGCCCTCGATGCGGCGGGCGAGGCCGAAGGGTGTGACGCCGTAGATGATGCCGAAGTTGATCGTCTTGGCGTGGCCGCGCTGCTCGCCGGTGACGTCTTCCGGGGCGACGGTGAACACCTGCGCGGCGACGGCAGTATGGATGTCCTGGTCTCCCCGGAAGGCTTCGATGAGCGCGGGGTCGTCGGAGAGGTGCGCGAGCATCCGCAATTCGATCTGCGAGTAGTCGGCACTGACCAGGACACTTCCGGGGGCGGCGACGAAGGCGCGGCGGATCTGCCGGCCGACCTCGGTGCGGATCGGGATGTTCTGGAGGTTCGGGTTCGACGACGACAGCCGGCCCGTCGCCGCGCCCGTCTGGTGAAAGCTCGCGTGGACCCGCTGGTCTTCCGGGGCGATCGCCTCGACGAGGTTGCCGAAGTACGTGCCGACCAGCTTCGTGAGCATCCGGTACTCGACGATGAGCTTCGGGATCGGCCGGGCGTGTTCGGGGACTTTGCCGAGTTCACCGTCGGAAAGATCGGCGAGTTTTTCCAGGACCTCGGCGTCGGTCGAGTAGCCGGTCTTGGTCTTACGCTGCACGGGGAAGCCGAGCTGGTTGAACAGCACGTCGCCGAGCTGTTTCGGGCTGTCGGGGTTGAAGTCGACGCGGGCGGCGTCGAGGATTTCGTCACGTAGTTGGTCGATGCGGACCTGCAGCTCGGCCTTCTGTCGTTCGAGCTCGTCCGGCTCGACGCGGATGCCGTGGCTCTCCATGTCGACCAGCACGGCGACCAGCGGCATCTCGACGTCGGCGGCGAGGTCGGCGACGCCCAGCTCGTCGAGGCGGGGCTTCAAGGTTTCGTAGAGCCGGAGCGTGACGTCGGCGTCTTCCGCCGCGTAGGCGGTGCAGAGGTCCAGCGACACCTGGTCCATCGTTTTCTGTTGCGGGTCGGCCTTGCGGCGGGGCTTGGGGCCGATGAGCCGGGTGATCGGGATCATCGTCCGGCCGAACTCGGAGAGCGCGAGGTGGTCGAGCCCGATGCCGGGGCAGTTGCAGAGGAACGCGGCCACCATCGTGTCGAACGTCGGCCCGGCGAGCTCGGCCCCGGCGTGGCGCAGTACGAGCCAGTCGTATTTGAGGTTGTGGCCGATCTTCTCGACCCCCGGGTCACGCAGCACCGGGTCGAGCGCCTCGAGCACGGTGTCGGCGTCGAGGTGGCGGTCGGGCTCGGGGGATTTGACGGGGACGTACACCCCGCGGCCGACCCCCCACGACAGGCAGACGCCGCAGAGCTCGGCGGTGTGGCCGAGGCCGACGGTCTCGGTGTCGATGGCGAAGCGTTTCTGTCGCTTGAGGGTGGCGACGAGGTCGGCGAGCTGGTCAGCGGTGGTAATGGCCGAGTAGTCGCCGTCGACCTCGTCGAGGGGTGGGGTGGTCTCGCCGTCGTCGTCGTCCGCAGTCATATCGAATAACCCGCCCCCCCCGGAAGTCGTCTTTTGCTGGGTCGTTGCCTTTGGCGGTTCCGGGGGGGCGACCAACTTTTTGAGGTCGGCGCGGTGGCGGTTGAAGCCGAGTTGTTCGAAGAGCGTGTCGAGGCCGGCGGCGTCGATCGGGCCGGTCTCCGCGTCGGCGAGGTCGAAGTCGATGGCCGAGTCGAGCTTGAGCGTGACCAGCCGGCGGGTGAGGTCGATGTCGCCGCCGTCAACGGCGGCCTGCAGGTTCTCGCGCTGCTTGCCCTTGAGCTGGTCGAGGTTCTCGATCAGCTCGGCGACGGTGCCGAAGCGGTCGATCAGCTTGGCGGCGGTCTTGGGGCCGATACCGGGGACGCCGGGGACGTTGTCCGTGCTGTCGCCGATGAGGGTTTGGTAGTCGATGACCTGCGGCGGGGTGATGCCGCGTTTGTCTTTGAGTTTGTCGACGGTGAGCTCTTCGTCGGTGTGGGCGTCGAAGAGGGTGACGCGGTCGGAGAGGACCTGTTCGAGGTCCTTGTCCTTGGCGACGAGGCGGACGCGCAGGTCGTCGTCCGTTGACGTGAGACGCACCGCGAGGGTGGCCATGATGTCGTCGGCCTCGTCGCCGGGGACTTCGAGGACGGGGATGCCCATGAGCCGGGCGACCTCGAGCATGCGGGGGATCTGGGGCTTGAAGTCGTCGGGCGGCGCGCCGCGGTTGGCCTTGTACTCGGGGAAGAATTCGTGGCGGAAGGTGGCGCGGTCGTCGCTGTCGATCGCCATCGCGACGTGGGTCGGCTTGTACTGCGTGAAGAGCTTGAGCAGCAGGCCGGCGAAGGCGAAGGTGGCGTTGGTCGGTTCGCCGGTGACGGGGCTGGTCATGCCACCCCGGATGGCGTGGTAGGCACGGAACATCTGGGCGTGGCCGTCGATGAGGTAGAGGGTGGGGTCGTCGGCTGGAGCTACCGGGGGCATCGGGCCGATTCTAACGCTGATGTGAAGCACCGACCGCGGGGCCGAGCCGGGGCCTACGGTCGGTCATGAATCACGGTTTGCCCGGCCAGACGCAGGAGCGCGCGTTGATCTTGATCCGACTGATGCTGACGGTGGCGGTGCTGGGCGTCGTGTTGTTGTCGGTGGCCGGCTGCGAGCCGACCGTGCCGCCGGCGGAGGACGACGTGGCGGCCGAAGCCGTGCCGCCGGACCTCGAGGCCGTGATCGAGACGAACCGCGGGGTGATCCGTCTCGACCTGCTGGAACGCGATGCGCCGCTGACGGTGACGAATTTCCGGAAGCTGGCGGACCAGGGGTATTACGACGGGCTGACGTTTCACCGCGTGATCCCGGACTTCATGGTGCAGGGCGGCGACCCGACGGGCACGGGCCGGGGCGGGCCGGGCTACAAGTTCGACGACGAGGCGTCGGCGTTGCAACAGAAGCACGATCGGGCGGGCACGCTGTCGATGGCCAACGCCGGGCCGAACACCAACGGCAGCCAGTTCTTCATCACGCACGGCCCGACGCCGTGGCTCGACGGCCGGCACGCGGTGTTCGGCTACGTGACCGAAGGCCAGGACGTGGTCGACGCGATCCGCGGCGGCGACGTGATGCAGACGGTCAGCGTAATCGAAGCCGACGGCGCGGGTTCAGAGGAATAGACGCAGGACGACGTAGCCGACCACGCCGACGCCGACGAAGGCGGCGACGAGGGTGAGGATGACTTTCTTGCGTCGGGCCTCGGCCTCGGCGAGCTCGGCGGCGGCGCGGATGCGCTGCTGTTCGCGGTTGGCCTGGGCGCGGGCGGGGCTGACCTCGACGGGCTCGACCGGGGCGTCGTTTTCGTCCGGGGTGGGGTCGAGGTTGGCCGGCCGCTTCTCGGGACGCGCGGCGGTCCCGGCGGCGCGCGGGTCGCGGATTTCCGGCCCGTCGTCAACGTCCGACAACGGGATCGTGTCGGGCTCGTCCCCCGGACTCTCCCCCGGAACCGCTGCGGCAGACGGCTCGGTTTTTGGAGGGGCGATTTCCGGGGGTTCGTCGGCGAGTTCGTAGACGTCCGGCTCGTCGTCGGGGCGGGGCTTGGGCGGTGTGGGGTCGGGCATCGGCCGGCACCTCGGGGCGGGTTCGTACGGCAACATCGAAGCCGCGTGGGTGAGTGTAACCCACCCCGGCCGGCAGGCGAGGCTCTGCTATCCTGCCGCGATGCTTTTGGCCGAGGTTGCAGGCTGGTTCGGGGACGTGTCCGACCTGATCCGACGGGGCGGGGTGGTGATGTGGCCGCTGCTGGGTCTGAGCGTGCTGTCGCTGACGCTTTCGATCGAGCGGCTGGTGTTTTTCGCGCGGACCAACGGGGCGGCGGGGCGGCGGAAGGCGGCGGCGATGGCGGGACACCTGCGGGCGGGCCGGCGGGCGGAGGCGGCGGCGTTGGCCGAAGGCGACGGGTCGGTGTACAGCACGGCGGTGCGTGAAGTGATGGGCGAGCCGGGGGGTGTTCCGGGGGGCGTTCCGGGGGTGGACGACGCGGTGGAGGCGGCGCGGCGGCGGGTGGAGCGGTTTTTGCCGACGCTGTCGACGGTGATCACGGCCGCGCCGATGCTGGGGATCCTGGGGACGGTGCTGGGGATCATCGACAGCTTCGCGATCCTGGGCGAGGCGGCGGGCAGCCGGGACCCGGCGTTGGTGGGCCGGGGCATCGGCGAGGCGCTGATCACGACGGCGGCGGGGCTGGTGGTGACGCTGGTGACGCTGGTGCCGTACGCGGTGCTGCGGGTGCAGGCGCAGCGGACGCTGGCGCGGGTGGAGACGCTGGCGACGCGAGCGGCTTCGGGGCGGGGGGACTGACGGCGGGGTTCGGTTAAAATTGTTCGTCAGCGACGCGTTGCGTCGCAGCTATCCATACCTCTTACAAGAACGACATGCCCACTTACGACTACATTTGCGATGTTTGCGATTACACGGCCGAGGAGTTCCAGTCGATGACCGCGAAGGTGCTGCGGAAGTGCCCGGCCTGCGGGAAGCCGAAGCTGCGGCGGCTGATCGGGACGGGGGCGGGGGTGATCTTTAAGGGCGGCGGGTTCTACGAGACGGATTACCGTTCGGAGAGTTATGAGAAGGACGCGAAGGCGGACGGGCTGGGCGAGAAGTCGGGAGGTGACAATAAGGAGTCGAAGCCCGAGACGCCGAAGGCCGCGGAGAAGCCGAAGAAGGCCGAGGCGAAGACGGCGAAAGAAAAACCCAAGCCCAAGAAGGGCGGGGACGGCTGAGGGCGATGGGCCTCGGTGGTGGTCTCAGAAGACCCAGGCGAGGACGACCAGCTCGAGGGCGACGAAGCCGGCGATGATGCCGGCGATCAGGAGGGTGCGGGGTCCGGTCATCCAGCGCTGCGGTCGGGGCGGCGGGACGAGGCGGAGCTGCGGCTCGGCGGCGGCGGGGCAGTGGGCCGGGGCGTATCCGCGGCGGGCCTGGTCCTGGACGATGGCGATCACGAGGTTGGCGTCGAACACCCCGAGGCCGAAGCCTTGGCCCAGCCGTAGCAGGCTGTCCCGTTTTTCCGGCGTCAGGACGCTGCCTTCGAGTTGCTCGGCGGTGCGGACGGCCAGGACCCAGCGCGGGTCGCCGATGCCCGAGAGGGTATGGTCGGAGGGGGCCGCGGCCGTTGCGTTGCCGGTGTCGCCGACGAGCCGGAGGGCGGGTGCGGCCGCATCGGTCGTGCGGATCGGGTCATCGCCGTGGCGCCCGAGGCGGGACGCGAGGCGGCCGAGGTCGGGCTGGGTGGGGGGCAGGGTGGACATCGGGGGATTTCTGACCGGCGTTCAAGCATACCCTGTCCAGCGGAGAAACCCAGCGGATTCCGGCTCGGTCCGATAAACCGGCCGCGAATGGGGCGGGTTGGTAGCATGCCGCCGGCCCGCCCGATGCCCGCCGATCGCTCGATGCAAGACACCCCGGAAGACACCCCGCCGACCGCCGCCGCCGACCGCCGCCTGGGTTTCCTGTGCGCCGGGGACCCGACGCGGGTCGACACCTATTCGGGCATCCACCACGCGATGCTGCGGCACCTCGAGGCCGAGCACGGCGGCCCGATGCCGCTGATCGGGCACGCCGCGGTGCGGGTCCGGCCGTGGCGTCGCCGGGTCGACCGGGTACGACGTCGCCTGCGGCTGCCGGTGGCGCGTGAGCGGTACAACGCCGCGGCGCACCTGCGGCTGATCCGCGACGACCTGCGGCGGCACGGCACGCGGGTGGTCTACGCCCCGATCGCCACCGGCCTGGTCGCCCGCTTCGACGGCGACGCCCGGGTCATCACTTACTCCGACTCGACGCCCCGCCTGCTCCGCGGCTACTACGCCACCCACGGCGGGCCGGACGACGCCGCGGCGTTCCACCAGAGCGAAGAGGTCGAGCGGCGGGCCCTGCGTCGGGCCGACGCCGCGGTCTACGCCTCGGGCTGGGCCGCCGCGTCCGCGGTCGAGCACTACGACGCGGACCCGGCCAAGGTCCACGTCGTGCCCTTCGGCGCCAACATCGCCGGCGACGGCCTGCCCCCGGAAACGATCGCCGGCCGCGGCCTCGACGGCCCGCTGCGGCTGCTCTACATCGGCAAGTACTGGCAGCGCAAGGGCGGCGACATCGCCGTCGAGGCACTCACGCACCTGCGGGAGACGGGGGTGGACGCGGTGCTGCACATCGTCGGCACCGCGCCGCCGCGAGCGCTGCCGGAGGGCGTGGTCTACGAAGGGTTTTTCGACAAGGCGAAGGCCGCCGGCCGGGCCGCGTTCGACGACCTGCTGTCTCGGTGTCACTTGTTCGTGCTGCCGACGCGGGCCGAGTGCTTCGGGGTGGCGCTGGTCGAGGCGTCGGCCTACGGGCTGCCGCCGGTGAGCACCGACACGGGGGGGATCCCGGCGATCGTCGAGCCGGGGGTCACCGGCGAGCTGCTGCCGCTGGAGGCCGGGCCCGCGGCGTGGGCCGAGCGGATCGCGGCGTTGTGGGCCGACCGGCCGCGGTACCGGGCGATGTCGCTGGCGGCGCGGAAGAAGTACGAGACGCGGCTGAACTGGACGGTCTGGGCCCGGGACATCCTGCGGATCGCCGACGCGTTGGACGCGTAGTCGACGGGCGGACAGGTCCGCTTGCTACCCGCCGGCAGGCAGGTCTTCGATGCAGCGGGCGACGAGGGCGGTCCAGCCGGTCTGGTGCGACGCGCCGAGGCCGCGGCCGGTGTCGCCGTGGAAGTACTCGTAGAACAGCACCCGCCCCGCGTCGTCGGCCGGGCAGAGCCGGATCAGCCGCCGCTCGATCTCGCGGGCGGCCACGTCGAGGGTGACGTGGTTCCCCGAGCCGGTCGGGCACTCGACGGTGAAGGTGTCGCCGTAGAAGTGGTGGTAGCGCTGCAGCGCTTCGACCAGGAGGTAGTTGATAGGGAACCAGACGGGTCCGCGCCAGTTCGAGTTGCCGCCGAACATGTGGGTGTCGGACTCGCCGGGGGTGTAGGCGACGCTCATCGCCTGCCCGTCGAGGTGGAGGGTGAAGGGGTGGCCTTCGTGGTGCTTCGACACCGAGCGGACGCCGTAGGGCCCGAGGAACTCGTCCTCGTCGAGCAGGTATTCGATGACACGGCGCAGCCGGTCGCGCGACGGCAGGGCGAGCAGCAGCAGGTCCTCGCGGTCGGGCTCGTCGTCGCAGTCGGCGTCCATGAACGCGATGCGTCCCGCAAGCTCGGGGCGGTTCTTAAGAAACCAGTCCATGCGTTTGCGGAAGCCCGGCAGCCGGTCGATCCGCGGGCGGGGGAACACCTCGGCCGCGATCAGCGGCATGAGCCCGACGAGCGACCGAACTTTGAGCGGCGTACTTTCTTTGCCGTCCGGCTGCTGCAACTGGTCGTAGTAGATGCCGTCGCCTTCGTCCCACAGCCCGTCGCCGCCGAGGCCGTTAATCGCGTCGGCGATGGCGACGAAGTGCTCGAAGAACTTGCTGGCCATGTCGGCGTACGCCCGCGCCTCGGGCACGTCGCGGTCGGTGTCCGCCAGCTCGAGCGCCATCGACAGCATGGTGTTGCAGTAGAACGCCATCCACGCCGTGGCGTCGGCCTGGATCAGGTTCTGCCCGCCCGGCAGCGGCCGGCTGCGGTCGAACACGCCGATGTTGTCCAGCCCCAGAAAACCTCCGGCGAACAGGTGGTTGCCGCTGGGGTCCTTGCGGTTGACCCACCAGGTGAAGTTCAGCAGCAGCTTCTGGAAACACGACGCGAGGAACCGGCGATCACGCCGCCCGCGCGGCGCGGTCATCTTGTAGACCCGCCACACCGCCCAGGCGTGGACCGGCGGGTTCACGTCGCCGAACGCGAACTCGTAGGCGGGGATCTGCCCGTTGGGGTGCAGGTACCACTCGCGCAGGAACAGCTCGAGCTGGTCCTTGGCGAACTGCGGATCGACCCGGCAGAACGGGATCATGTGGAACGCGGTGTCCCACGCGGCGAACCACGGGTACTCCCACTTGTCGGGCATCGACAGGATGTCGCGGGCAAACAGGTGCGGCCAGTCGTGGTTGCGGCCGTCCTTGCGGTCTTCCGGTGGTGGCGGTGTCTTCGGGTCGCCGCCGAGCCAGGCCTCGATGATGTAGTGGTAGAACTGCTTGGTCCAGAGCAGCCCGGCGTACGCCTGGCGCGAGACGTTGCGCTGGTCGTCGGGGACGTGGCCCGGGATGACGACGTCGTAGAACGCGTCGGCCTCGGCGAGGCGGTCCGTGAATACGGCGTCGAAGGCGTCGGGCTTCACGAGCTCGGACGGTGAGGAGGTGGCTCCTTCGGGCGTTTGAAACAGCCGCGTCCGCAACGTTTTGGTCTCACAGGGTTGCAAGATCAATTCGTATACCGCGGCGGCCTTGGTCCCGAACGCCCGAGGGTTCGTAGCGTCGGCTTGACCGCGGACCAACCGGCGGTCGAAGGCGTCCTTGGTGTAGCGGCCGAGGCTGGGAGTACCGAAGAGTGTCTCGGTGTTGGTGAGGTTCTCCGTGAACCAGAGGTCCGGAGGTGTATCGGTGTCGGGGTGTTCGCCCGCCGTCCAGGTGAATCGGCCGAGCGTCTCGTGATCGGTCCGCACCACGCTAGGGGTCTGCGGGTCGATCCGCAGGTCCGGCCGCATCGAGCAGCCCTCGTGCTCGCAGCCCCACACCCAGGTGTTGCGGAACCACAGCGTCGGCAGCACGTGCAGCGACGCGGCCTCGGGCCCGTGGTTCGTCACGCTCACCCGCATCAACACGTCATTGTCATCGGCCTTGGCGTACTCGGCCACGACGTCGAAGTAGCGGTCGTCGTCGAACACGCCGGTATCCGCGAGCTCGTACTCGAGGTCTTGTTTGGTCCGCCGTGCGTTCTCGGCCACGAGCTCGTCGTACGGGAACGCCGCCTGCGGGTAGCGGTACGCCGCCCGGGCGTAGCTGTGCGTCGGCGTCGAGTCGAGGTACCAGTACTGCTCTTTGACGTCCTCGGCATGATTGCCCTCGGGCCCGGTGAGGCCGAACAAGCGTTCTTTCAAGATTGTGTCTTTGCCGTTCCACAACGCCACCGACAGGCACAGCCGGCACTGGCGGTCGCAGAAGCCCAGCAGCCCGTCCTCGCCCCAACGGTAGGCCCGGCTGCGCGCGTGGTCGTGCGGAAAAAAGTTCCAGCAGTCGCCGTCGGCCGAGTAGTCCTCCCGCACCGTGCCCCACTGCCGCTCGGCCAGGTACGGGCCCCACCGCTTCCAGTTCTTCTCCCGCGCCGCCTCTTCTCGCAGGCGGGCGTGCTCGGCGGTGTCGGGTCCGGTCTCGGGTGCGGGCTGGGGCATCGGGCTAGAGTCTTGATTGAATGGTCCGATCCGCTTCCAGCCGCCAACGATACGCCGCGTACCGGCAACGCAAACGCCAACTGCGAGACGACCCGGTCCCCCGCGACAACCGGGGCCGGCCGATCCAGCGTAGCCGGGGCTTCGCCGCGCTGCTGAGGGCGTTCTGGGGGCTGCTCCGCGGGCACCGGCTGATCCTGGGGTTGGCCTGCGTATCGCTGACGCTATCGACCCTGATCGCGCTGGTGCCGCTCTACGCCCCGAAGCTGGTGGTGGACAGCGTGCTGGGCGACGTGCCGCCCCCGGAATGGATCATCAATCTGCTGCCCGCTGCCGCAGACACGCAGCGCACATTGCTGTTTGGCGTGGTCGTGGTAACGCTGCTGCTCACGGTCGTGTCGGTGCTGGTCGGGCTGTGGGGCCGGTGGCATGCGACGCGGATCGGTAAGCGGCTGCAGTCGGACGTGCGCAAGCGGGCCTTCGCGCAGGCCGCCCGGTTGCCGCTGCCGCGGGTCTACGAACTGAAGTCCGGCGGGGTGGCGGGCGTGCTGCGCGACGACGCGGGGGCCGTCGGCGGGCTGGTGTTCGGGATGGTCTACAACCCGCTGCGGGCGGTGATCCAGTTCGCCGGCACGCTGCTGATCCTGGCGACGATCGACGGCCGGCTGCTGCTGGGCGGGGCGTGCATCCTGCCGATCGTCTGGCTCACGCACCGCACCTGGATCGCGCGGATCCGGCCGATGTTCCGCGACGTGCGGCGGACCCGCGAGGTGATCGACGGCCACGCGACCGAGGTCTTCGGCGGGATGCGGGTCGTCCGCGCCTTCGGCCGGCAGCGGGCCGAGGCGGGGCGGTTCGTCGCGGGCAACCACACCATGATCCGCCAGGAGCTGCACACCTGGTGGTGGATGCGCGGCGTCGATACCGCCTGGGCGCTGATCATCCCCGTCGCCTCGGCGGCGCTGCTGTTGTACGGGGCCCTGCGCATCCTCGCCGACCGCGCCGCGATGGCGGACGGGCTGCTCGACCCCGGCGCGGCGTTGACCATCGGCGACCTGGTCGTGTTCCTCGGCTACCTCGCCGCGCTGCTCGGGCCGATCGCCCTGCTCGCGGCGACCGCCACGACGCTGCAGAACGACCTCGCCGCGCTGGACCGAACCCTCGACCTGCTCGACGAGCCCCGCGAGATGCCGCCGCCGGCGGATGCGGTCCGCCTTGCCCCGGCCGACGTCGCGGGACGCGTCGTGTTCGACCGCGTGAGCTTCCGCTACCCCGGCAGCGAGACCGACGTGCTGCATGACGTGAGCCTAGACGCCGAGCCCGGTCAGACCGTCGCCCTGGTCGGCCCCAGCGGCGCGGGCAAGTCCACCCTCTGCAACCTCGTCGCCCGTTTCTACGACCCCACCGCCGGCCGCGTCACGCTCGACGGCACCGACCTCCGCCGCCTCGACGTCGAGGCCTACCGCCGCACCCTCGGCGTCGTCGAGCAGGACGTGTTCCTCTTCGACGGCACCGTCGCCGACAACATCGCCTACGCCATCGGCCCCCGGAAGTTTGCCGGCCGAGACTCTGGGGAGCTGCGCGCCGCCGTCGAAGACGCGGCGCAGCGGGCCAACGCCGCCGAGTTCATCGAGCGCTTCGAGCTGGGCTACGACACCGTCGTCGGCGAGCGCGGCGTCCGCCTCTCCGGCGGGCAGCGCCAACGCCTCGCCATCGCCCGGGCGATCCTCGCCGCCCCCCGTATCCTCATCCTCGACGAGGCGACTTCCAGCCTCGACACCCACAGCGAACGCCTCATCCAGTCATCACTGGAAGAGCTGATGCGCGGCCGCACCTGCTTCGTCATCGCCCACCGCCTCAGCACCATCACCCCTGCCGACCAGATCCTCGTGCTCTCCCGCGGTCGCGTCCTCGAACGCGGCACCCACGACCAGCTCATGGCGGCCCACGGCACCTACCGCGGCATGATCGAAGCCCAGCTTACCCCCGACGCCGTCGGTGTATGAACGTCTTGCGCACCTCAAACCTCAACCCCAATCCCTACCAAAGCCACCTGCCGGGATCGAACCGGCGACCTGCGGTTTACAAAACCGCTGCTCTACCAGCTGAGCTAAGGTGGCACCCCCGGAAGTTTAACTCCGGGGTGGGGAGATCAAAACCCTACGACGTAGCCCCATCCGCATCATCCCCCCGGACGCACAGTGAAAATTTCCGGGGGGGGGAAGCCACCGACTGGACTTGAACCAGCGACCTGAGCTTTACGAAAGCTCTGCTCTACCAACTGAGCTACGGTGGCGTCGAGCCGCGGATTGTCGGGCGGGGGGTGGGGGCTGTCAACGAGACGGCGGCGGGTCGGCTTCTTCATCGGTTGGGGGTGATTCCGGGGGTGAAGTGACCGGGAGCTGGACCTCGTAGTAGCGGCGGGGCTCGGGGACGGATGGGCCGTTGTAACCGGCGAGGCGGGGCGGGCCGGCGGCGGTGAAGCCGGGGCGGTCGGCGAGGTCGGCGTGGAGGCGGGCGACGGCACTGCCGAGGGCTTCCGGGGTGGGTCGGCCGAAGAAGCCGTAGCTCAGGGCGGTGAGCGCGGGCATGTCGAGGACCTCGACGGTGCCGTCGGGGCCGGGCTCGCCGACGTCGGGGTCGTGGTAGAGGAAGGCCATGTCCAGGCGCCTGAGTTGCTCGTCGTCGTCGGGGTTGTCACTTCCGGGGGCGGGGGCCAAGGTCATCTCGACCGGGGCGGTCATGGGGATGCCATGCGTGGTGATATGGCGGAAGAGCTGGCCGAAGGCGTCGGGCCCCTCGGCGCGGGCGAGGCGGTAGGGGGGAAACTCTTTGAGCCTCACCTCGCCGGGCGGGCCGGGCATCGGGTAGCCATCGGGGAGGTTGGCCTGGACGACCATGGTTTCACGGGGGGTGTCGGTCTCGCCCACGTCGGCGGACGACACGGGAACCAGAAGGGCGGTAGAGGTGATGACGGCGGCACGAAGTCGAAAGGTGGCTTGCATCGTCGATCGTATCCCGCCGCGCCGCCCGCCGGCGGTTTACACTGCGGGTTTGGCCCGCTGCCGGGAAGGAGTCCGCCGATGAAACGTGCCGCGTATGGCTGGATCGCCGGGGCGTCGCTGCCGCTCTGGATTTTGGGGTTGATCGGTTGTCAGGAGGGTGAGTTGTTGTTGAAAGAGACGACGTCGTTGACGGCCGAAGCCGCGGAACCGACTGCCGACGAACCGGCCTACACCGTGCTGCAGCGTCGCGACGACCGCGTCATCGCCGCGCTGCCCAACCGCATGATCCTGATCGCGCAAGACCTGCCCACCGCCCCGGTAGTCACGGCCCAGGCGTGGGTGAAGACCGGTTCGCTCTACGAACAGGAGCACGTCGGGGCCGGGCTGTCGCACTTCCTCGAGCACCTGGTCTCCGGCGGCAGCACCACGAACCGCACGGAAGAGCAGTCGACCGCGGCGCTGGGCCGGATGGGCGCCGCCACCAACGCGGCGACGAGCCTCGACACGGTGCGCTACTACATCACGACGACCACGCCGCACACCGCCGAGGCGGTCGACCTGTTGTCGGACTGGATGCGCAACAACGTGGTGAGCGAGCGCGAGTTCGAGCGCGAGCGGCAGGTGATCCAGAGCGAGTTCTCGATGGGCCAGGGCGACCCGGGCCGGATCCAGTGGAAGCTCACGCAGGAGGCCCGCTACGCCGCCACGCCGAGCCACCCGGGGGCCCACCCGACGATCGGCTACCTCGACGAGTTCCTGGACGTGACGCGCGACGAACTCGCCGCGTTCTACCGGCGGATGTACGCGCCCAACAACTTGGTGTTCCTCGTAGTCGGCGATATCGACCCGGACGCAGTGATCCGTCAACTCGCCGATCTCTGGGGCGACGCCCAGCCGCAGGAGCTGCCCGACCTGTCGTTCCCCCTGCCGGTGGGCGAGCCGGAACCGGTCGAGGTCACGGGCGTCGCCGCGATCAGCCGGCCGCGGGTCCGGCTGTTCTGGCCGGGCGTCCGCCTCGGGGCCGAGCACGATTTCGCGCTCGACGTGCTCGCCGGCGTGCTGGGCGGGGGCGAGTCGTCCCGCCTCGTGCGCGAGCTGCGCGACGAGCGGCAACTCGTCACCGCGATCGACGCGTACAACTTCTCGGCCCACTGGGGCGAGGGCTTCTTCGGGATCGACTACGAGCTGGCCGACCCCGACGCCGCCGCGGCGGTGCGTGAAGCGGTCGAGGCGCAGCTCGATCGGTTGCGGCTCGAGCCGGTAACCGACGCCGAGCTGGACCGCGTCAAACGCCGGACCCGGGCCCGCGTGCTCAAGTCGGGCCAGTCCGCCGCCGCCGTCGCGGGCCGGCTGGCACGGGACGTCATCGCCGCGGGCGACCCCGACTATTCGATCAAGTACGCCGACGCGATCCAGCGGCTCACGCCCGCCGACCTCACCGCCGCGGCGGTGGCCCTCCTCGACCCCGACGACGCCTCGGTCGTCCGCCTCGAGCCGATCGGCGACGGCGAGGCGATCGCCCCCCGCACCCGGCCCGACACGCACGACTCCGACGGCGGCCCGGTGGAGCCCGTCGACCTCGATAACGCAGTGCTGCTGTCGCGTCTCGCGGCCGCCACCGAAACCGCCGCTGCCGAGCCCGTCACCTCGGGCGAGCCGCAGGTCCGTAAGCTCGGCAACGGGCTGACCGTCATCGTCCAGCGCAGCACCGTCGCCCCCGCCGTGGCGATGCAGCTCTACACCCGCGGCGGCCTGCTCGCCGAGGAGCCGGGCCGTGAGGGCGTGGCCAACGCCGCCTACGCCATGCTCCGCCGCGGCACGACGCAGCGCTCGGCCGACGAACTGGCCGAGACGATCGACGACCTGGGCGCGACGCTCGGCGTCGGCAGCGGCAACAACACCGGCTACGTCACCGCGACGGCACTCAGCGAGAACTGGACCGAGGTCGCCGCGCTGATGGCCGAGGTCGTGACGCAACCCGCGTTCGACCCGGACCAGTGGGACACCGTCCGCCCCCGCCTGCTCGCCGCGATCGACCGCGCGACCGACCGCTGGTCCGGCGAGCTGCGGGCCGAGTTCCGACAGGCGTACTACGGCGACCACCCGTGGTCGCAGCTGCCGCTCGGCCGCAAGGACGTCGTGGCTGAGTTGACCGCCGAGGAGTTGCGGTCGTTCTACGAGAGCCGGCTCGCCGCGTCGCGGTCGGTGCTGGCGGTCGTCGGCGACGTCGGGCCCGAGGCCGCCTTCGCCGTGGTCGAGTCGTTGTTCGGGTCGCTCCCGGCCGGGGCCGCCGACGCCGAGCCCCCGACGCCCGCCCCCCCCACACCCGGCCTCTCCCTCGTCCAGACCGATAAGCCGATCGTGGCCGCGCAGGTCGGCTACGGCCCGGGCATCACCCGCGACAGCCCCGACTACGCCGCGCTGCGGGTCCTCTCCCGCGTCATCGGCGACTTCCCCGCCGGCTGGCTCCAGCAGGAGCTCCGCGGCCGCGGCCCGGGCCTGGTCTACGCCAGCAGCGCCGGCAACGTCACCGGGCTCGCGCCCGGCTACTTCACGATGCTCTTCAACGCCACGCCCGAGACCGGCGAAGAGGCCCTACGCCGCACCCTCGCGGTCGCCGTGCGGGCCCGCACCGAACTGGTCGATGACGCCACCCTTGCCCGCGCCAAGGCCAAGGTCCTCACCGACGAGTTCACCGGCCGGCAGACCCACGCCGACCTCGCCGCCGGCCAAGCGCTCGATCTGCTCTACGGCGTCGACGACCTGACGGGCCGGGCTCTGTTGCAGCAAGTTGAGTCGTTGACCGCCGAAGACCTCCGCGCCGCGGCCCGCAGGTACCTCGGCGAGCCGGTGGTGGTGGTCCTCAGCCGCGAGCCGCTGGACGAGGCGTCGCTGGAAGAGCTGATCGACACCGGTTCATGAAGTGAAAACGCCGGGTTTGATGGGAGCGCGAGGCTCCGCCGAGCCGCGTGTCGCAGAAACGTGGCGGCTCGGCGGGAGCCTCGACCTCCCGATTGCGCCGCACTCACCCCGCGATACGGCCCGCCACGGCCGCGCCGCCCAGCACCGGCATGGTCTGGATGCGTCGGCCCGCGGTCGCCACGCGCTCGCGCTGCCGGTCCTCGAGCTCGGGCAGGTCTTCGCCCTGCCGGATCAGGCGGGCGGAGTTGAAGACGACCACGACCGAGCTCACGCCGTGGGCGACCGCAGCAACCAGCGGCGTGATGAACCCCAGCGCCAGCAGCCCGATCATCACCATGATGTAGAACAGCACGAAGCCGATGTTCTGCCGGATCACGCGGTTGGTGGCCCGCGACAGGCGGACGAGGAACGGCAGGCGGTTGAGCTGGCTGTTCATCAGGGCGATCGACGCGGCGTTGATCGCGACGTCCGAGCCGGCCGCGCCCATCGCCAGCGACAGGTCCGCCGCCGCCAGCGCCGGCCCGTCGTTGACCCCGTCGCCGATCACCGCGACGGTGTGGCCGGCGGACTTCAGCTCACGCACGATCTCGAGCTTGTCGCCCGGCAGCGCCTCGGCCACGACCTCGGTGAGGTCCAGCGCCGCGGCGGTCTGCTCCGCCGGCCCCCGCCGGTCGCCGGTCACCATGATCCGCCGCTTCACCCCCAGGTCGCGCAGCTCGTCGAGGACGTCGGCCGCGCCGTCGCGGGTCTGGTCCGACAGCCCCAGCCAGCCGACGCACCGCCCGCCCTCGGCCAGCAGCAGCACGCTCATCGCCCCCGCCTCGTCCAGCAGATTCGGCGGCAGGTACACGCCGCACTCCCGCACCCACGACTCCCGGCCCGCCAGCACCTCCCGGCCGTTCACCACGCCCCGCACGCCTCGGCCCGCGACCTCCTCGAACGCTTCGATCGGACCCGGGTCGACCCGAGCCCGCTCCGCCACCGCCAGCACCGCTCGGGCCACCGGGTGCCGCGAGTTCTGCTCCAGCGACGCCGCCAGCCGCAGCAGGTCCGCCGGCTCGGTCCCGTCGGCCGGGAACAGCCGCGTCACCGCGAGGTCGCCCGTGGTCAGCGTCCCGGTCTTGTCGAACACGATCGCGGTGAGCTTCTGCGCGACCTCGATGTCCGTGACGTTCTTGATCAGCACCCCCAGCCGCGCCGCCGCGGTCAGCGACGCCACCGTCGCCAGCGGCCCGGAGATGATGATCTCCATCGGGCAGGCGATCAGCAGCAGGCTGATCACCGGCGTCATGTCCCGCGTCACGAACAGCACCACCCCGGCGAGGCAGAGCACCACCGGCGTGTAGAACCCCGAGAAGCGGTCGAGCATCTGCGCCACCGGCGTCTTGTGGTTCGCCGCGTCGAGGATCAGCGCCTGCACCTTGCCCAGCGTGCTCTCGGCCAGCGGCTTCTCGACCGCGATCTCCAGCACGCCCGTGAGGTTGATGCTGCCGGCGAAGACGGTGTCGTCCTCGCCCTTGTCGACGGGGTGCGACTCGCCGGTGATGTACTTCTCGTCGAGCGCGCTGGCGCCGGCGAGGACGCGGCCGTCGCAGGGCACCTGGTCGCCGGGACGGACGATCACGACGTCGCCGGGCCGCAGCTCCGCGGCGACGACCTCCTCCTCCCGGCCGTCGGTCAGCCGGTTGGCCCGCTTCGGCGAGACACGCATGAGTGATTCGATCGTCCGCCGGGCCCCGGCGGCGGTACGGTGGACGATCAGCGAGGCGACGTACATGAACAACGCGATCGACGCCGCCTCGATGTAGCGGGCCGAGGCGAACGAGGCGAGGAACGCGATGGTCACCAGCTCCTCGGTGTGGCGGTCGCTGCGGGCCGAGCCCAGCAGGCCGCGGACCGTGTTCCAGACGACCGGGGCGCCCAGCAGGACGGCCGCGAACATCGCCAGGAACGCCGGCTGGTCGGGCGTGTCGAAGAAGCGGTAGGCGACCAGGGCGCAGATCAGCACCGCTAGGCCGGCCATCACAACCAGCAGCTGCGGGTCGGGGGTGGTCCGACCCGCGGGGGATTCGGCCGGCGGGTCGGGGTCAATGGGGGTTGCCTGCATCTCGATATGTTATTGCACTTTCAACCACCGGCGGCGGCCGAGGGTTACGCGCGCCGCCGCCGGGGACGTACGCCCCGAGGTGGTTCGAAGCGACAACACCGGCCTTGCCCCCCCCGCGGCGGCCGCGAAGCGGTGCGGGTTGGGGGCGTGTGTGCCCGCCCTTCTGACAACCGGGAGTGGTGTAAAGCCCGGGGGCGGCCGCCCCCGGGCTTTAAAGCGCGGTCGTTACGCGTCGGCCTTGACGTAGCCCGAGCCCTTCTTCTTCGCCCGCCGGTTGGCGGCGAGGTGTTCGAGGACGTGGTGGATCGTCTCGACGGCCTCGGGGTCGCCGACGGACTGTGCGACGACGTCGACGGGCATCGGCGTGTCGGTCAGCGCGGCCAACGCCTTGGCCTGCACGTCGAGCACGGCCGCGGCGGCCTTCTTGCCCGCCTCGACGCCGGGCTGGTGGTACGCGTTGATGTTCACCAGCGTGGCGTAGAAGCCGACGGCCCGCTCGTACAACGCGATCAACGCGCCGACGGTTTTCGCGTCGAGCTTGTCGCAGGTCAGCGTTACGCTCGACCGGCCGTTCTCGAACAGCGCGGTGCGGGTGCCCTGGTAGAAGCCGCTCAAGTAGTCGCCCGCCGTCACACCACCGGAAGCCTCGTCGACTTCGACGACGTTCTTTCCGGGGGTCGCCGTGTCCTGCAGGCAGACGACAAACGTGGCGAAGAAGTTGTTCACGCCGTCGCGGAGCTGCTGGACGTAGGCGTGCTGGTCGGTGCTACCCTTGTTGCCGTAGACGGCGATGCCCTGCTCGACGAGGTTGCCGTCGAGGTCGTGCGACTTGCCCAGCGACTCCATGACGAGTTGCTGGAGGTAGCGGGAGAACAGCAGCAGGCGGTCCTTGTAGGGCAGGATCACCATGTCCTTCTCGCCGCGGCCGTTGGTCGCGAGGTACCACATCAGGGCGAGCACGGCCGCGGGGTTCTTCTTGGTCGTCGTGCCGCGGGTGATCTCGTCCATGCGGCGCGCCCCCGCGAGGAAGTCATCGATCTTGACGCCCTGCAGTGCGAGCGGCACGAGGCCGACGGTGGCCATGACCGACGTCCGGCCGCCGACCCAGTCCCACATGGGGAAGCGTTTGACCCAGCCCTCGGCCTCGGCCTGCTGGTCGAGCTGGCTGCCCCGACCGGTGATGGCGACGGCCTGTTTCGCGAAGTCGAGGCCCTTGGCGTCGAAGGCGGCCTTGGCTTCGATCATGCCGTTGCGGGGCTCGGGGGTGCTGCCGGATTTGGAGATGACCAGCACGAGGGTCGACTTGAGCCGGGCACCGAGGCCGTCGAGGGTGCGGCGGGTGCCGTCGGGGTCGGTGTTGTCGATGAAGTGCAGCTTCATCTTGTCGCGGCGCTTGAGGTTGCCCAGGGCGTCGGCGAGGAACTGCGGTCCGAGGGCGCTGCCGCCGATGCCGATGGACAGGACATCGGTGAACTTCGCGGCGGAAGGGGGGACGACGGACTTGCCGTGAACGGCGTCGGCGAAGGCTTTGATATCGTCGATGGTCTTGGCGATGGCCCGGGTCAGCTCGGGCTCGGGGGCGAGGCCGGGGGCGCGGAGCCAGTAGTGGCCGACCATGCGGTCCTCGTCGGGGTTGGCGATCGCGCCGTTTTCCAGCTCTTTCATCTTGGCGAAGGCGAGCTGGATCGCGGGCTCGGCGTCGCGGAAGAACGTCGGGCCGAAGGGCATCCGGCTGACGTCGAGCGTGATGCCCAGGCCCGGGGCCCGGCAGAGGTGCTTGCGGTAGCGGGCGTAGAGCTCGATCGGTGCGAGGTCGAAGACGGACGAGTCGGCGGAGGCTTCGGCGAGGGTCATGGCGGGGTGGGCTCGAGGTTGGAGAATTCGGGAGGTTTACATCCGGGAGGTTTACATCCGGGGGGCTTACTTCCGGGGGTCGGGCCAAGCCAACAAGCGGTGGCGGACGTTGAGCTCGGGGTCGTGGAGCTCGGCGAGGACGACGGGGAACGCCCGGTCCGGGGCGAGCAGGGTGGCGACGGGGAACGGCTCGCGGTGCTCGTTGATCCAGCGGCGGAGGTCGTAGCGGTTGCCGGGCCCGATCTCGATGGCGGGCAGTTCGCGGACGTATTGGCGGTTGAGCCAGAGCCGCAGGTCGGCGTAGCGTCGGGGGGTGCGGTTGATGAGCCGAAGGGTGCGGTCGTCGCGGCGGACGACGACGTCGAGGTCCGGGCCGTAGGGAGCGTCGGCCGGGTAGTCGAGGGCGGCGAGGCGGGCGCGTTGCTGCTCCTGACCGAGGGTGAGCGGGACGGCGCAGCCGGTGAGCAGTAGCAGCGGCGGGGCGGCGGCGAGCAGGCAGGCCAGCAGAAACCGGAGGGGGGCGGCAGCCAAGGGCGGGTTATCATGCCCGCCATAGTGAGCTTGGGCAAACCCCCGGAATCAACGCACCCCAAATCTAAACCGCGGTCAGCCGGCCCGACGCTGGGCGGGCTGCGGCTCGACGCGCCGTTCTACCAGGCGGGGCTGGCGGGTTACTCCGACGCGGCGATGCGGCTGGTCGCCCGGGCCCACGGCTGCCCGTACTGCGTCACCGAGGCGATGCTCGACCGTTTCCTGATCGCCGGGGGCAAGGGCTTGAAAGCCGCGGAAGTTCCGCGGGGCGACCATCCGATCTGCGGGCAACTCATGGGCAGCCACCCCGACGACATCGCGGCGGGGGCGAAGGTCCTGGTCGGGCTCGGGTACGACGTGGTGGACGTCAACCTCGCCTGCCCGGTGAAGAAGATCAAGAAGAAGTGCCGCGGCGGCCACCTGCTGAGCGTGCCGGACGAGGCGGTGGCGATCCTGGAGGCCGTGAAGGCCGCCGCCCCCGGAAGTTTTCCGCTGACCGTCAAGCTGCGGCGGAGCTACGACGAGACCCCGGCGATGCGGGACGCCTTCGACCGGGTGCTGACCGCCGCGATCGACCTCGGCTACGCCGGGGCGACGGTCCACTGCCGCACGGTGCAGCAGAAGTACGTCGGCCCGGGGCGGTGGGTGGAACTGCGGGACATCGCGGAGCGGTTCGGGTTGGGGCGGTATCGGAATCCGGAAGTGGGAAAGCGGAATCCGGAAGTAGAAGACGCTGTGCCGCCGCTTGCGTCCGGCACTTCCGACTTCCGCCTTCCCCTTTCCGGATTCGTCCTCGGCGGCTCGGGCGATATCTGGACCGCGGCCGACATCTTCCGCATGATCGACGCGACCGGGGTTGACTGGGTCAGCGTCGCCCGCGGCTGCATCGGCAACCCCTGGCTGTTCGCCCAGGCCCACGCCCTGATGGCCGGCCGCGCCGCGACCCCGCCGACCGTCGCCCAGCAGCGGGGCGTGCTGCTCGAACACTTCCGCCTCTCGGTCGACCTGCACGGGGAGGCCCAGGCGTCGCGCATGATGCGGAAGTTCGGCATCCGCTTCAGCCGCCACCACCCCGAGGCCGACGCGATCAAGTCGGCGTTCATCCGGGTCAAATCGACCGACGACTGGCGGGCGGTGTTGGACGACTACTACACGCACGACGGCCCGGGCGTCGGCGGCGACGCGGCGTTGCCGGAGGAAGCGGTGGGGCCGGCCAGGGTGGCTCGATCGAGTGTTCCCGAAGGGTGCTGCATATGAGATGGCCGTTTCCCGGCGGACGTACCGCGTTGTTGTGCGCGGTTTTGGTCGGCTCGATTCTGACGGCTTCGGCTCCGGCCGAGCCGCTGTTTCGGGTGGCAGTGAGCCAACACGAGTACCGCGATGAATTAGAGATCTGGCTCGGTCGTCACGCTCGTCGGCCGGGTCCCGGGCTCCGGGGGGCCCCGGTTCTGCAGTGGGTTGAGGACGACGTGCCGGCCGCCGGGCTGAGGGTGAAGGGCCTGGACAACGACGGGGCGGCCAGGGCGGCCGGATTGCGGAGCGGCCAGACCCTCGTCGCGCTCGACGGCCAACCGATCGCGATCACCAGCGACCGGCGGCTGGCCGATCTCAAGGAAGCCGGTGTTCTGCGGGTCTGGCACCACGCCGACGGCTACCGCGACCTCCGCCTGCCCGCCGGCGATCCGGGTGTGTGGGTGCAGCCGCGTTGTATCTTCGGCCGTTGGTACCACCTCTACGGCAACCGCGACCGCCGCTGGGACGGCGTGATGCTCGCGGGGCTGTGCCTGCTGCAAATCGACGAGCTGGACCTGGCCGAGACGGCTTTCGCCGACGCGATCTCCCGCGGCTATCCCGTCGATGGCTTGATGAAGGCGTTGGCGTTCCGACTCCGGATGCAGCGCGGCGACTGGGCGTCCGCCGGGTCGCTGCTTCCGGGTATCCGAAGTGTTTCACGGGACGAGCCCTGGTGGCCGACCGACTCGGACCAGTTTCATGCCGCCCGCGCGGCGGGTGACGCCGAGGCCGCGGTCCGGCTGATCCGAGAGCGACCCGGTGCGTTCCGTGCCGTCGAGCCGATGGAGTATGTGACCTGGTTAGCGCTGCACCGGGCGATGGAGACGCTGGAACGGGACCCCGGCGAGCCGTCGCTCGCCGAGCTCGCCCGTGAACTCGGAGAACGATCGTTGCTGTCAGACTGCGAGCCGGGGACGCGGTGGAAGTTCGGCACCATGTCCCAAAGCCTCAACCAGCCGGTCCTAAGCGGCGAGGTGTTCGAGAGCTCGCCGCGTGCCGGCTCCTACCGTTTGGCCTTCCTCCGTTGCCCCCACCCCGTGGGTGACTTCGGGCTCCGGGTCGAAGTCCAGTTCAAGCCCCACGGCGACGCCCACCCGGACTACATCAACGCCGTCATGGTCGGACTGGTGAACTACGCAGAACCGAACCAGGCCGACCAGAACACCAAATCGTTCTGGGCCAGCCGCCCCCACGTCTTGGGCCTCGACGTGCGTCACCGGTCGGGAGAGACTTACGACATCGGCGTCCGCAGTCACAGCCAGATCGGCCGGCACAGCACGGACGCGCCCTGGCTCGCCTGGTCCTGGAAAACCCGCCACACGATCGAGTTCTACCGGGTCGGAAGCCGGGGCCAGGTCCTGTTCGACGGCAAGACGCTGTACGACATGCCGGTCGATCCGGAGCTCGATGACCTCGCACTGCATTTGCAGGTAGTGGGCTTCGCCACGCGGTTCCACCGCGTCGAGTGGTTCGCGTTGGAGCCAAAGGTTTCGGCTACCGGCTCGCCGCTGCCCACGATGGGACCTCGATGAAGCTCTGCGTCCTCGGCGACCTGCACCTCTTCGACCTCGACGTCCACCCACGCCGACTGCTGAGTAAGCGGGTGTTCGCGCACGGCAACCTGATGCTCAACCGGCGGCACCGGTTCAACCACGCGTTGTTGCCGGCGTTGATGCAACGGGTGGTCGCGCTCGATCCGGAGCTGGTTCTGTTCTCCGGCGACGTGAGCACGTCGTCGTTGGAGCGTGAGTTCGAAGACCTGCGTGAATACATCGGGCCGTTGTTGAACCAGATTCCGGGGGGGGTGTTGGTGCCGGGGAACCATGATCGGTACACGTTTCGGAGTCGGCGGGTACGGCGGATCGAGACGATCCTGGCGCGGGTGATGCCGGCGGCGTTTCCGCACGTGCGGGAGCTGCGGCCGGGCTGGCGGTTGCTGGCGCTGGACTCGGCGGTGCCGAACCGTGTGTTTTCGCGTGGGGCCCTCGGCAAGACCCAGTTCCGGGGGGCGGTCGAGGCGATCCGGGCGGTGCCGAGGGGCGAGGGGCTGGTGGTGCTGTGCCACTACCCGTGTTCGTTGCCGCCGCGGGTGCCGAGCGCCTGGTCGCACGATTTGCGGGAGGCCGAGGCGCTGCGGCGGGAGTTGGCGGCGTGCGCGGGGCGGGTGGTGTACGTGCACGGGCACATCCACAAGCCGTGGCACGCGCTGCCCCCGGAAGAGCCG